>NZ_DASSXS010000205.1:0-25425 GCF_035703625.1 Nocardioides sp. | reverse complement strand
CGCTGGTCGACGCTGCTGGACTCGCGGAGGTTGCCGGTGAAGCGGGCCAGGATCTCCAGCAGGTAGGCGGGCACCTCGGCGGTGAGGTGGGCCTCCTGCCGGATCACCGCGATCTCGTCCTCGAGCTCGGTCGGGTAGTGGGTCCGGATCTCCGCGCCGAACCGGTCCTGCAGCGGGGTGATGATCCGGCCGCGGTTGGTGTAGTCCTCCGGGTTGGCGCTGGCCACGACCAGCACGTCGAGCGGCAGGCGCAGCACGTAGCCGCGGATCTGGATGTCGCGCTCCTCCATCACGTTGAGCATCGCCACCTGGATCCGCTCGGCCAGGTCGGGAAGCTCGTTGATCGCCACGATCCCCCGGTGGCTGCGGGGGATCAGGCCGAAGTGGATGGTCTCGGGGTCGCCGAGGGTGCGGCCTTCGGCGACCTTCATCGGGTCGACGTCGCCGATCAGGTCGGCCACCGAGGTGTCCGGGGTGGCGAGCTTCTCGGCGTACCGCTCGTCGCGGTGCCGCCACGCGATGGGGAGGTCGTCGCCCAGCTCCGCCGCGCGGCGGCGGCTGCCGACGGTGACCGGATCGTAGGGGTGCTCGCCGAGGTCGGAGCCGGAGATCACCGGCGTCCACTCGTCGAGGAGCCCGACCAGCGTGCGCAGGACGCGGGTCTTGCCCTGGCCGCGCTCCCCGAGGAGTACGACGTCGTGACCGGCGATCAGTGCCCGTTCGAGCTGGGGGATGACCGTGTCGTCGAAGCCGTGCAGCCCGGGCCAGGGATCCTCGCCGGCGGCGAGCATCGCCAGCAGGTTGTCCCGGATCTCCTCGCGGAGGTGCTTGTGGACGTGGCCGCTCGCGCGGAGCTCACCGACGGTCTTGATCGTGGGTGCCATCACCCGTTGAACGCTAGCCCACGGCCGGAAACCGGTCGGTCGCCCAGATCGAGCACGTGGTCCATCCGGTCCAGCCCCTCGCCGTCGTGGGTCATCCACACCAGCGAGCGCCCGGCCGCGGCGCGCAGCACCTCCGCGGTCACCAGCTCCGCGGTCGCGTGGTCCAGGTGCGCCGTGGGCTCGTCGAGGACGAGCACGGGCTGGTCGGCGAGCAGCGAACGGGCCAGGGCCAGTCGGGCGCGCTCGCCTCCCGAGACCTCGGCGTGGCCGTCGCCCACCCAGGTGTGGATGCCCTCGGGGAGGCCGTCGAGCCAGGGCCCGAGCCGGGCCAGCCGCAGCGCCGCGTCCACGTCGTCGTCGCCCGCGGCCGGGCGGGCGAGCCGGACGTTCTCGGCGACGGTCGTGGCAAAGACGTGTGGGTCGTCGTCGACCAGTCCGACCCGGTCGTGCACGTCGTCGAGAGCGAGCGCGGCCAGGTCCCGCCCGCCCAGCGCGATCCGGCCGCCCACCGGGTCGACGAACCGGAGCAGCAGCGCGGCAAGGGTGCTCTTGCCGGAGCCGGAGGGCCCGACCACGCCCACCCGCTCGCCGGGACCCAGCTCGAGCGAGACGTCGTCCAGGACCAGCCGGTCGCCCCACGCGGCCACGACGCCGGACGCTCGCAGGTCCGTGTCTTCCGCCGCCTCCGGAACCTCCGGATCGGTCACCGCCGGGCGCCGGGCCGCCAGCTCGGCCAGCCGCTCCTCCGCCGCTCGCGTGCGGCCGGCCAGCGCACCGGCCACGGTCAGGTCGGCAGCGACTTCTCCCCGGGCCAGCGGCAGCAGGACCAGCAGCGCCAGGACCGGGCCGGAGATCGATCCGTCCGCGACCAGTGGCGCGGCGACCAGTGCCATCGTCGCCACGCCGGCCCCACCGAGCGCCAGCACCAGCGCACGGGCGAGGGCCTGCCAGGCCGCGGCCCGCGTGGTGCGCCTCCCGAGCGTGCGGCTGGCCGCGACCACGGCCGCGACGGCCCGGTCCTCCGCCTGCCACATGACCAGCTCGGTGGCGGTCTGGGTCGCCTCGACGACCGTGTGCGACAGCGCCGCCCGGGCCAGCACGGCTTCCCGTTCCGCTCGCGAGGCACCAGCGCGGGCGACGCCGTACCCGAGCCCGCCGGCGGCCGCGCAGGTGGCTGCCACGACCACCCCTGCCGCCGGGGCCAGGGCGGTCGCCACCGCGGTTGCCAGCGCCGCCGCCAGGACGAACCCGCGCACCGGCAGCCGCACCCGCAGCTCCCGGTCCACGACACCGTCGACGTCATCGACGATCGAGGCCAGGACGTCGCCCCGGCGCCGGCCGAGCGCGCCGGGCGTGAGCGGCACCACCGCGTCGTACACCGCCACCCGCCGCCGCGCCAGCAGCCGCAGCGCGACGTCGTGCGACCGGATCCTCTCGGCGTACCGCAGCAGCGGGCGGGCCAGACCGAACGCGCGGACGCCCACGATCGCCACGAGGAGGGTGAGCATCGCCGGCTGGTACGACGCCTGGACGATGAGCCACCCCGCGGTGGCGGTGAGCGCGACGCCAGACGCTGACGCGAGCCCGCCGAGGATCGCCGAGCTGCCCAGCCCACCGACACCCGGTCCGGGGTCCGGGACGGGACCGCCCGACGGGGTGACCGGCGCCGGTCGCGTCGGCTGGGCGGTCACCGGGCGCGCCGGAGCCTCCGCAGGCTCCATCGGGGCGGGCAGCGCCACTACCCGGTCGGCCAGGTCGATGAGGGCGGGCCGGTGCGCGACGACGACCACGCCGCGGCTGCGTCCCAGCTCCGCGACCGTCTGCGCGACGACTCCCTCCGTGTGCTCGTCGAGGTGGGCGGCCGGTTCGTCGAGCAGCACCCAGGGCCGGTCCGCGAGCAGGACTCGCGCGAGCGCCAGCCGGGCTCGCTCGCCGCCGGACAGCGTGGTGCCGTCCTCGCCGAGCGGGGTGTCGAGGCCGTCGGGCAGGGCGCGCACCTGCTCGGCGAGGGCGACGCGTCGTAGGGCCTCCCAGAGCCGTTCCTCGCTTGCGTCCGGTGCGCCGAGGCGCAGGTTGTCGGCCAGGCTCCCGGCCACGAACACGGGGCGCTGGGGAAGCAGGGCCACCTGCGAGCGCCACTCCCGCCCACCGACCCGGCGGCCACCGGCGCGGACCCGGCCCTCGGTCGGCGCCAGCAGGCCGGCGAGCACCGCGAGCAGCGTCGACTTTCCGCAGCCGGAGGGCCCGACGACGGCGGTGACCCCGCGTTCCGGGACGACGAGCGAGAGGTCGTCGAGGGCGGGGACCGAGCGCCCGGGGTGGACGACACCGAGCCGCTCGACCTCGAGGTCGCCCGTGCCGGAGCCACCGGTGGCGACCTCGCGGCCCGGGTCGAGCTCGGCTGCGGCCTCGAACGTCGCGACACCCTCTGCCGCGGCGTGGAACTCGGCGCCGACTCGCCGCAGCGGCCAGTACGCCTCGGGGGCCAGCAGGAGCACGACCAGGGCGGTCCGCAGGTCCAGCGACCCGGAGGCGAGCCGCAGCCCCACGGTGACCGCCACCAGCGCGACGGAGATGGTGGCCACCAGTTCGAGGACCGCCGAGGACGCGAAGGCGACGCGCAGCGTCTGCAGGGTACGGCGGCGGTAGCGGTCGGTGTACTCCCCGATGGATGCCGACTGGGCCCGCGCCCTCCCGAACGCGACCAGGGTCGGCAGCCCGCGCATCACGTCCAGGAAGTGTCCCGACAGCGAGGCCAGGGCTCGCCACTGCGCTCGCGCCCGGTCCCGGGTGGTGAGCCCGACCAGGATGCCGAAGACGGGAATGAGGGGCAGGGTGACCAGCACGATCAGCGCCGACATCGGGTCCAGCACCGCGATCGCGACCAGGGTCAGGCAGGGCAGGATCCCGGCCAGGACCAGCGCGGGCAGGTACCGGGTGAGGTACGGCTCCGCGGCCGCCGCACCCCGGGTGGCGAGCGTGGCCAGCTCCCCGCCGGGACGCGTCGTACCCACCCGGAGGATGGCGCGGACGATCCGGCGACGAAGTCCGGTGCCGACCACGGACGCGGCGCGCGCGGCCGCGAGGTCGCCGACCCAGCCGACCAGTCCCCGGGCCACGAACAGCGCGAGCACCGCCAGCGCCCAGCCCTCGACTCCGGACCCCTCCAGCGCGGCCAGCACCAGCCCGGTGACCGCGCCGGCCTGACCGATGAGCAGCAGGCTGCCCAGGACCCCCGCGACCAGCACGAGGGCCAGCTCACGCCGGGCGGGCGCGAGCTGGCGCCGCAGCCGCGGGTCGGTGGGTCTCACGAGGCGGCTTGCTCGGCGTGCTCGGGGATGTGGTGCACGGCGATCCGGCGCCGGAAGACCCAGTAGGTCCAGCTCTGGTAGGCCAGCACGATGGGCACGAAGATCACGGCCACCCACGTCATCAGCGTGAGCGTGTAGTCGGTGGCGGATGCGTTGGTCGTGGTGAGCGAGAACACGGCCGAGGTGGTCGAGGGCATCACGTCCGGGAACAGCGCCACGAACAGGCCGGCGACGGCGAGCGCGATCGTCGCGAACGTACCCGCGAACGCCCAGCCCTCACGCCCGCGGACGGCCATGCCGACGCCGCCCACCAGCGCGAGCGCTGCGAGCACGAACAGCACCCCCGACCCGAGGTCACCGGCGATCACCTGTGCCCAGACCAGGAAGACGACCGCCGCGACAGCGGCCGCGAGACCGAGCCGGACGCTGAGCCGCCGGGACCGGTGCCGGAGGTCGCCGTCGGTCTTCAGCCCGAGGAACATCGCGCCGTGGGCCAGGAACAGCAGCAGCGTGACCAGCCCACCGAGGAGGGCGAACGGATTGAGCAGGGTGAGCAGGCTGCCGGTGAACTCCTTGTCGGCGTCGATGGGCACGCCGCGCACGATGTTGGCGAACGCGACCCCCCAGAGGATCGCGGGCAGCAGCGAGCCGATGAGGAGCGCCCGGTCCCACCACGCCTTCCACTCCGCCCCGGGCCGCTGGTGGCGGTACTCGAACGCCAGGCCGCGCACGATCAGGCCGAGGAGGATCAGCAGCAGCGGCAGATAGAAGCCGCTGAACAGGGTTGCGTACCACTCGGGGAACGCCGCGAACGTCGCGCCGCCGGCGGTCAGCACCCACACCTCGTTGCCGTCCCACACCGGCCCGATGGTGTTGATCATGGTGCGCCGCTCGCGGTCGTCGCGGGCGAGAACCGGCAGCAGCATCCCGACCCCGAAGTCGAAGCCCTCGAGGCAGAAGTAGCCGATCCAGAGGACGGCGATGAGGATGAACCAGACGGTGCTGAGCTCCATGACGTCCTCCTCTCAGTAGGCGAAGGCCAGGGGTCGGTCTTCGTCGTCCCCGCCCAGCGACGGCGAGGGCGGCTCCTCGAAGGGGTCGGCGCCCCGGCGGATGAACCGGGCCAG
Organism: Nocardioides sp.; assembly: GCF_035703625.1. Classification (GTDB taxonomy): domain Bacteria; phylum Actinomycetota; class Actinomycetes; order Propionibacteriales; family Nocardioidaceae; genus Nocardioides. The sequence continues at coordinate 20,103 of NZ_DASSXS010000205.1, read as the reverse complement.
GAGGCCGATCTCGATGACCGCCAGGACGGCGTACAGGACGGTGAGCGAGGCGATGGAGATCCACGCCTCGGCGACCCCGACCCCGGGCGAGACGCCGTTCCTGGTGGTCATCAGTCCGAACACCACCCAGGGCTGGCGGCCCATCTCGGTGAAGATCCACCCCAGCGAGCTGCCCAGCACCGCCGCCACCGGCAGACCGATCGCCAACCACGTGAACCATCGCCCGGTCGGCGCCCTCCCCCGGCGGGAGAGCCACAGGACCAGCAGCGCGCCGGCGCCGGCCAGCGCACCGAAGCCGATCATGAAGCGGAACGACCAGTACGTCACCGGGATGATCGGCGTGTAGCCGTCCGGCGAGTAGTACGTCGCTCCCGGATCCTGGCCGTACGTCTCCTCGTACTGCGCCCGTAGGTCGTTGATGCCCTCGACCCTGCCGTCGAAGTGCCCCGTGGCGAGGAAGGACAGGACACACGGGACCGTGATCGAGAACTTCTCCTGCGTGCCGTCCGGTGTGCCGATCGTGAAGAGGGAGAACGGCGCGCAGCTCTCCTCGGTGTCGTAGAGCGCCTCCGCGGCCGCCATCTTCATCGGCTGGACGTCGGTCATGATCTTGCCCTGCACGTCGCCGGACACCGCGACACCGAGCCCGGCGACCAGCGTCACCGCCGCTCCCAGGCGAATGCCGCGGCGGTACATCCCGCGGTCGGCCTCGAAGCGCTTGCGGGCGTACAGCCACGCCGAGATGCCGAGCACGAACGCCCCTCCGGCCATGTAGGCCGCCGTGATCACGTGCGGGAACGTCACCAGCTGCACCTTGTTCGTCATCACCGCCCAGAAGTCGGTGAGCTCGGCCCGACCCGTGTCGGGGTTGAACTCGTAGCCGACCGGGTGCTGCATCCACGAGTTCGCGGCCAGGATGAACCAGGAAGACGCCAGCGTGCCGACGTGCACGATCCACATGCAGGCGCAGTGCAGGCCGCGGGGGAGCTTGTCCCACCCGAAGATCCACAGCCCGAGGAACGTGGACTCGAGGAAGAACGCCAGCAGCGCCTCGACCGCGAGCGGGGCCCCGAAGACGTCGCCGACGAACCGGGAGTAGTCCGACCAGTTCATCCCGAACTGGAACTCCTGCACGATGCCCGTGACCACGCCGATGGCGAAGTTGATGAGAAGCAGCTTGCCGAAGAACCTGGTCATTCGGAGCCACTCGGGGTTCCCGGTCCGCAGCCAGAGCGTCTCCATGAACGCCACCAGGGCGGTCAGCCCGATCGTCAGGGGTACGAACAGGAAGTGGTAGACGGTGATGACCCCGAACTGCCACCGTGCAATGTCGAGGACGCTGTCCACGAGGCCTCCCCGCTCCCGGGTACGACGACTCCAGCTACGACACGACCATCGGACACATCAGCTCGCGCAGGGTCCCCCGTTTCGGGCCGATGTGCCCGGATCCCGGATCAGCGGTCGTCGGTGAACCGGGGCTCGCGTCCCTCCCGCCGGGCCAGGGTCGCCTCCTCGAAGTTGCCGGTCAGCAGCCGGAGGTAGAGCTGGCCGAGGCCCTCGGAGGTGAGGTAGGTGTCGAGCGAGGTGGCGGCGAGTCCCGCGTGCAGCGACTTCTTGGTCAGCTCGACCCCCGGCTGCGACAGGCGGGCGATCCGCCGGCCGGTCTCCACCGCGGCGTCGACGACGTCGTCGTGGACCGAGGAGACGAGGCCGATCCGCTCGGCCTCCCCGGCGTCCACGTCGCGGCCGGTGAGCATGATCTCGGCGGCGCGGGTGGAGCCGACCGCCCGCGGGAGCAGGAAGCTGAGGCCGAGCTCGCTGGCGGTGAGGCCGTTGGTGATCCCCGCCGCGCGGAAGTACGCCGTCGGCGCGGCGAGCCTCAGGTCGCAGGCGAGGGCCAGGCAGAGCCCCCCGCCGATGGCCGGACCGTTGACGGCGGCGATCACCGGCTGGTGCAGCCGGCGCAGGGTGAGCACGATGTCCTCGAGCAGCTCCATCGAGCGCAGGGCGTAGGCGGGGCGGGTCAGGCCGTCGACGTGGGGCGGCACGCCGGCGGACTCCTGGTCGGCGCCCGAGCAGAAGCCGTCGCCGGCGCCGGTGAGGACCACCGCGCGCACGGCGTTGTCGTGGCCGAGCTCCACGAGCGCGTCCCGGAACGGCACCATCACGTCGAAGGCCATCGCGTTCATCCGCTCCGGCCGGTTGAGCGTCACGACCGCGACCTCCGGGACCGGGTGGTCGACCAGCACGTAGCCGGTCCGGTCGGCGCTCATCGGGTCAGCAGTACCGACGAGCCGTGGCCGAAGAGGCCCTGGTTGGCGGTGATGCCGACCCGGGCGCCCTCCACCTGGCGGCCGGTCGCCCGGCCCCGGAGCTGCCAGGTCACTTCGCAGACCTGGGCGAGCGCCTGGGCAGGCACCGCCTCGCCGAAGCAGGCGAGCCCCCCGGACGGGTTGACCGGGATCCTTCCGCCGATCGTGGTGTCACCTGCCCGCAGGAGCGCCTCGGCCTCTCCCTGCTTGCAGAGCCCCAGGTCCTCCATCCAGTCGAGCTCGAGCGCGGTGGAGAGGTCGTAGACCTCGGCCAGGTCGACGTCGGAGGGGTCGACTCCGGCTTCCTCGTAGGCGGCCCGGGCGATCGACTCCTTGAACGGGGTCGCCGGCTGCCCGAACGTGCCCGCGGCGTCGGTGGACAGGTTGGGCATGTCGAGCACCGTGTTGGGGAACGTGGGGGTGACCGTGGAGACCGCGCCGAGGCGCACCGGGTCGGTGACGCCCAGCCGGCTCGCGTGCTCGGTGCTCGTGAGCACGACGGCCGCGGCGCCGTCGGAGGTCGCGCAGATGTCGAGCAGGTGGAGGGGGTCGGCCACGACCGCGGAGCCGAGCACGTCCTCGGCAGTCACGGCCTTGCGGTAGCGGGCGTGGGGGTTGTCCAGTCCGTGCGCGGCATTCTTGACCTTGACCGCCGCGAAGTCCTCGACGGTGGCGCCGAAGAGGTCCATCCGGCGGCGGGCGTACATGGCGAAGTAGGCCGGATTGGTCATCCCCAGCAGGCGGAACCGCAGCCAGTCCGGGTCGTCCCACCGCTCCCCCGCGTTGGGCGCGAGGAACCCCTTCGGAGTGGTGTCGGCTCCGATCACCAGCGCGATCCGGCTGCTGCCCGCCCGGATCCGGCTGCGGGCGGTGTCGAGCGCCTGGGCGCCGGTGGCGCACGCGGCGTACGACGTCGCGACGCTGGCGCCGTTCCAGCCGAGGGCCTGGGCGAAGGTGGCGCCGGCGACGTAGCCGGCGTAGCCGTTGCGGACCGTCTCGCCGCCGACGACCAGGTCGACGTCCTGCCAGTCGACACCGGCGTCGGCCAGGGCCGCGCGGGCGGCGTGGACGCCGTAGGTGACGAACGACCGGCCCCACTTGCCCCAGGGGTGCATGCCGACCCCGAGGACGGCGACGTCGCCGCTCACTGATCTCCCTCCTCGCCCAGCTCGGTGACGGGTTTCCAGCGCCAGATCGACCGCTCGCCGGTGTCGTCGGCGTAGAGCGTCTCGACGACGAGCTCGACCTCGGCCCCGACGCGCAGGTCGCCGACGCCGTAACCGGCTGCGACCTGTCCGAGCACGACCATCCCCTCGTCCAGCTCGACCGCAGCGAGCGCGAACGGCTCGAACGGGTCCGTCGGCGAGATGTACGGCGGCGGGGGCTGGTACTGGGCGTCGGTGTAGGACCAGACCCGACCCCGGCGCGACAGCGGAACCGCCGTGGAGGACTCGCCGCCGCACGCGGGGTTGCGGCAGAACCCCTCGGGTCCGGTCGGCGGGAAGAACACCGTCGAGCACGAGTCGCACCGGGAGCCGAGCAGGGTCGGCTCCGGTCCGGTGGTGAACCAGCCGTCGATCGCCGGGGTGGCCGTCATGACCCCCAGACTAGAACATGTTCTCGTTACCACTCGTTGAGTGGGGGATTCCGGACCGTTGAGATGGGGATTCCCGACCCTTGAGAACGGGATTACGGCTCAGCCGGGAGCACGGATCCCCCACTCATGGGTCACGAATCCCCCATTCAACGGGGTGGTCAGCCGCGGGCGAGGAAGGCCAGCAGGTCCTGCCGGGTCAGCACGCCCACCGGCTTCCCGTCCTCCTGGACCAGCAGGGCGTCGGCCCCCTCGAGCAGCGCGACCGCGTCGCGGGCCGGCTCGGAGGAGCCGACCGTCGGCAGCGCGGGCGACATGTGCTGCTCGACCGAGTCGGTGAGCCGTGCCCGGCCGGTGTAGAGCGCGTCGAGGATGGTCCGCTCGGACACGGACCCGGCCACCTCGGCGGCCACGATCGGCGGCTCCGCGCGGACCACGGGCATCTGCGAGACGCCGTACTCCTGCAGGATCGCGACGGCCTCCGCGATGGTCTCGCCGGGGTGGGTGTGGACCAGGTCGGGCAGCTGCCCGGACTTGCCGCGCAGCACCTCGCCGACCGTCTTCTCGTCGCGCTCGAGCTCGGCGCTGACCGCGAAGCCGTACTGGTTGAGCCACTCGTCGTTGAACACCTTGGTCAGGTAGCCGCGCCCCGAGTCGGGGAGCAGGACCACGATCACGGCGTTCTCGCCCTCCGGCGTGCCGGCCAGCTCGGCGGCGAGCTGCTTCGCGGCGTACGCCGCCATCCCGGAGGACCCCCCGACCAGCAGCGCCTCCTCGCGGGCCAGCCGACGGGTGAAGGCGAACGAGTCGGCGTCGGAGACCTCGATGATCCGGTCGGCGACGTCGCGGTCGTAGGTCTCGGGCCAGAAGTCCTCGCCCACGCCCTCGACGAGATAGGGGCGGCCGGTGCCCCCCGAGTAGACCGAACCGGCCGGGTCGGCGCCGATCACCTGGACGTCCTCGTTCTGCTCCTTGAGGTAGCGCCCGACGCCCGAGATCGTGCCGCCGGTGCCCACGCCGGCGACGAAGTGGGTGATCTTCCCGTCGGTCTGCTTCCAGATCTCCGGGCCGGTGGTCTCGTAGTGGGAGCGCGGGTTGTGCGGGTTGGAGTACTGGTCGGGCTTCCACGCGCCCGGCTCGGAGGCGAGCTTGTCGGAAACGTTGTAGTAGGAGTCGGGGTGATCGGGGGCGACTGCGGTGGGGCAGACCACCACCTCGGCGCCGTAGGCCTTCATCACGTTGACCTTGTCCTCGCTGACCTTGTCGGGACAGACGAAGACGCACCGGTAGCCGCGCGCCTGGGCCACCATCGCCAGGCCGACGCCGGTGTTGCCCGAGGTCGGCTCCACGATCGTGCCGCCCGGTTTGAGCAGCCCCTCGGCCTCCGCGGCGTCGATCATCCGGGTGGCGATCCGGTCCTTCACCGAGCCGCCCGGGTTGAGGTACTCGATCTTCGCCAGCACCAGTGGCCCGGCGTCTGCCGCGAGCTCGGGAGCGAGCGACCTCGAGAGCCGCAGGAGCGGGGTGTCGCCGATCAGGTCCAGGAGGGAGTTGACGTACTGCACGCCGCCAATCTAGTGGGTGCAGACGAAGGGGCGGCCACCGCGAGGTGACCGCCCCTCCGCTTGAGGCCTGGGCTCAGCTCACTGGAAGCTGATCGGCTGTCCGTCGATCACCAGGTTGGTGAAGGTGACCACGCCCGGGGTGGGCTGGTGGTCGTAGGCGAGCGTCGCCCGGGCGATGGTGCCCTCCGGGACCTGCGTAGCCGAGTTGTCGTTCATCGACGTGGCCGGGACGGAGATGGTGAAGGTGCCGTCGGCGTTCGCCTGGCCGTAGTCCGGGTTGATCTGGTGCGCGGAGCTGTAGGTCACCCCGTTGACACGGATCTGGACGCGAGGGGCGCCCCAGCCGGTCTGCGCCCCCTCGGCGAGCTGGTAGGTGAACTCGATGACCGAGCCCTTCGAGACGGGCAGGTCGAGGTTGCGGATCGAGGCGTACGACGTGTGCGAGTCGTTCCAGCTGGTCTCCGGGTCGTCCGGGGTGTTCCTCGTGTCGAGGACGACCGTGTTGGCGGCCGGGATCGAGGCGCCGGGACCCGGCACCCAGTTGGTGTTGACGTCGGCGCCGGTGGCGGACGCGCCCTCGAGAGCCGCAACCCGGCCCTCGAGGTCGCTCAGCTCGGACTGGTATCCGGCCAGCTGGGCCTTCAGCCCCTCGACCTGGCGGTCGGTGGCCTTGTTGGCGATCCGGTCCTGGAGCCCGGCGCCGAGGTCGACCGGGTGCACTCCGCCGTCGCGGATGTCGTTGGAGCCGATCAGGTCGCCGGCGACGGCGCCGGTGCCGCCGATGGCGACGACGAGGACGGAGCCGGCGACGACGGCCGTGATGCGGTTGCTGAGCAGAGACATGCATTCCCCCATGTGGAGTTGTTGCGTGAGTGGTACGGACCGGCATAGACCACCAGATGACACTTGTGTAATTGCAACGATTGCAACGAACTTAGGAATTGCTTGCAGGGCCCTTGAGAGCCGGTCCGCGGAAGGGCCCGGTGGGACCGCGCCGGGTTCCGTAGAGTTGGGGCGTGGAGAACGCCGGAGCCGCCCGCAAGCTCGCCTCCCTCGCAGCCTGGGGCGGGGGCACCGCCACCGCTCTGGCCGGCACGGCAGGCGCCCTGCTCTACGCCGAGGCGACGCTCGCCCGCAAGACGATCGGGATCCTCACCGAGGACAAGCCACCGGACGCCACGGGCTGGTACGGCCGCGGCCGGCCCGGGCCGGCGCTGCGGGTGGCTCTGCTCGGCGACTCCAGCGCCGCCGGCTACGGCGTCTTCCGTGTCGAGGACACGCCCGGTGCTTTCCTCGCCAGCGGTCTCGCGGAGCGGGCGAACCGCCGGGTGCACCTGCGCGAGTTCGCGGTGGTCGGCGCCCAGACCTCCGAGCTGGCCGCGCAGATCGACCGCGCCCTGGCGACGCAGCCCGACGTCACCGTGATCCTCATCGGCGCCAACGACGTGACCCACGCGGTGCCACCGGCGGTCTCGGTCCGGCACCTCCGCGAAGGGGTACGCCGCCTGCGTGACGCCGGCATCGAGGTCGTGGTCGGCACCTGCCCCGACCTGGGCACGCTGGGACCCGTCCCACCGCCGCTGAAGCAGGTGGCCAGGATCTGGTCCCGCAAGATGGCAGGCGCCCAGACCGTCGTCGTCATCGAGGAGGGTGGCCGCACCGTGTCGCTGGGCCCGATCCTCGGCCCGGAGTTCGCCGCCGCCCCGGCGCTGCTGTTCGGGCCCGACCAGTTCCACCCGTCGGCAGACGGCTACCGCTCGGTGGCGGGCGTGCTGCTGCCATCGGTGCTGGCCGCGCTGAAGCTCGTGCCGACGGCCGAGCTGGCGCCCCAGCCGAACCGTGGCGAGGGCGTGCTGCCGATCGGGGCCGCCGCCGTCCAGGCGGTCCGCACCCCGGGCACCGAGCTCGACGGCACCGAGGTCGCCGGCTCACGTCGCGGCGTGCGCGGTCTCTGGGTCGAGATGCGGCATCGGCGCCGGGCACCCCAGGCCGAGGCCCAGGCGCCCGACGCCGACGAGGTCGTTGCCGGAGGCTGAGGAGGTTGTCCTCGTCGACCAGCCAGTCGACCGGCCAACCCCCTCGCCGTCGCGTCAGTCCTGGCTGAAGATCGCCAGGATGCGGAGCAGGTTGGTGTAGATCCAGACCAGGCTGACGGTGAGCGCGAACGCCGCCCGCCAGGACTCACGCTCGTCGATGCCGGCGGCCACGCCCTTCTCGACGAAGTCGAAGTCGAGGATCAGCATGAACACGCCGAGCACCAGGCCGCCGATGGCGAACAGCAGGCCCATGCCGCCGAAGCCGAACAGGCCGATCTGGTTGCCGAACGCACCCAGCACCATCTCCAGCAGGCCGAGGCCGACCATGCCGAACATGGCGGCGATCACGAACGTGCGGAACTTGTTGCCGACCTGGATGTTGAAGAACTTGTAGGTGGCGAGGGTGCCGGCGAAGGCCGCGAAGGTACCGATCACCGCCTGGACGACGATGTTTCCGCTGATGCTGGTGTTGTCGGCCACGAAGACCGCGTCGATGAACTTGCTGAACGCACCGAGCGCGATGCCCTCGAGGGCACAGAACGCGATCACCAGCGCCGGGCTCACCACCCGCTTGAAGGAGTTGACCATCGACAGGGCGAACGCGCCGAGCGAGCCGATCATCAGGGCGCCGTAGAGAGCGCCCATGTTCTGCTGCGCCTCGGCCGAGTCGCTCTTGATGTCGCCGGTGTACCACCACGTGATGGTGGCGAACACGATCACGACCGCGAGCGAGATGGCGGTCTTCTGGACGACCGAGTCGATCGTCATCGGCCGCCCGGTGATGGTGGGAGCGCCGTACTGCGGCTCGCCGTGGCCGGGGGTCTGCCCGTAGCTCTGGTGCGCGGCACCGTTGCCCGGGTAGGTCTGGTTGCCATAGGCGTTCGCCGACGCCCCGTTGAAGGCATCCGAACGCCGGAACACCGGGTTGTTGCTCTGCATGGTCTCCTCCTTGGAGGCCCGAGGTGACCGTCCATCTGACGGCACACAGGTCTGTCTCCCCAGTCTACGGGGATACCGACTTGTTCAACGTACGGGAGAGCGGTGCTGTTCCGCATCAGTGCCCCCGCTGGGAGTCGAACCCAGACTGGCATCGCTTTTAAGGCGACTTCCTCTGCCGATTGGGATACGGGGGCAGGGCTGGTGATCAGGCGGGGTTCATAAGTAGGTCTTGCGCGGGTGGACCGCGTGCGCGCTGGCGACGCGGTCGAGGAAGAGCAGGCCGTCACAGTGGTCGATCTCGTGCTGGAGCGCGCGCGCCTCGAACGCGCGTGCGGTGAGCCGCACCTCGCGCCCGCTCCCCGGCAGCTGCCCGTGCACCACGAGCCGCGAGGCCCGCTTCACGTCGCCGGTGAGGTCGGGCACGCTCATGCACCCTTCCCGGGCCTTCGCGTTGCGGGACGCCTCCACGACCTCAGCGTTGCACAGCACGAAGGTTCCGTGGTGCTCCGTGGCCTTCGCGTGCCCCGAGACGTCGACGCAGAAGACCTTGGCGGACACGCCCACCTGGGGCGCTGCGAGTCCCACGCAGCCGGGACTGATCCGCATGGTCGCCACGAGGTCCGCGGCCAGCTGCACGGTCCCGGGCGCCGCCGGGTCCACCTGGTCGCCGGCCGACGAGAGCACCACCGCCGGCGCCCGCACCACCGGGCGGATCCGCCCCCGCACGCCGAGGTCCGTCTCCGCCCAGGACGCCACCAGGTCGTCGGCGACGGGCTCGGTCACAGGTCGTCGGCCTCGGCCGGGCGCAGGGTGGCGCCCACCCCGAGCGACGCGGCGACGGCCTGGATCGCGGCCTCGACCGCCGCGACGTCCGTGGCGGCGGGGAGGTCGATCTCGGCGATGAGCAGGTAGAGGTCGCCCGAGAGGCGGGTCGTCAGGTCGGTGATGTTGCCACCCACCCTGGCTACCTCGCCGACGATGGACGAGACGATGCCGGGCCGGTCGCCGCCGTGGACGGTCAGCACCCACGACGTGCCGTCGGTGGCCCAGGCGTGCTCCTGCGGCACCTCGCGCACGGTCACGGTCAGCGTCCCGTCACCGGTCAGCGGCGCGAGGGCCGACTCGATCTCCCGGCCACTGGCCGAGCCGGCGCAGATCAGCATCATCGCGAAGTGACCCCGCAGCAGGGTCATGGTGGAGTCCTCGAGGTTGAGGCCCAGCCCCGCCAGCTTGCCGGTGGTCTCGGCGATGATGCCGGGGCGGTCGTGACCGAGGACGGTGATCGCGTGGAGGCTCACGCCTCCGAGTCTGCCAGCGCCCGGGCCCGGACGAACACGTCATCCAGCATCGCCGGGGTGAGCCGCCCGGTGAACGTGTTGTGCTGGCTGGGGTGGTAGCAGCCGAGCAGGGTGACCCCGCCCAGGTCGGCCTCCCCGGCGTGGGCGAAGCGCGGGCGCGGTCTCGGGACGTCGTACCCCGCGTCGCGGTAGGCCGAGAGCGTCGCGCCCCAGCCGTAGCCGCCGAGGGCGACCACCACGCGCACCGAGGCCGCCAGCGCCTCGATCTCGGCCCGCAGCCAGGGGGCACAGGTGTCGCGCTCGGTCACGGTGGGCTTGTTGGCGGGTGGTGCACAGCGCACGGTCGCGACCATCCGGGCGCCCACCAGCCGCTGGCCGTCCCCGGCGTGGGTGGAGGTGGGCTGTGTGGCGAGCCCGACGCGGTGCAGGCTGGCGAAGAGCCAGTCGCCCGAGCTGTCGCCGGTGAAGACCCGGCCGGTGCGGTTGCCGCCGTTGGCCGCCGGCGCCAGGCCGACGATCAGGATGCCCGGGTGCGGGTCCCCCCAGCCGGCGATGGGCCGGCCCCAGTAGGGCTGGTCGGCGAACGACGCCCGCTTGTCACGTGCGACGTCCTCACGCCAACGCACCAGGCGCGGGCAGGCGCGGCAGACCGAGATCCGCGCCTCCAGCTCGGCGAGCTCGTCGGTCGCCGCGAGGCGGCGTACCCGGGCGGGCGTGCTGGCCACCGGGGTCTGGGGCGTGGCGGGATCGTCCGGCCAGCCCGAGCCGGGCGGGACCGGGGAGTCGAACGACCGGCCCGTCGCCGGGTGCGGCAGCGGCCCGCTCAGCGGCGTCTGCGCCACACGACGAACCCGACCACACCGGCGACCATCGCGGCCGCGAGGGCGGCGAGCTCGGGACGCGGCTTGCCGGTGTCGGTCGTCGCGCGCTCGCGCAGCTCGGCGGCCTTCTCCCTGGCCCGGGTCTTGACGTCGAGGCGCTCCTGAAGGGCGGAGACCGTGTCGGCCAGCTCGTCACGCTGGCGCTCGATCTCGGCCTCGATCGCCTCGGGCGACGAGCCGTTGACGTTGGAGCGGTTCATGAGTGGCCTCCCTTGACGGTCGCGACGTCCTCACGGACGTTGGCGATGGTGCGTTCCGGCGCCGGCGGGGTCGCCTGGTCGACCTCCTTCTTGCCCACGACGGCCGCGACACCGGCCCCGGCGAACAGGAGGACCGCGACGATCAGCGCCGCGGCCCAGCCGGGCAGGACGAGCGCGAGGGCCAGGATGGCGGTCGCGACCAGGGTCGAGAGGCCGAGGAAGGCGAGCAGCCCGGCGGCGCTGAACATCCCGATGCCCAGACCCGCGCGCTTCCCCTTCTCGGTGAGCTCTGCCTGGGCGAGCCGCAGCTCGCTGCGCACCAGCTCGGGGATCTGCTCTGACAACCGGTGGACCAGGGCGCCGATGGGCTCCTCTGACCGGTGAGTGGTCTGATCGCTCATGCTGCCTCCGTTCCCTTGTCGCTTCGGTCCAAACGTTTCACCCGGCGATGGACCACGCAATTCCGTCCAGGATGTCGGCCTCGGACGCCACCAGCGACTCCACCCGGGTCCGCCGCAGCACCCGCGAGAGGATGAGCGCCCCGGCGTCGATCACGTCGGCCCGGCCGGGGTGCATCCAGGGCAGGGCGAGCCGCTCCTCGAGCGGCATCGCGACCAGCCGGTCGACGAACTCGTGGACCTGCTCGACGGGCACCACGGACTGGTCGAGCACGTCGCGGTCGTACGCCGGCAGGTCCAGCACCCCGGCCACCACCGACAGGATCGTCCCGGCCACACCGACGACGGTGGCCGCGGCGGAAGGGTCCACCGGGCTCTCGTCGAGCGTGGCGTCGATGTCGTCGATGCAGGCCCGGACCTGATCGGTGGTCGGCGGGTCGCCGTGCAGGTGGCGCTCGTGCAGCCGGACCGAGCCGACGTCCATCGAGTGGGCGCGCTCGGGGGTGGCACCACCGAGGACGAGCTCGGTCGACCCACCGCCGATGTCCACGACCAGCACCGGGGTCCTCGGCGGGGTCCGGAGGTGGCGCACCGCGCCGTCGAAGGCGAGTGCGGCCTCCTCGTCGCCGGTCAGCACCTCCGGGGTGACGCCGAGGCGGTCACGGACGCCGGCGGCAAAGACCTCGCCGTTCTCGGCGTCGCGGGTGGCCGAGGTGGCGCAGAAGCGGATCCGGGAGACGTCGTGCGCGCCGATCAGGGCGGCGTACTCGTCGACCGCGGCGAAGGCCCGGCCCAGCGCTTCCTCCGAGATCCTGCCCGACCGGTCCACACCCTGCCCGAGCCGGATCATCCGGGTCTCGCGGACAGCCACCTCGGGGAGGTCGCCGATCAGGAGCTTGATCGTGTTGGTGCCGCAGTCGACCGCGGCGATCGTGCTCACGGCTCCGGCGACCCGTCCACCCACGGGCTGACGCACGGGCCGGGCTCCCACCAGGGACCGAGCAGGCCGAGGACCTCGTCGCCGAGCGGGTTGGCCCCGCGGCCCTGGGCCAGCGACTGGGCCGCGAGCACGTGGAGGCACTTCACGCGGTCGGGCATCCCGCCGGCCGAGACACCCTCGATCTCGGGCACGTTCTGCCCGATCTCGCCGGCCAGCGCGGCGCGGGCCTCGAGGTACCTCCTGTGGGCCGCCTCGTAGGCGGCCGCGAGCTCCGGGTCGGTGGCGAGCCGGTCCTGCATCTCCTTCATCAGCCCGGATCCCTCCAAGGTCCCGATCCGGGACGCCGCGCGGGGGCAGGTGAGGTAGTAGGTGGTCGGGAACGGCGTCCCGTCCGGCAGCCGGGGTTCTGTGGTCACCACGTCGGGGTGGCCGCAGGGGCAGCGGTGCCCGACCTCGTGGATCGCGCGAGGCTCGCGGCCGAGCTGGGCCGCCACGGCCGCCTCGTCGGACGGGTCGATCACCGGCGCTTGCCGGCCGGGGCCAGGATCTCGGCGGCCGGCGGCGCCTGGCCCCGCGGCGGGTCGCCCGCGAGCTCGGCGGACTGCCAGACCGGACCCCACCAGGCCTCCGGCTCGCGTTCGCGCACCTCGGACGGGTCGGGCAGGTCGGTGTCGCTCTCGAGCGGCTTGCCGTCCTCGCCGAGGACGACGTACGACGTCTGGCCGGGCATCAGGTAGCCGAACCGCTCGCGCGCCTGGGCCTGGATGTAGGCCGGGTCGTGCCAGCGGCGCTTCTCCCGCTCGAGGTCGTCGATGCTGGCGGATCGCTCGGCGATCTGCGCCTTGAGGTCGGCGATGTGGGAGCGCTGCTGCAGGTAGGCCCGCAGGGAGGAGGCGTAGGACACCGTGAGCACGGCCACGACGAGGACCAGGATCGCGGCACGACCCGTGAACCGGGGCCTGCGCTGCTCGGGGGAGGCCGCCGCGGGCGCGGCGGCGCGGGACCGCTGCGGGGACGTCCCCCGTCCGCCCGGCCTCCGGGTGCCTCCGGGACCGCCGCGTGCGCTGCGCCGCTGTGCCATGGCGGTTGCTCAGCCTCCGAACCGCGGGAAGGCCGCGGCGCCGGCGTACCGGGCGGCGTCGCCGAGCTCGTCCTCGATGCGCAGGAGCTGGTTGTACTTCGCGACCCGCTCGGAGCGAGCCGGTGCACCGGTCTTGATCTGGCCACAGTTCGTGGCGACCGCGAGGTCGGCGATCGTGGTGTCCTCGGTCTCGCCGGACCGGTGGCTCATCATGCAGCGGAAGCCGCTGCGATGGGCCAGCTCCACGGAGTCGAGGGTCTCGGTGAGCGAGCCGATCTGGTTGACCTTCACCAGCAGCGCGTTGGCCTGACCGCCGCTGATCCCCCGGGCCAGTCGCTCGACGTTGGTGACGAACAGGTCGTCGCCGACCAGCTGGGTGCGCCCGCCGAGCTCGTCGGTGATCGCCTTCCAGCCGTCCCAGTCGTCCTCGTCGAGTGGGTCCTCGATCGAGACGATGGGGTAGGACGAGACCAGGTCGGCGTAGTAGGTGGTCATCTCCTCGGCCGACTTCTTCTTGCCCTCGAAGGTGTACTCGTTCTTCTCACAGAACTCGCTCGCGGCGACGTCGAGCGCCAGTACGACGTCCCGGCCGAGCTCGAGCCCCGCCTGGCCGACCGCGTCGGCGATCAGGTCGAGGGCGTCGCGGTTGCTCCCCAGGTCGGGAGCGAAGCCGCCCTCGTCGCCGACACCGGTGGCCAGGCCCTTCTTCTTCAGCACGGCCTTCAGCGCGTGGTAGACCTCGGCGCCCTGCCGGAGCGCCTCCCGGAAGGTCGGGGCGCCGATCGGCGCGACCATGAACTCCTGGACATCGACGTTGGTGTCGGCGTGCGCCCCACCGTTGAGGATGTTCATCATCGGCACCGGCAGCAGGTGGGCGTTGGGTCCGCCGACGTACCGGTAGAGCGGCAGCCCGGCCGAGTCGGCGGCGGCCCGGGCGACGGCCAGCGAGGTGCCGAGGATCGCGTTGGCGCCCAGCGTGGCCTTGTTGGGGGTCGCGTCGAGCTCGAGCATCGTCTGGTCGACCAGCCGCTGGTCGTCCGCGGTCAGGCCCTCGATGGCGGGGCCGATGGTCTGGATGACCGCGTCGACCGCCTTGCCGACCCCCTTGCCGAGGTAGCGGTCGCCGCCGTCGCGCAGCTCGACCGCCTCGAAGGCGCCGGTGGACGCGCCGCTGGGCACGGCTGCCCGGGCGAACGCTCCGTCATCGAGGGCGACCTCGACCTCGACGGTGGGGTTGCCGCGCGAGTCGAGGATCTCGCGGGCGCCGACGGCTTCGATCGATGCCAAGGTGGACGGCTCCTGTTCGGGGGTGGCGGGCTCCGCTCAGCCTAACGGCGCCGGGTGCCCGATCCGGGAAGGCGGGTCCGCTCAGAGCAGGCGGCGTACGGCGTCCCGCAGCGCCTGCTCCGGGTCCACCCCGGTCTCCCTGGCCTCGGCCACGAGCGCGAGCAGGCGCTCGCCGAGGTCGTCGCCGGTCGCCTCGGCGGGGCGGCCGGCCCTGGCGAGACGGTCGAGGACCTTGTCGGCGTAGAGCAGCGCCGGCAGGCCGGGCGGGAGCCCGTCGGTGACCGAGGCGCGGGCCTTCTCGGTCGCCTTGATCGACTCCCACACCTCGTTGACCGAGGTGGCATCGCCCGCCGCCGCCCGCTCCTGGCCGGGCGGCGCGAAGACGTGCGGGTTCCTCCGCCGCATCTTGTCGATGATGTCGCCGACGACGTCGTCGAGCGTGAACTCGCCGGCCTCCTCGGCGATCACGGTGTGGAACCAGACCTGGAGCAGCAGGTCGCCGAGCTCCTCGCGCAGGTGGCCCCAGTCACCGGTCTCGTCGCCGGTGTCGATGGCCTCGATCGTCTCGTGGGTCTCCTCGAGCAGGTACCGCGTCAGCGACCGGTGGGTCTGCTCCCGCTTCCAGCTGCACTCGGCGCGCAGCTGGCGCATCACCTCGAGGAACTCGGCGAGGCGGTCGGCGGCGGGGTCCACACCGTCAGCCGCAGCGCTGGGACTCGGGGAGCGAGGCGGCGTAGGAGTCGGACCCCTCTTCGGCGTCCTTCGCCGACTGGCTCGCCGGGAAGGCGAGGTCGGTCCGCTCGGACTCGATCTCCTGGTCGCCGATGCTGAAGCTGCCGAAGAGGGGGTTGGTCTCGATCCCGTGGTCGGCCTCCCACTCCTGGGCGACCTGGATGCCCGCGGAGAGCGACTCGTCCGGCGAGAGTCCACTCTCGGTGGTCTCGCCGACCTGCCGCATGATGTCGATGAAGTAGGCGACCGAGGTGTACGCCGGGAGGGCGGCGTCGACCAAGTCGTCGTCGACGCTGCCGAACTGCAGCTTCACCCGATCCACCTGGGCATCGAAGTCCGGTCCGGCCTCGACGTCGTAGTCCGCGGCCATCTGGTCGGCGATCGACTGGAGGATCAGGCTCTGCATGGCGTTGTTGCGGGCCTGCTCCCCGCTCACCGCTGGGGGCGTGTTGGGGTCGTCCTCGGGGAGGTCCTCCAGCACGGCGCAGAGGCTGCGGGTCAGCTCGTCGACCTGGTCCACGGTGATGGTGTCCTCGCCGACCTCGGCCGCGACGCCGGGTTGCACGGCCCCACAGCCGCTGAGCAGGACGACGGCGGCGCCGACTGCGCCGA
Source organism: Nocardioides sp. (assembly GCF_035703625.1). Lineage (GTDB taxonomy): Bacteria > Actinomycetota > Actinomycetes > Propionibacteriales > Nocardioidaceae > Nocardioides. The sequence goes on along the minus strand of NZ_DASSXS010000205.1, from coordinate 4,228 downwards.
GCCAACCGAGGCGGGGCATGCTCACGAGGTCTCCTTCTGCGCGTGATCCGGGTCGATCACGGCGTCGATGATCTGCCGGGCCCATTCAAGCAGGGCGATGCCAGCGATCGGACGACCCCCGACCGCGGCGGTCTGCGGGCGGGGCACGAGGATCGTGTCCACCTGCGGCTTGACGACGCTCCTGGGGTGCAGTCGCTGGAGGCGTACGACGCGCGACTCGGGGAGGCTGACCGGCGCGAACCGGACGTACTTGCCGGAGATCGTGACCTCGCCGACGCCCGCCTCCCGGGCCCGCGCCCGGAACCTGGCCACGAAGAGCAGCGACACCACCTCCTCCGGCGGAGCGCCGTAGCGGTCCTCGAGCTCGGCCTGCAGCTCGTCGACGTCGCTGCCGGAGCGGACCTCGGCGAGGCGCTTGTACATCTCGAGGCGCAGCCGCTCGCTGGGGACGTACTCGTGCGGAAGGTGGGCGTCGATCGGCAGCTCGATCCGGACCTCCCGGAGCTCGGGCTCCGAGTCGCCGCGGAACTCCTGGACCGCCTCGCCGACCAGCCGCACGTAGAGGTCGAAGCCGACGTCGGCGATGTGTCCGGACTGCTCGCCGCCGAGCAGGTTGCCCGCACCGCGGATCTCCAGGTCCTTCATCGCGATCGCCATCCCCCCGCCGAGGTCGGAGTGCTGGGCCAGGGTGGCGAGACGTTCGTGCGCGGTCTCGGTCAGCGGCTTCTCCTGGGGATACAGGAAGTAGGCGTAGGCACGCTCCCGGGACCGGCCCACGCGGCCTCGCAGCTGGTGCAGCTGGCTGAGGCCGAGGGTGTCGGCCCGCTCGATGATCATGGTGTTGGCGTTGGACACGTCCAGGCCCGACTCGACGATCGTGGTGCACACCAGGACGTCGAAGCGCTTCTCCCAGAAGTCGAGCATCACCTGCTCGAGCTGGTGCTCACCCATCTGTCCGTGCGCGGTCGCCACCCGGGCCTCGGGAACCAGCTCGCGCAGCCGCAACGCCGCCTTCTCGATCGAGGAGACCCGGTTGTGGATGTAGAAGACCTGCCCCTCGCGGAGCAGCTCGCGCCGGATGGCCGCCACGACCTGGCGGTCCTCGTAGCCGCCGACGTAGGTGAGGACGGGGTGCCGTTCCTCGGGCGGGGTGGTGATCGTCGACATCTCGCGGATCCCGGTGATCGCCATCTCCAGGGTGCGCGGGATCGGGGTGGCACTCATGCTCAGCACGTCGACCGAGGTGCGCAGCCGCTTCATCTGCTCCTTGTGCTCGACGCCGAACCGCTGCTCCTCGTCGACGATGATCAGGCCGAGGTCCTTCATTTTGATGTCGGGGTTGAGCAGGCGGTGGGTGCCGATGACGATGTCGACGCTGCCGTCGGCGAGGCCCTCGATGACCTCGCGGGCCTCCGTGTCGGTCTGGAAGCGCGACAGCGACCTGAGGTTGACCGGGAAGCCGCTCATCCGCTCGGCGAAGGTCGACTGGTGCTGGGTGACGAGCAGCGTGGTGGGGACGAGGACCGCCACCTGCTTGCCCTCCTGGATCGCCTTGAACGCCGCACGGACCGCGATCTCGGTCTTGCCGTAGCCGACGTCGCCGCAGACCAGTCGGTCCATCGGCACGGTCCGGCGCATGTCGGCCTTGACCTCGTCGACGGTGCTGAGCTGGTCGGGGGTCTCGGTGAACGGGAAGGCGTCCTCGAGCTCGCGCTGCCAGGGGCTGTCGGGCCCGAACGCGTAGCCCTGGGTGGCCTGCCGGGCGGCGTAGAGCTTGATCAGCTCGGCCGCGATCTCGCGGACCGCCTTGCGGGCCCGGTTCTTGCGCCGGGTCCAGTCGCCGCCGCCCAGCCGGTCCAGGCTCGGCTGCTCGCCGCCGACGTACCTCGTGACCTGGTCGAGCGCGTCGGCCGGCACGTAGAGCCGGTCCGGTGGGCCGCCACGCTTGGAGGCGCCGTACTCCAGGACGAGGTACTCGCGGGTGGCGCCGCCGACCTCGCGCTGCTTCATCTCCACGAACCGTCCGACGCCGTGCTGCTCGTGCACGACGAAGTCGCCGGCCGCCAGCTCGAGCGGGTCGATCTGCCGCTTGCGCCGCGCCGGCATGCGACGCATGTCGCGGGTCGAGGACCGCTGCCCCGACAGGTCGTCGCCGGTGAGCAGCACGAGCCGGTTGGTCGCGTCCACGAACCCGTGGTCGACGGACGCGCAGGTCACGGTGACCACGTCGGCGGCCGGCGGGTCCACGTCGTCCTGGTCGACGAGCCGGGCCGGCACGTCGTGCTCGGCGAGCACCTCGGCCATGCGCTGCGCGGGACCGTGGCCGGGGTGGACCACCACGATCCGGTAGCCGTCGCGACGCCACTGCTCGATGTCCTTGACGGCCGCCTCGAGGTCGCCGCGGTAGGACTCGGCGGGACGCGCGGGCAGCGCACGGCTCTCCACCGCGCCGGGGTCCTCGCCGGCCTGCGCGTCGAGTCCGCTGTCGAGGTCTCCGTCCAGCCCGAACGGGCTCATGGTCCACCAGGGGCGGCCCAGTCCGAGCGCGTGCTGCCGCACGTCCCCGATCGCGCGGTACGACGCGGCCGCGAGGTCGATCGGGGCGGTGCCCCCGCCGGCGGCGGCCGCCCAGCTCGCACCCAGGAACTCCTCGCTCGTGGCGACCAGGTCGTGGGCGCGGGACCGCGCGCGTTCGGGGTCGACGACCAGGACATGGGTGTCGGTGGGCATCAGGTCGACCAGCAGCTCCATGTCGTCGACCAGGACCGGAGTCAGGGACTCCATTCCCTCCACCGCGATCCCGGCCGCGATCTTGTCGGTCATCTCGACCAGCTGGGGATGCTGCTGCCCCAGCTCGGCCGCGCGTTGGCGAACGGCCTCGGTGAGCAGCAGCTCACGGCACGGGGGTGCCCAGAGCCGGTCGACGGCCTCCAGGGTCCGCTGGTCGGCGACCGAGAAGCTGCGGATCTCGTCGACGTCGTCGCCCCAGAGCTCGACGCGCAGCGGGTGCTCCTCGGTCGGCGGGAACACGTCGACGATGCCGCCGCGGACCGCGAACTCGCCGCGCTTCTCGACCAGGTCGACCCGTGAGTACGCCGCGTCCGCGAGCCGGCGTACGAGGTCCTCGAGGGGGGCGGTGTCGCCGGGGGCCAGGGCGACCGGCGCGAGGTCGCCGAGTCCCTTGACCTGCGGCTGGAGCATCGAGCGGACCGGGGTGACCACGACCCGCAGCGGTCCGTCGGTGGCTCCGGCGCCGGGGTGCCGCAGCCGGCGCAGGACCGCCAGCCGTCGCCCGACGGTGTCGCTCCGGGGGCTCAGTCGCTCGTGCGGGAGCGTCTCCCAGCTGGGGTAGTAGCCGACCTCGGCCGGGTCCACCAGGTCGCCCAGGGCGGACACCAGGTCCTCGGCCTCCCGGGCCGTGGGGGTCACCGCGAGCACGGTGCGGCCGGCGTCGAGCAGGCCCCGGACCACGAAGGGGCGCAGCGCCGGGGGCCCGGTGAGGTCGAGCTCGGTGAGCGCGCCGCCGCGAGCATCCTCGACGGCCCCGGCCAGAGTGGGGTCGGCGAGGACGGCGTCGGCCAGTCCGGTGAGGCTCAACGGTCCCTCCTCGCGGCCCAGGGTTCCGGGGGCGCAGCACGACAGCCCCCGGCCGGGATCGGCAGGGGGGCCGGGCCAGTTTACGGCGCGCCCGTGGCGGGCATCCTCTGACCTCAGGCACCCTCGTCCCCCAGGCCTTCTCATGCTCCGCACGACCTCGGTCCCCGCCGCCGCACTGCTGTGCGTGCTGGCGGGCGGCTGCACCCCGGGCACCGGGGAGGAGCGCACCGGCGCCGGCCGGAGCGGCACCCCCACCCCGACCGCCGCGCCGTCGTCGAGTCCGGAGGCCCTGACCGGCAACGGCACGGCCGACCTCCCGCCCCAGCTGGCGAGGGCCCTGCGCGGGCAGCCCGCCGAGGCCAGGTCGGCGGGCCACGTTGTCGACCAGATCGTGGCCGCGGAACGGGCCATCGCCGACCCGCGCACGACGCCGGACGTGCTGGCCGCCGCCGGCCACCTCCAGCAGGTGGCCTACCGCGAGCTCGGCGCCCGGCCGGGGTGGGACGACCGGGTCCGCGCCGCACTCCCCCGTGATCTCCTCCGCGTGGTGCGCGACAACGTCGCGTCCCGGCGCGCGTTCCGCTCGATGCATCCGCAGTCGCGGTCAGAGCTGAGCGACGAGCTGCCCGCC
>NZ_DASSXS010000141.1:0-9896 GCF_035703625.1 Nocardioides sp. | reverse complement strand
GCCGGCCCGCTGCGCGTGCTGATCGTCGACGACAACGAGGACGTGCGGGGACTGCTGCGGCTCGCCCTGGCTCGCGCCGGAGTCGACGTGGTGGGTGCGGCCGGCGACTCGCACGAGGCACTCGCCATGGCCCAGCAGGACCGGCCGGGCATCATCCTGCTCGACGTCAACCTGCCGCAGGTGGCCGGCCTCGACCTCCTGCCCCACCTCCGCGAGCACTGCCCGCGTGCCCGGGTCGTCATGTTCTCGGCCCAGTGCAGCGATCAGGTCACCGAGACGGCCATGGAGCGTGGCGCGGTCGGGTTCGTCGAGAAGGGCGTGTCGATGAAGAACGTCATCGAGCACCTGCACCTGGTGGCGCGGGCGCCCGAGGCGGAGGTCGTGCAGCCGTTCCCGCTCAAGGCCTACGCCTGACCGGTCGGGTCGACTCCGGCCCCCACGCCCTGCTCGTGGCTCCGCCGGCCGGCGCCACGCCTGGACATCACAGCTAGCCGGACGACGGTGGCTCGCCCGAGTCCGGCTCGGGCGGGACGCCGTGCGGCGGGAACGACGTCTCCGAGTCGGCGTCCTCGTCGACCAGGCAGGTGCGGCAGAAGTCCTCGCCGAACGGGGTCAGGTGGATGCTGCGCCGTACGACCTTGGGGAACTTCACCGAGTGCATGGCGGCCAGCACGTCGGGCTGGGCCTCGACCACCTGGTACTCCATGGGGTCGCGCAGTGACTCGCGCGAGAACCACACGAGTCCGAGCCGGAACAGGTTGTTGAGGTACGACGGGACCTGGTCGAGGTGCCGGCACCCGGCGCGGCCACCGATCATCGTCAGCCCGGGAGCGACCAGCTGGCTGTGGACCATCCCGACCGGACCGCCGGTCCGCACGTCGACGCTGGGCTGTGGCCCGCCCTGCAGCAGGAGCAGCAGGATCCGGGCCTCGTCGGGGGCCAGCTCGTCGAGGATGCGTTCGTAGGCCGGGTGGGCGACGTCGTCGTTCCACACGTCGCGGGAACGCTCGAGGAGCTCGGCTCCGCGCTCCCGGAGGGTCATCCCGTCGTGGCGCTCGTGATCGGCCCCCGTCTCGGGCGGCTCGGCCAGCTCACCCAGCGACTCGCCGGCCGACGTCAGGGCGGTCGCGAGGGGGACGCCGGCGGACACCGCCCGCGCCAGCCCGCCGATCACCGCGACGGCCTCGGTCGCATCCCGGGCCAGCGCGGCGGCCTCGCCCGGGTCCGTCGCCGCCCGGAGCGCCCGGCGCCCGGCCCGGGCGGTGGTGCGCACCCCCCACTCCGTCCCGTGCCAGCAGGCGGCCGCGGCGACGCGAGCCAGCCCCGGCAGCGCCTCGACGGCCGGCGCGAAGGCCGGGGGCTGGCCGGTGTCGCGCGAGACCGGGGTGATCTCGCGAACCTCCTCGAACTCGTCCTCTGTCATCCACCCACTCCGAAGATCCACAGGTGCAGGAACCCGCCGCCCAGTCCCATGATCGCGCCATGGGCGTAGAGCATCCACTCGTCCTCGCGGATCGCGGCCCTCATCATCTCCACGAAGTCCGCCGGCGGCAGCTCCTTGGTCCGGGTGGCCACGAGCACCCGGATCTTCTCGGCCTGGCGCTTGCCGAACTCCTCGTCCTTGAACGGGCTGATCGTGCGTCCCACGGCCTCGCGGGCGACCGACTCGCGGATGGTGTCGAAGCGGTCGGGCCCGACGGCGACCCGGACCGCGGCACGCGCCGGGCCGGCCGCCTTGTCGATCGCCGGCCTGAGCGCGGTTGCCAGCATCTGGCGGGTGCGGTCCCCGCGCGGGCCGTCGAGGAGGAAGTCACCGATGCGCTCGAGGGTGATGACGTCGTCGGCGATGATCCGGGCGTAGACCTCTGCGGCCTGTTCCTGGCGGCGCGGGAACAGCCCGTGCACCTTCACCCCCAGGATCCGGCGCTCGTCCGGGGGTTCGAAGATCAGCCACATGCCGAGGGCGTTGGTGACCCAGCCGACGATCACGCCGAGGACGGGCAGGAGCCACCACTGGTGGAAGAGCTGGTCGGCGAGCGCGACGGGAATGCCGAGCAGGAACCCGAAGACGAACCCGAACGCCACCATCAGGTTGAGCTCGCGCTGGCCGAAGTCACGGAAGATCCGGACGACCAGCGCCGGGTCGTTGCGGAAGTGGTCGATCACCATGATCTTCGGATCGAGCAGCTGGTCGATGTGGTTGCCGATCTCGTCGGTCACCCGTCCCACCACCGAGGGCAGCTGCGCCTGGACCCGCTCGATCACCGCCTCCCGCACCGGACGGGGGAGGTCGCGCCAGAGCCGCGGGTGCTCCTTGCGCATGACCTCGTCGACGAGCTCGGGGATCTCCGGGCGGAAGACCGTGACGATGTGCTCGGCGATCCGGTCCGGCTCGAGCTGCTGGTAGAAGTCCGACGGCGTGCCCAGCTTGGCGATCGCCTTGTCGACGGCGATGCTGCCCATCTTGGCGGCGCGGGCGGGGATGATGCCCTGCCAGCCGACCCCGCCCTGCAGCAGGCCGGGCACCTCCTGCACCTTGCGGGGCAGCACCGTGGCCAGCTCGCGCATGCCGGGGATCCTCACCCCGTGGAAGCGGACCGGGCTGAACAGCATCACCAGGCCCGACCAGTTGATCAACCACCCGACGACGCCGGTGAAGACGGGGATCGTGAGGAAGTGGAGCCAGTCGATGTCGCGGAAGAACTCCCCGATCACTGCGCCACCCCCTGTCGGGTCGTCTCCCAGGGACGAAGGGTATCGGTCCGCGCGGCCTCGTGGTCGAGCGCGAGCGTCGGCGTCAGCGGGCCCGGGCCAGGTGTGCGCGCGCGACCGGCGACTCCCGCACCTCGCCGCCGGCTGCGACGTGGTCTGCCTGCGCCCGCAGCAGCTTCACGACCGCTCCCCGTTCGGGGGACCAACGCTCGACCTGGTCGGCGAGAACGCGCAGGAACTCCGGCGACTGGCTGCGGTCCCCGCCGAGGTCCGCCGCCACCAGCGGGAGGTACGTCGACGTACGCCGCCCGGCTCCGCGCACCTCGAGCAGCGCCTGGCCGGCGTTGTTCCCGCGGACCCGGACCACGGAGGCGTCCGCCCAGGCCACCGACCGCTGCCAGGCGCCACCCACGGTGCGCACGACCAGCCCACGTTCGGTGTCGAGCGAGGTCGTGCGGAAGACCAGGCCCCCGAGGAACGCGAGCAGGAGCGCACCGACGACGACTGCCGCCACCTGGTTCTCCACCGGCTGGGTCAGCAGTGCCCAGACGACCACGGCCGGGATCGCCACTGCAGCCGCGATCGCGGAGAACCACATCGAGCGGGAGCTGCTCAGCAGCCGGGGGACGCGAACCCGCTCAGCCACGCAGGGTCACCGCCTCGGCCCGGACCGAGGCCACCGCATCGGCGAGCCTGCTCCGCGCCGCCCCGGCGGAGAGCGGCTCGGCCGCGAGCGGCTGGTCACCGGCCTCGATGACCCAGCACCCGTCGGGCCCGGACAGCAGCGCGAACACGGGGGGCCGGTCGTCGCCCGGGCGGCGGACCACGACGTCGGCGCGCAGGAACGCCGCCCCCAGCCGCTCGAGCACCTCGTCGGGCGGGGTCGGGTCGCCGGCAGGCGCGGCGACCGGAACCGCCGGGCCGTCGCCGTCACCCGAGTCCGGGTGGACGGCGGCCCCGACCGCCAGCTCCTCGAGGGCGGCGGCGTCGGCCAGGGCGAACCGGTGCATCCCGTCCTTGCTCACCTCCTCGAGCAGGACGACGTCGTCGACGAGGTGGGCGTACCAGAAGTCCTGGCTGGCCACGGTGGTCCGCGCGACGGCGACGACCACCTGTGCGGCCTCGCGCAGGGCCACGACCGATCTGACGTCCTGGCGCACCATCAGCTCGACACTGCCGTCGCGCAGGGCGGTCGCGGCAGCGATCGCCTCCGGCGTCGGTGGCTGCACGACTCCGCGGGCCACCAGGGAGCGGTAGGCCGACCGCCGCGCGGTCTCCCGGTCGGACTCGGCGAGGTCGTCCAGGAACGGCGTCACCGGCATCGCCCCGGGACGGGCGACGACCGACAGCTCCTCATCGGTCAGGACCTCGACGAAGACCGGCGTGGACTCGGTGGCGGGCACGGCACGAACCTAGAGCAGTCCGAAGCTGACCGTGTCGAGGGCCGAGGAGCCGACGTCTGCGAGGGTGTCCCCCGCGTCCTCGAGCCGGTCACCGGCCCAGTCGGTGGCGGCGGAGGCGGCGTCGTAGGCGTCGCCGAGCCGGTCACCGGTCCACTCGAGGGCAGCGCCACCGAACTCCGTGATGTCGTCCCAGTGGTCGTAGACGTAGTTGCCCAGGGTCCAGGCGCCGTAGCCGAGGACGGCCGCCCCCGCGATGCCGACCCCGACCGGCCCGAGGGCGATCAGGCCCGCGGAGCTGGCGAGCAGGGCTCCGCCTCCCGCGGCTCCGGCGAGGCCGAAGCCGCGCGTCGCCCAGCCGCGGGCGCCGTCGTACCCGCCGCCGGTGACGGCGTCCATGGCACCGGTGACCACGGTGAGGGGGAGGAAGGCCTTCCCGGCGACCTGGGCCGCGCGACTGCCGATGAGGAAGCGCGCGAACCCACCGTCGGCGGCGCCGTTGACGAACGCCCGGAGCGCGTCGTCGCCGGCGCCCATGTTGCGCAGGAAGGTCTGGTAGTCGGTGATCGGCGCCGAGGACGCCCGGAGGAAGTCCAGGAAGGACCGCGACCGCCCGAAGAGGCCGACCGACTTCTTCAGGACCAGCCCCAGGGTGATGGCACCGCCCGCCGTGCCGAGGGCTCCCAGCAGGTCCCGGCTGGTGATCGCCCGCTCGATGTAGGCCTCGACAGCCGACTCCAGGGTCTGCGGGATGTCGATCCCGCCGAGCGACTCGGCGGTCGCCGCGTCGGCGCTGCCGACCCCCGCCAGGGCGGCACCGATCTCGGCGGCGAGCGCGCCGGCACGGTCGTTGAGCCGGTCCTGCTCGGCGTTGCGCTCGGCCGCCGCTGCCGCGGCGCCCTCGGGAGAGGTCATCACCGGCGGCAGGGTGGGTGCGGTGACCCGGCCGTCGTCCCCGACCGTGTACCCCTCCGACTCGGCACCGGCGATGGTGTCGAGCAGCCGGGTCTTGGCATGCCCGATGTCGGTGGCGCCGGTCCTGAGGGCGACCCGGGCGAGGTCGAGGGCATCGGCCAGCCGGGCGCCGGTCCTTGCCTCCTCGGCGGCGCGCTCGCTGGCCGCCATCGCCCAGTAGCCCCGCGCGTCCGTCAGCGCCTGCTCCAGCGTCCGGGACAGGGCTCGGGCCTGCTCGTCCACCTGTGTCGACGCCTCACCCACGGCCGCGGCGGCGGTGTCCAGGTCCCCGGGACGCCACGACCTCACCTGGGCGATGGTCAGGGCGCTCACCGGCTCTCCCTGCCCACCAGTGGGGCGGCGACCGCGCACCGTGGGGTGCTCACCGGCCGACCGGCCCGAATCCGGATGCGACCCCGTGGTCGGTGCCGGAGAAGTCACCGGCACTGGCGCGCGCCGCCGTGGCCAGGGCCTGGAGTCCCTCGGAGTAGACCTGGACCGCCGCCCCGAGCCGGGTGGACACCCACAGGCAGGACTGGCTGGTCCGGGAGCCGACCAGCGCGTCGGAGACGGTGGCGAAGGGTCCGGCCACGTCGAGTCCGGCGAGCGCGCTCCCGGTGGCCTCGACCTGGCCCGCGGCGTCGGTCAGCCCCTGGGGGTCAACGGTGAGCATGGGCCACTCATACCCCAGCCCCGCTCGACGTACACCCCCCTTCGGGGGACTCAGCCGCCGAGTCGGTCGCGGTCCGCCTCGAGCATCACCCAGCGGGGCACTCCCGACACGGCCACCGACCCGATCGTCGCGACCAGCAGACCGCGCTCACGCTCGGCCGCGAACCACGGCACGTAGCGGTCTCCCACCCGCACCAGGCGGATCTCGGGGTCCTCGCCTCCGTCGAGCCTGCGCTTGTCGGAGCGGCAGACGGGGACCTTGCGCTCCACGCCGCCGGGCGGCGTCCAGGGCACGTCCGCGACCGCGGGCCCGTGCTGGGGGTTGAAGAAGCAGGGCTGGCGCCGCTGGGGCAGATCCGCGCCGTCGCGGCGGGCGAGCACACAGGCGAGGTGGAAGCGTCCTTCGTTGAGCACCGGCACGACCGCGTGGACGTCGGCGACGTGCTCGGTGGCCTTCGCCCGGGTCAGGGCGTGCTTGGCCTCGTCGTAGAGGTCCAGCGCGCGCTGGTAGTCACGTCGCATGTCCTCGTCGAGGTCCGTGGTCATGGTCTCCACGTGCAGCTCGGCGAGCTGCTCACCGAAGACGGTCACGTCCTCGGTCACCAGCTGGCGAGCCCGCCGCAGCTCCTCGAGCGCGACGAGCCGGCGCTCCTTGCGTCTCCCGAAATACCCCACAGGGCTGAAGGTACGCGAGCGAGAGCGCACCGCGGGGTACAAGTCAGCGGCGGCGCCAGACGACCATGGACCGGACCGGCGACGGCTGGCGGAGCACCGGCAGCCGGTTGGGCCCCGGGTCGGTACGGCGCCCGCTCGTCGCCTGCCTGAGGGCCTCCCGGGTCGCCTCCAGCTCGGCGACGAGCTCCTCGTTGCGCGCCCGCAGGGCAGTGAGCTGGTTCTCGAGGTCGAGGAGGCGGCGTACCCCCTCGATGCCGATCCCGGCCGCGGTGAGCTCGGCGATGGTCCTCAGCAGCTCGATGTCGCGGTGGGAGTAGCGGCGCCCTCCCCCGACGGTGCGACCCGGCGTGATCAGGCCGAGTCGTTCGTATGCCCGGAGCGTCTGCGGGTGGAGTCCGGACAGCTCGGCGGCCACGCTGATCACGTAGACGGCGGCATCCGGAGCGGGGGCCCGGAACGGCGTGCTCACGCCGAGTCCTCGAAGAGGTTGGCGCGCAGCGGCTTGCCGGCGGTGGCCGCACGGTAGGCCTCGACCGCCTCCCGGGCGGTGGCGTCGAGCACCGCAGGCACGTGCACCCGGACCGTCGCCAGCAGGTCACCGGTGGTCCCGTCGGCCCGCTTGGCTCCCTTGCCGCGGACCCGGAAGGTGCGGCCGTTGGGCGTGCCCGGGGGCAGCTTGAGCGTGACCGGGGCCCCGCCCAGGGTGGGGATCTTGATCTCCGCGCCGAGTGCGGCCTCGTCGAACGACACCGGGACGTCGAGGGTGAGGTTGTCGCCCTTGCGGCCGAAGAGGCGGTGGGGGCTGACCTTGATGTTGACGAAGAGGTCTCCGGCCGGTCCGCCGTGCTCGCCGGCCGCGCCCTTGCCGCGGAGCCGGATCCGCTGGCCCTCCCTGACGCCGGCGGGGATCCGGGCCTGGATCGTGCGGGCGGACATGCCCCGACCGCTGCCCTGGCAGGTGGGGCACGGGTCGTCGTACACGAGCTGGCGGCCACCGCACGCCGGGCAGGTCTCGTTCATGGTGAAGGCACCGCCCACCGACGCCACGATCACCCCGGCTCCCTCGCACTCGGGACAGATGTGGGGCTTGGTGCCGGGCTTGCCGCCGGTGCCCTGGCAGTCGGGACACGGGGCGTCGGACGTCAGCCGCAGGGGGATGGTGACGCCCTCGATCGCGTCGGTGAAACCGATCGTCGCGGTGGTCTCGACATCGGCTCCCCGCTGCGGGCGGCGCGGCTGCTGGCGGGGCCGGCCACCGCCGAACAGGTCGCCGAACATGTCGCCGAAGCCGCCGCCGGCCCGGTCGCGCAGCAGGTCGTTGAGGTCGAAGCCGGCGCCACCGGAGCCGCCCGGGAATCCGCCGCGGAACCCGCCGGAGCCGTAGAGCTCCCGCATCTCGTCGTACTTCTTGCGCTTCTCCGGGTCCCCGACGACGTCGTAGGCCTCGGCGACCGCCTTGAACTTGTCGTGCTTGGCCCGGCTCTCGGCGCTGTCGCCGGGGTTGGAGTCGGGGTGGTTGGCGCGCGCGAGCCGGCGGTAGGCCTTCTTGATCTGCTCGGCCGTGGCGTCCTTCTTGACGCCGAGCACGTCGTAGAAGTCCTTGCCGGCCCAGTCGGCCCGCATACCCTCCGTGGTGCTCACGCGCACCTCCCTTCCGTCAGTCGGCCCCGTGCCTCTCGGTGGGGTGTCCCTCGGCGTCCTGTGTCTCGACCGGCTGTCCCTCGGCCGGCGGTTCGCCGGTCGCCACGTCGGGCTCGGTGGGACCGCTCGGCGGGTCGACGACCAGCACCTGCGCGGCCCGCACCACCCGGTCGCCGATCCGGTAGCCCGCCTTGGCCACCACCTTGGCGGTGGTCACCTGGACCTCCGGATCCTCACCGATGTGGGAGAGGGCCTCGTGGATCCGCGGGTCGAAGGCGTCGCCCACCTCGCCGAACTTGGTCAGCCCCAGTCCGGTCACGACCCGCTCCAGCTGCTCGGCGACCGCCCGGAATCCCGGGTCGAGATCGCCGTGCTCGCGGGCCCGGTCGATGGTGTCGAGCACCTCGGTGATCGGCGCCAGCGCGAGGTACGTCGCGTTCTGCCGCACCAGCTCCCGGTCGCGGTCGACCCGGCGCTTGTAGTTGAGGAACTCGGCCTGGAGCCGCTGGAGGTCGGCGGTCCGCTCCTGCAGCGCAGCCTTCGTCGCGGTCAGCTCGTCCACCTCCTCCGCCGTCGAGGCCGCGTCCGCGTCCTCACCGGCCTGCTCGTCCACCGCCGGCTCGGCGGCGGCCGGCTCCTCCGCGACCTCGGCCTCGTGGGGCAGCTCCGCGGACGGGTCGCCTGCCCTGTCATCGGGCCCCCTGTCATCGGGCCCCCTGTCATCTGCCGGGCCCTCCGGCGTCGGCTGGGCCTGGGTCACTTGTCGTCACCCTCGGCCGCGGTGTCCCCCGGCTCCTCGTCGACGATCTCGGCATCCACGACGTCGTCGTCGGCCGCGCCGGTGGACCCGTCGGCCCCGCCAGCGGCGGCCTGCTCGGCCTCGGCGGCGGCGTACATCGCGGCGCCCATCTTCTGGCTCGACTCGCCGAGCTTGCTCACCCCGGCCTGGAGCTCCTCGGCGGAGGCCTCGGCGTTGTCGAGGGTCGCCTTGAGGGCGTCGACGTCGGCCCGGACCTCGGTCTTGACGTCGTCGGGGATCTTGTCGCCGTTCTCCTCGAGGAACTTCTCGGTGGTGTAGACGAGCTGGTCGGCCTGGTTGCGGGTCTCGACCGCCTCGCGACGCTTGGCGTCCTCCTCGGCGTACTGCTCGGCCTCCTTGACCATGCGGTCGATCTCGTCCTTGCCGAGGGCCGAGCCGCCCGAGATCGTCATCGACTGCTCGCGCCCGGACGCCTGGTCCTTGGCGGAGACGTGGACGATGCCGTTGGCGTCGATGTCGAAGGTGACCTCGATCTTCGGGATGCCGCGCGGTGCCGGCGGCAGCCCCGTGAGCTCGAAGTTGCCGAGCGGCTGGTTCTGCGCCCACATCTGGCGCTCGCCCTGCGCGACCTTGATCTCCACCGACGGCTGGTTGTCGTCGGCGGTCGTGAAGATCTCGCTCCGCTTGGTCGGGATCGTCGTGTTGCGCTCGATCAGCGTGGTCATCACGCCGCCCTTGGTCTCGATGCCGAGGCTCAGCGGGGTGACGTCGAGCAGCAGGACGTCCTTGACCTCGCCCTTGAGCACGCCGGCCTGGAGCGCGGCGCCGATCGCGACGACCTCGTCGGGGTTGACGCCCTTGTTGGGCTCCTTGCCGCCGAGCAGCTCCTTGACCAGCTCGGTGACGGCGGGCATCCGGGTGGAGCCGCCGACCAGCACGACGTGGTCGATGTTGGCCACCGCCACGCCGCCGTCCTTGAGCACCGACTTGAACGGCTCCTTGGTCCGGTCGAGCAGGTCGGCGGTCATCTTCTGGAACTCGGCGCGGGTCAGCCTCTCCTCGAAGTGGAGCGGGCCCGACTC
>NZ_DASSXS010000092.1:0-21178 GCF_035703625.1 Nocardioides sp. | reverse complement strand
TCGGAAGCGGCCCTCGAGGAGGCCCGCGCCGGACGCGCGTCTGCGTTCCGCGAGGAGACCCGCGGACAGCGGATGGACATCGCCTCCGAGGCCCAGCACCGCTTCGAGCGCACGGTGTCGTGGGGCGTGGCCGTGGGCGGTCGCGAGGAGCTGTGGACCCACGTCGCCGCCCCCGTGATGACGCGGCTGCGCCAGCCTCAGCGACTGGTGCTCGACACCCTGGTCGACGCGGGGGTCGCCCGATCCCGCGCCGATGCGCTCGCCTGGTGCGTCCGCCTCGTCGGCCAGCACGAGAGCGACTGGCTGGCCGATCTGCGAGACGCCATGGGTCGGGTGGCCGACGTGCGCGAGCAGGGGCCGGCCGCCTGATCGCCGCTGGTCACTGCATGGGACGTCACTGCACGGGACGGGCCGGTCGGCGGCGGAGCCGGCGCCACACCCGCCGCGCTCGCCGCACGGCACGCGGCGCCCCGTGGTGGAGGAGCCGCTGCTGCCGCGCGTAGGACCTCTGGGCCAGCGCCGCGACCGCCACGGCGGCCGCGTCCAGGATCTCGTCGGTCCCGGGCTCGGCTCCGTTCCCGCCGGCTGACGAGGGGCGGGCCGTCAGGTCGTCGAGGTCACCGATGACCTGGAAGCCGCCTGTGCGGATGCGCCGGACCAGGGCCTGCGTCTCGCCCTGGGCCACCTCGAGCACCGCGGCGGTCGGCTCAGCGCGGTAGCGGTTCTGGGTGGTCAGCTCGCGGGCGAGGAAGGTCTTGAGCTCGGACTGCTGGGCGGGCCCGGAGAGCCTCACCCTGTCCTGGGCGTTGGCGCGACGGATGACCTCGGTGGTGACCAGGTCCATCGACGGGTTCGCCCGAGTCGCCTCGAGTGTCTCCAGCCGTGCGGGATCGGCCCCGAGCGCCTCGCAGAAGCGCTCGAACAGCAGGGTGCGGGGGGCGTCCGGCGGCGGGACCGTGACCACGTGGACCTGCTCGACCGGCAGGGCCGCGGCCCACGTCTCGAGCGTGGACAGGGCGCGGGTCATCCTCCGCACCTGGGATGGGTCCTCGACGATCCGGTTCTGAACGTCCGCCCAGGTGGCGGGACTGCCGTTCTTGATCCCCTCCTGCCACCGCGCCGGGAGGACGGCGACCAGGTTGCGCAGGGTGAGCACCACGTGGACCTCGCGATCGGCGAGGTCGTCGAGCATGCGCCGGGCGTGCTCGACCTTGAAGAGTGAGTAGCGCTCGCACGACATCACCACGTCCCCCGGTGCGCGGAGCGCGGCGGACCGGGTGCGTTTCCACGCGCCCTGGGGAACCTCCCTCGTCCGGAGCGACTTCTTGCGCATCAGCTCGTTGGCCACGCGGTAGTGGGATGCCTGATCGCCCACGATCGTGATGTTCTGCGCGAGGAACGAGGCGCGGTTGGCGTAGAGGAGGCTCTGGAGGTAGGTCGTGCCCGTCTTGAGCGGTCCCGGGTGCAGGAACACGCGTTGGGTCACCGGCGCTCCTCTCCGCGGTGGCGCACTCTACCGTCCCGGTCGGGTCGGGGGATCGAGCGCCTGCTCCTCGTCGACCTTCTTCTTCAGCCGGCCCATGCCGGGCAGCTTGGCGAGCATCTCATTCAGCTCCCGTGACACGTCGAGCAGGTCGTGCAGGTCTGGTGCCACCGAGGTGAGCGTGTTGAGCACGGGGATCACGTCGGTCTCGAGCTTCGCCGCCAGCACCGGAAGCTGGTCGATCAACGCCACCATCGCGTCGACCTCGCGCGGGTCGGTGGTCTCGGCAAGGCGCTCGAGCGTCGGCTGCAGCCGGGTCAGGGACGGCTCCAGCCGGCCCAGCAGGTCGTCGGCCCGGGTCACCGTCGAGTCCGTCCGGGCCACCACCTCGTCCGCCGCCGCCCTGGTCGACTCGATGCGGGCGATCAGCCCGCCGGCATCCGTCAGCAGCTGCTCGGCGGTGCCGAGCAGTCCGGTCACGCGGTCGACGAGCTGGACGACGTCCCGGGGGCCGGGGATGGGCGGAAGGCGCATCTGGCCACGCTAGCCAGCGGCACCACCACTGTCGACGACGGCTGGTAGACAGGCGGGGTGACCGCGACTCCCGAGGACCGGGCCGAGACCCGGCGACTGGCCGAGGCCCATCTGCGTGCTCTCGTCGGGCCACGGGAGGGGCAGGCCGAGGCTGCCCTGCGCGAGGACCAGTGGACGGCGATCGAGGCGTTGGCCGTCGACCGGCGCCGGGCGCTGGTCGTGCAGCGCACCGGCTGGGGCAAGTCCGCGGTCTACTTCGTCGCGACTGCTCTGCTGCGGTCTGCCGGGGCCGGCCCGACGGTGATCGTGTCGCCGCTGCTGGCGCTGATGCGAAACCAGATCGCGGCCGCGGAGCGAGCCGGCATCCGGGCCGTGACCATCAACTCGACCAACATCGAGCAGTGGCAGCCCATCCACGACGCGATCGCGGCGGGTGAGGTCGACGTCCTCCTCGTCAGTCCCGAGCGCCTCAACAACCCCGGCTTCCGCGACGAGGTGCTGCCCCGGCTCGCCGCCACGTGCGGCCTGCTGGTCGTCGACGAGGCCCACTGCATCTCCGACTGGGGTCACGACTTCCGGCCCGACTACCGCCGCATCCGCACGCTGCTCGCCGACCTTCCCGACGGGATCCCGGTGCTCGCCACCACCGCGACTGCCAACGCCCGGGTGACCGCCGACGTGGCCGAGCAGCTGGGCGGCGGCGCCGGGCAGTCCGCGGCGCGGGACGGCCTCGACGGCGTGCTCGTCCTCCGAGGGTCCCTCGACCGGGAGTCACTGCGACTCGGCGTGGTCAGGCTGGCCACGGCCGAGCAGCGCCTGGCCTGGCTGGCCGACCACCTCGCCGAGCAGCCGGGGTCGGGGATCATCTACTGCCTGACGGTCGCGGCCACCCAGCAGACCGCCGACTACCTGCGCAGCCGGGGCCACGAGGTGGCGGCGTACTCCGGCCAGACCGACCCCACCGAACGGCTCGCGCTCGAGGAGGACCTGCTGGCGGGGCGGGTCAAGGCGCTGGTCGCGACCAGCGCCCTCGGGATGGGCTTCGACGCCACCCTCGGCTTCGTGGTCAACCTCGGGGCGCCGGCCTCGCCGGTGGCCTACTACCAGCAGGTCGGGCGCGCGGGGCGCGGCACCGACCAGGCGAGCGTCGTCCTGCTGCCGGCGATCGAGGACCGCGACATCTGGCACTACTTCGCCTCGCTGGCCTTCCCGCGCGAGGAGCAGGTGCGCGAGACCCTCGCCGCCCTCGCCGACGCGGGTCGACCGCTGAGCACGGCCAACCTCGAGACCCACGTCGAGCTGAGCCGCACCCGGCTCGAGACCATGCTCAAGGTGCTC
Organism: Nocardioides sp.; assembly: GCF_035703625.1. Classification (GTDB taxonomy): domain Bacteria; phylum Actinomycetota; class Actinomycetes; order Propionibacteriales; family Nocardioidaceae; genus Nocardioides. The sequence goes on along the minus strand of NZ_DASSXS010000092.1, from coordinate 17,823 downwards.
GACGTCGACGGTGCCTGCCGCCGGGTCAAGGGCGGCTGGGAGGCCACGGGCCGGGAGTGGGTCTACGACGCCGAGCGCTACCAGCGGGTCGCCGCCGCGCGTGAGCGCGAGCAGCAGGCGATGCTCGACTACCTCCGCACGGACCGGTGCCGGATGTGGTTCCTCCGCGACCAGCTCGATGACCCCGAGGCGGCCGACTGCGGCCGGTGTGACAACTGCGGCGGTCTCGACCTCGGGGTCGATGTCTCCGGCGAGGCCGTGGAGGCGGCCGCGGCGCGGTTGTCGCGCCCCGGCGTCGTGGTCGAGCCGAGGAAGATGTGGCCGACCGCGCTGCCCGAGCTCGGCCTCGACCTCAAGGGCAAGATCGCCGACCCGCCGTCCGAGGGGCGCGCCGTCGCCCGGCTCACCGACCTCGGCTACGGCGGGCAGCTGCGCGACCTGTTCGCTCCGGGCGTCCCCGACGGCCCCGTCCCGGCGCCCCTGGCCCGGGCGGTGGTCGAGGTGCTGGCCGACTGGCAGCCCAAGGTCGACTCGATCGTGGTGGTCGAGTCGACGACGCGGGCGTCCCTGACCGAGGACCTCGCGGCCGGCCTGTCGCGCCATCTCGGCGTGCCGGTGATCGGACGGTTCGCGATCGCCGACGCGTCGGTGCGGCCGGGCCAGGGAGCGGTCAACTCCGCCCAGCGGGTGGCGGCGGTGAGCCGGCGGTGCGAGCTCCGGCTCCAAGGGCACGGCGAGCGGGTGCTCCTCGTCGACGACCTCGTGGTCACCGGGTGGACGCTCACCCTCGCGGCGCGTGCGCTCCGCGACGCCGGCGCGAGCGACGTGCTCCCGCTGGCCCTGGCCGTTCAGGCGTGAGTCAGGGCGCCGCCTGCAGGACCCCGTCGGGACCGGGAACCAGCAGCCCGTCCCCGACCGTCAGCGCCAGCGCCCGGTCGAACCGGCCGCGTTCCCAGTACGACGCGCCCACCAGACTGGCGAGCTGCTCGGGCAGAACGGGCCCGTTGGCCTCGACCGCACGGACCAGCTGGCCCATCTCGTGGAACACCTGGCGGTCGCGCGGGCCCTCGGTCGTGGGCTTCGGTGGTGGCATCGGCATGTCATCTGCTCCTTGTCTCAGACCGTCTGGGGGCTGGTCCGGCGCTCGTCCTCACCGGCGTCGTCCTCGGCGGTCAGCGGCCGGGCGATGCTCTCGAGCGACCGGCCCTCGGCCTTGATCCCGAGGAAGGCCGCGACGATACCGCCGGCGATCATCAGGACCGCACCGATGTAGTAGCCCAGCGCGATCGCGGAGATCCCTTCCCCGCCGTCGACGGCGAGCTGGATCAGCTTGCCGAACAGGAGGGGGCCGGCGATGCCGCCCGCGGCCGTGCCGACCGCGTAGAAGAAGGCGATGCACAGCGCCCGGGTCTCCATCGGGAACACCTCGCTGGCCGTCAGGTAGGCCGCGCTGGCGCCGGCGGAGGCGAAGAAGAAGATGATGCAGCCCATCAGGGTCAGCGTCACCGCCGTGTAGGAGTCGAGGGTGAGGCCGGTGATGCCGAGCAGGACACCGGAGATCACGTACGTGGCGGTGAGCATCCGCACCCGGCCGATGGTGTCGAAGAGCGGGCCGAGGATGATGGCACCCAGGAAGTTGCTCACCGCGAACACCGCGATGTAGTAGCCCACCTGGGTGACACCCATGAACTCGCCGAGGGTGTCTCCGTAGGTGAAGAAGAAGGCGTTGTAGAGGAACGCCTGCCCGATGAACAGCGACAGGCAGAGCACCGTCCGCCTCGGATACATGGTGAAGACGGTCTTCGCGATCAGCGGCAGGCCGATGGTCCTGCGCTGGCGGATCGTGATCGTCTCCGAGACCGCCGGCAGCTCCTTGCCCGTCTCGCCGGCGACCCGGGACTCGATGCCGCGGACGATCTCCTCGCCGTCGGTCTCCCGGCCGTGGATGAACAGCCACCGGGGGGACTCGGGCACGTTGCGACGGACCAGGAGGATGCCGACCGCCAGGATCGCGCCGAGCCCGAAGGCGAGCCGCCAGCCCCACGCCTGGTCGATGACGGTCGGGTCGAGCAGCGGGATGGTGAGCAGCGCACCACCGGCTGCGCCCACCCAGAACGAGCCGTTGATCGAGACGTCCACCCGGCCGCGGTACTTCGCGGGGATGAGCTCGTCGATGGCCGAGTTGATCGCGGCGTACTCACCCCCGATGCCGGCGCCGGTGAGGAACCGGCAGGCGAAGTACCACGTCGGGTTCATCGAGAACGCGGTGAGCACCGTGGCCACCGTGTAGACGCCGAGCGTGATCAGGAAGAGCTTCTTCCGGCCGAAGCGGTCGGTCAGCTGGCCGAAGAACAGAGCGCCGATGCACGCTCCGGCGACGTAGATGGCTCCTGCGAAGCCGACGTCGAAGCTGTCGAGCCCCAGGCCGGTCTTCGGGTCGGCGAGCGCGTCCGACATCGATCCGACGATCGTCACCTCGAGGCCGTCGAGGATCCAGACCGTCCCCAGGCCGATCACGACCAGCCAGTGCCACCGACTCCACGGCAGACGATCCAGTCGTGCCGGGATGTCGGTGGTGATGCGTCCGGTCTCCACTCCGCTTGACATGTTGCTCCTCAGTTGGTGGTGGTGGTGAGCTTGCGGGCGACCTCCAGGACGCGCTCGACCATGTGGTCGAGCGCCTCCTCCTCCGCCTCGCCGACCGGGTCGGCGTTGTCGGGTCCCGTGACGTGCCCGACGCCGTAGGGATTGCCGTCGGCGAACTTGAGGGGGTCGGTGTAGCCGGGAGCCACGATGATTCCCCCGAAGTGGTGGAGGGTGTTGTAGAGCGCGAGGAGGGTGGACTCCTGGCCGCCGTGGTCGGTCTGGCTGGACGTGAAGCCGGCGTACACCTTGTCGGCGAGCTTGCCCTCGCTCCACTGCGGCCCGAGTGAGTCGAGGAAGTGCTTCAGCTGGCTGGCCACGTTGCCGAACCGTGTCGGTGAGCCGAGCAGCACGGCGTCGGCCCAGACGATGTCGTCGGGCGTGGCCGTCGGCTCGGAGGAGGTGGCCTCGACGTGCTCGCGCCACTCGTCGACGGAGTCGATCGCGCTGTCCGGCGCGATCTCCTGCACCTGGCGCAGCCGGACCTCGGCGCCTGCCTTCTCCCCCGTGGCCGCTGCCCGTCGGGCCATGGTGTCGATGGTGCCGGTGGAGGAGTAGTAGATGACGGCCAGGTTGACGGGCGGGGTGACGGGCGGGTGGACGGGCATGGCCGCGGCGTACCCGTCGCCGTGAGCCGCAAACGTGCCCGCCTCGATCCAGTCGAGTCCGGTTGGGTTCGGTCGAGGCGCCCGGCCCTAGGCAAGCCCGGTCTAGACGAGTAACGTGGCGCGGACCGCACCGCGAGGTGCTCTTGCTGCAAAACAGTCGGCGAGGCCGCTCGATAGGTCAAGGAACCTGCGATGAGCGCAGAGCCCGATCTCCGCAGCACCGCCATGTCCAGACGCCAGCGCCGCGAGCGTACCGCTCGGGCCCTCTCCGCTCTCGCCGAGACGGCCAGCGAGCGGCGCCGCCAGGACCTGCTCGACTACGTGGTGCGGATCAACATGGGCGTCGCCAGGACGGTCGCCGGTCGGTACTTCCACCGTGGCGTCGACGATGACGACCTCGTCCAGGTCGCCTACATGGCGCTGACGAGGGCGGCCCGGGACTTCGACGCGCAGCGCCACCAGGACTTCCTCTCCTACGCCGTGCCCACCATCCGCGGGGAGCTGAAGAAGCACTTCCGCGACCAGGGCTGGATGGTGCGGCCACCGCGACGGGTGCAGGAGGCACAGGCCCGGATCACCCGGGCGGAGGGAGCGCTCTCCCAGGAGCTGGGCCGGCCGGCTCGGCCCTCCGAGATCGCCGCACACCTCGACATGTGCCTGGACGACGTCATCGAGGCACTGGCCGCCGACGGGTGCTTCTCACCGTCCTCCCTGGACCGTCCCGTCACGGTGAACGACGACGGCGGCGGGATCGCGCTGGTCGACTTCCTGGGCGAGGCCGACCAGGCCAGGCCCGCGGCTGAGGCGCGGGTCGTGCTCGGACCCGTGGTCCGCCAGCTCAAGCCGCGCGACCGCCGGATCGTCTACCTGCGCTTCTTCGAGCAGCGCTCCCAGCAGGAGATCGCCGACGAGATCGGGGTGACCCAGATGCAGGTGTCCCGGCTGCTCGCCCGGATCCTGCGAGACCTGCGCCGCGATCTGACCGCCGGCGAGAGCGTCCCGCGCGAGGTCGCCGAGGCGTCGTGAGCCGCACGGGCGGTCGGCGACCGCTCACACCGGACGCAGTACGTGGTGCCGGCGTACGTCCAGCAACCTGACCCCACCGTCGGGGCGTGCCGGCACACGCCGCATCGAGTAGACGCGGTCGGCGGGGTGGATCGACCAGTCCAGGCGTGCCAGCGACGGCACGACGGTGCGCAGCAGCGCCATGGTGATGCCTTCCCCGGGACAGCGGTGGCCGGTATCGACGCCACCCCCGCCCTGGGGGATGAAGTCGACACGCTCGGCCGCATCGGACCGGAACCGCTCCGGGTCGAACGTGGCGGCGTCGACCCAGGTGTCCGGGTCGTTGTCGGTTCCGTAGACGTCGAGGAGGACGGCGTCCCCCTTCTCCACCTCCTGCCCGTGCCAGGTGAACGGGCACCGGGAGCGCCCGGCGAGCAGAGGGACGAAGGGGCTCATCCGCCGGACCTCGTGGCTGAACTTCTCGACGGCTGTCGGGTCGCCGGTCGCGCACCGGTCCGAGAGGTCGGGGTTCGCCTCCAGCTCGAGCGCGGCGAAGGCGGCGTAGTAGGCGACGGCGACGACCGGCCGCAGCACGTTGATCAGCTCCACGGCCGCGGTGCCGGCGGGGAGGAGGTCCCCGTCGAGGTCGGTCGCATGGGCCATCACCCAGGCGGCGGTGTGCCGCTCGGGCGTGCGCCGGCCAAGACGCACGTCGGTGATCAGCCGCGTCGCCCAGGCATCGGCCCGGCGGCGGGCCTGCCTGGCCCGGAACCAGGCCGGCGAGGGCGTCGCGAAGCCGTCGATGATCAGACCGAGATCCCGGGAACGCCGGGCCATCTCGGCAGGCGAGTCGCCGGCACCCGCCCACTCCTGGGCTGCCTCGCCGAACACCGTCACCGCCGACGGCAGGACCGTGCCGGTGCCACGCAGCACCCAGCTCTCGAGCTCACGACCCCACTTCCGCGACACCCGTTGCCTCAGCTCGGCGACCAGTCCGGGCTCGGTCACCTCCAGGAAGAGCTGCTTGCGGTGCCGGTGGGCGGCGCCGTCGAGGGTGTGGACGGCACCGCGCCCGTAGATCGTGTGGGCCACCGGGTCAGGCAGGGCCGAGCGGCGCCCGACCCGCTCGGTGTCGTAGAACAGGGCCACTCCCTCCTGTCCGTGCACCACGAGCGGGCGACGGACCAGAGGGCGCAGCAGGGTGATCGGACCGGGCGTCCTCGCCCGCAGCCATCCCGAGAAGCGGTAGCCGGCCCGCACCAGGCTCGCGGTCCGGTCGTGGAGCCCCATGGCAACTCCCTTCCTGGAAGTCGCCCGTACCCCCACCCCCGCGGGGCAAACGTTCAGCCGAGCTGGGCCTCGATTGAGGTCACGAGCTCCGGGTCCTCCGGCTCGACGCCGGGGTCGAACCGGGCAATGACCGTGCCGTCGCCGCCGATCAGGAACTTCTCGAAGTTCCAGGCGATGTCGCCGGTGCGGCCGCTGCCGTCCGGGGTGTCGACCAGGGCGGTGTAGATGTCGTGCCGGTCGGGCCCGTTCACGTCGACCTTCTCGGTCATCGGGAAGGTGACGCCGTAGGTCGCCGAGCAGAACTCGGCGATCTCCTCCGACGACCCGGGCTCCTGGCCGCCGAACTGGTTGCACGGCACTCCGAGGACGCCGAACCCCCGGGCTGCGTAGGTCTCGTGGAGCCGCTCGAGGCCGGAGTACTGCGGAGTGAGTGCGCACCGGCTGGCGACATTGACCAGGAGCGTGGCCCGGGGGGCGGCCAGCTCGCCGAGGGTGGCGGAGGTTCCGTCGAGTCGGGCGATGGGGGTTTCCAACAGGCTCATGGACTGGAGAGTAGCCATGGGCGTGACCCCCGGGAAGGCTGACGTTGACCACGCGGGAGGGCAAGAGTCGAGGAGAACAATGCTTGCCCAGGGATGCCGGCCCGCACACGTGGGCGTCCGGCTCGTCACCCCGGCACCATCGACGCCCGCGTGGTGCGGATCTTCGAGCGCTGGGGCTTCGCTTGGCGGGCGCTGGTCGGTGCCGGACCCGCTGCGGTTCGAGCCGGCCGCCCTCGCGCGGTAGCCCTCAGGTGGGCAGGCCCAGCGAGCGCAGTGCCATCTCCCGCAGCAGGAGGCTCATGTCCCCGTCGGGGAGCAGGCCGCTGTGGGGGGTGGAGTTGATCAGGCCGAAGGCGGCGTGCGCCATCGCCCGGGCGCGGTCGGGCTCGAGGTCCCCGTGCACGGCCCGGAGGCGGTCGGCCCAGAGCTCGACGTACTCGCGCTGCAGCGCCCGCACCCGCTCCCGGTCCGTCTCCGGCAGCGACTCCCAGTCGCGGTCCTGGACCACGATCAGAGGGCGGTGCCGGAGCGCGAACCCGACGTGCCAGTCGACGAGGGCGTCGAGCGCGGCCTCCGGGTCGGGCGCCTCGGCGACCCGCTGCCGGCCGACTGTGAGCAGCTCCTCGCTGATCGAGACCAGCATCTCGGCGAGGACGGCGTCCTTGCCGGTGAAGTGCTTGTAGAGACCCGGACCCGAGATGCCGACGGCGGCCCCGAGGTCCGCGACGGACACCCCGTGGAAGCCGCGTGCGGCGAAGAGCTCGGCTGCGGTCTCGAGGATCTGCTGGCGTCGGCTGGCCGGCGCCCCGTCGATCGGCTCCGTGCTCACCGATCAAGGTTAGCGTCCGTTAACGTCGCGGGCCGGTCCTTCGGCGCCTCAGGCCAGCGAGAGGAAGAGCTTCTCCATCTTCTTGACGTCGACGGCGTCGATGCCCTCGCCGCGGGTGATGCACTCCTGCAGGCCGCTGGCGACGATCGCGAAGCCGGCCCGGTCGAGCGCGCGTGAGACCGCCGCGAGCTGGGTGACGACGTCCTCGCAGTCGCGGCCCTCCTCCAGCATCCGCAGCACGCCGCCGAGCTGTCCCTGGGCACGCCGGATCCGGTTGATCACCGGCTTCATGTCCTGCGGGTCGAGCTCCATCTCAACGCTCCTCGGAGTGGGCGAGCGTGGCCGAGACGTCGAGGTCCCGCAGCCTCTCGATGACCTGCTCCAGCGCCGGGGCCGGCAGCGCACCGGCCTGCGCGAAGACCAGGACCCCGTCCTTGAACGCCATCAGCGAGGGGATGGAGGTGATCTTGGCGGCGGCGGCCAGCGCCCGCTCGGTCTCGGTGTCGACCGAGCCGAAGACGATGTCGTCGTGGGCCTCCGACGCGGCTTCGTAGATGGGCGCGAACTGCCGGCAGGGTCCGCACCAGGCGGCCCAGAAGTCGACCAGGACCATCTGGTTCGTGGTGATCGTGTCGTTGAAGTTCTCGGCTGTCAGGGTGATTGCTGTCATGTGTCTCCTCCCGACCTGAACTATACCCATAGGGGTATGAGAAAGTAGACCCGTGAACCGCATCGAGGTACTGACCGTCGACACGCCGTCGCTCGGCGACCGGAGCTACGTCGTCCACGACGGCAGGGTCGCGTTCGTGGTCGACCCGCAGCGTGACATCGACCGGGTGCTCGACCTGCTCGAGCGGCACGGCGTCGAGGCGACCGACGTCTTCGAGACCCACGTCCACAACGACTACCTGACCGGAGGCCTCGCGCTCGCCGAGGCCACGGGCGCGTCGTACCACGTGAACGCGGACGACGACGTCGCCTTCGACCGGTCCCCGATCCGTGACGGGGAGGTCGTCGAGATCGGTGACCGCATGCGGGTCACGGCACTGGCCACGCCCGGCCACACGTTCACGCATCTGAGCTACGTCCTCACCGACACCGGGGACGGGTCCACGATCGCGGTGTTCTCCGGGGGCTCGCTGCTGTACGGCGCCACGGGCCGGCCCGACCTGCTCGGCCCGGAGCACACCGCCGAGCTCGCCCGCCTCCAGCACGGGTCGGCCCACAAGCTGGCGGGCCTGCTCCCCGATGACGCCGGGGTCTACCCGACCCACGGCTTCGGGTCGTTCTGCTCGGCGACGCAGTCGGATGCCGAGGAGTCCACCATCGGCCGGGAGCGCGAGGTGAACGCCGTGCTCCGCCAGGACGAGGAGAGCTGGGTGCAGGAGATCGTCGACGGCCTCGGCGCCTACCCTGCCTACTACGCCCACATGGGCCCGGGCAACGCGGCCGGACCCGGGGCTCCCGACCTGAGCCCGCCCTCGACCGCCGACGCCGGCGAGCTCCGCCGCCGCATCGCGGCCGGCGAGTGGGTCGTCGACCTGCGCAACCGGACCGTCTTCGCCGCCGGGCACGCACCCGGGACGCTGAACTTCGGGCTCGACGGCTCCTTCGCCACCTACCTCGGCTGGCTGGTCGCGTGGGGCACCCCGATCACGCTGCTCGGGGAGACCGCCGCCGACGTCGCCGAGGCGCAGCGTGAGCTCGTCCGGATCGGGATCGATCGTCCGGCCGCGCACGCGACCGGCGGACCGGAGCGGTGGACCGACGAGCAGCTGCGCAGCTTTCCGACCGCCACCTTCGCGGACCTGGCCGAGGTCCGGCACCACCGGGAGGTGGTGATCCTCGACGTGCGCCGTGACGACGAGCATGCCGAGTCCCGTGTCGTCGGGGCCGTCAACATCCCCCTCCAGGAGCTGCCCACCCGGCTCGCCGACGTGCCGTCCGGCGAGGTGTGGGTCCACTGCGCGAGCGGGTACCGCGCGTCGGTGGCGGCCTCGTTCCTCGACGCGGCCGGTCGCCGTCCGGTGGCGGTCGACGACTCCTTCGACAGCGCCCGCCCGGCGGGGCTTCCCCTGGAGCCGCAGCGCTGAGGTCGGGACCCGCCCACGGCGGTGGACGCGATGGTTAACGATCGCTAACCTCTACCTGTGACCCAGGACCTGACCGCGGACATGGCAGCGGGCGGGACGAGCGCGGGGGCGGGCGGGCTGAGGGAGCTCGTCGACGAGCTCCGCGATCGGCTCTCGCTCGTCCGCCAGGGCGGCTCCGAGAGCGCTCGCGCCAAGCACACCGACCGTGGCAAGCTGCTGGTCCGCGACCGGATCGACCGGCTCCTCGACCCCGGCAGCCCCTTCCTCGAGCTGAGCCCCCTGGCCGCGACCGGGATGTACGGGACCGGGCCCGACGACACCAACGCCGTCCCCTCGGCCGGGATCGTCACCGGCATCGGCCGGATCAGCGGCCGGGAGTGCGTGGTGGTCGGCAACGACGCGACGGTCAAGGGCGGCACGTACTACCCGATCACGGTCAAGAAGCACCTCCGCGCCCAGGCCGTCGCCGGCGACAACCGGCTGCCCTGCGTCTACCTCGTCGACTCCGGCGGCGCCTTCCTGCCGATGCAGGACGAGGTGTTCCCCGACCGCGAGCACTTCGGACGCATCTTCTTCAACCAGGCCAACCTGTCGGGGCGCGGCATCCCGCAGATCGCCAGCGTCATGGGCTCCTGCACGGCCGGTGGTGCCTACGTCCCGGCGATGTCGGACGAGACGGTCATCGTCAAGGACCAGGGCACGATCTTCCTCGGCGGGCCGCCGCTGGTGAAGGCCGCGACCGGGGAGGTCGTCACGGCCGAGGACCTCGGCGGCGGCGACGTCCACGCCAGGACCTCCGGGGTCGTGGACCATCTCGCCGAGGACGACGCCCACGCGCTGGCCATCGTGCGGTCGATCGTCGACACGCTCGAGCGCCCCTCCGCGGCGTCGATCCCGGTCCACGACGTCGAGGATCCGCACGAGGACCCCCACACGCTCTACGACGTGGTCCCCGCCGACACCAGGACGCCGTACGACGTGCGGGAGGTGATCCGCCGGATCGTCGACGGCAGCCGCATGCACGAGTTCAAGCAGCTCTACGGAGAGACCCTGGTCTGCGGCTTCGCCAGGATCTGGGGCCACCCGGTCGGGATCGTCGCCAACAACGGGATCCTGTTCAGCGAGTCGGCCCTCAAGGGCGCGCACTTCATCGAGCTGTGCAACCAGCGCGGCATCCCGTTGGTGTTCCTGCAGAACATCACCGGATTCATGGTCGGCCGCGAGTACGAGAACCGCGGCATCGCCCGCGACGGCGCCAAGCTCGTGACCGCGGTCGCCTGCTCGGTCGTCCCCAAGTTCACCGTCGTCATCGGTGGCTCCTTCGGCGCCGGCAACTACGGGATGTGCGGCCGGGCCTACGACCCCCGCTTCCTCTGGATGTGGCCGAACGCGCGGATCTCGGTGATGGGCGGGGAGCAGGCGGCGTCGGTGCTGGCCACCGTCCGCCGCGACGGCATCGAGGCCAGGGGCGAGAGCTGGAGCGCGGAGGACGAGGAGTCGTTCAAGGCGCCGATCCGCGACCAGTACGAGCACCAGGGGTCGCCGTACTACTCGACGGCGAGGCTCTGGGACGACGGGATCATCGATCCCGCCGAGACCCGGCGGGTGCTCGGCATGGGCCTCGCGGCCGCGGCCAACGCCCCGATCCCCGAACCCTCCTACGGCATCTTCAGGATGTAGGCACGCCCATGATCCACACCCTCCTGATCGCCAACCGCGGCGAGATCGCGCTCCGCGTGATCCGCACCTGCCGCGCCCTCGGCGTGCGCAGCATCGCCATCTTCACCGAGCTCGACCGGCAGGCGCCGCACGTGCGCGAGGCCGACGACGCGCTGCACGTCACGAGCTACCTCGACATCGAGGCCGTCGTCACCGCTGCTCGGGAGGGTGGCGCTGACGCGATCCACCCGGGTTACGGATTCCTGTCCGAGCGAGCCGGGTTCGCCCGCGCCGTCGAGGCTGCCGGGCTGATCCTGGTCGGCCCGTCCGCGGACGTGATGGACCAGATGGGGCGCAAGGACGCCGCTCGCGAGATCGCGATCGCGGCCGGGGTGCCCGTCGTGCCGCAGGGCGACGACGCGTCGTACCCCGTGCTGGTCAAGGCCGCGGCCGGCGGTGGCGGCAAGGGCATGCGGATCGTGCGCAGCGCCGACGCCCATGCCGATGCCGTGGCGGCCGCGAAGCGCGAGGCGCAGGCGGCATTCGGCGACGACACCATGCTGGTCGAGAAGTACGTCGAGCACGGACGGCACATCGAGGTCCAGGTCCTGGCCGACGCCCACGGCAACGTCGTGCACCTCTACGAGCGTGACTGCTCCACGCAGCGCCGGCACCAGAAGGTGCTGGAGGAGGCGCCGGCGCCGACGATCAGCGAGGAGCAGCGCAAGCTCGTCACCGACGCGGCCGTCGCCCTGGCTGCACACGTGGGCTACCAGAACGCCGGCACCGTCGAGTTCCTCCTCGACACCGAGCCCGCCCCCGGTGACAGCGGTGTCTACTTCCTGGAGATGAACACCCGGCTCCAGGTCGAGCACCCGGTCACCGAGCTCGCCGTTCAGGTCCGGGGGCGGCCCGTGGACCTGGTCGAGCTCCAGCTGCGGGTCGCGGCCGGCGAGGAGCTGCCGTTCACCCAGGACGACGTCGCCCTCTCCGCGCACGCGATCGAGGCCCGGGTCTACGCCGAGGACCCGTTCCACGGCTTCCTGCCCCAGGCGGGGCGGGCGGTCCTGGTCCGCTGGCCGCCGCGGGCGCGCGTCGACGCCGCGCTCGAGAGCGGTCAGGAGGTCAGTACGGCCTACGACCCGATGCTCGGCAAGGTGATCGTGCACGGACCCGACCGGGAGGCCGCGCGCCGGGCGCTCGTCGCCGCCCTCGACGACACCGCGATCCTCGGACTGACCACGAACGTGGGGTTCCTGCGGATCCTGGCCGCCGGCGACGAGTTCCGGGACGCGACCATCGACACCGCCTGGCTGGACCACGCCGAGGTCACCGAGCCGGACGCCGCCCTGGCCCGCGTGTACGCCGCCTGGACCTCGGTGGCCGTGCTGACGATGACCAGCGGCGACCCGCACCCGTTCTCCCCGGACGGGTTCCGCACCGGCGCCGACCCGGCAGCGGTCCTGGTCGAGCTCGACCGGCCGGTCCGGGTCGACCGCGGTGCGGGGCGGGTGGACGACGGTGAGCGGGTGTGGCAGGTCGAGGAGCACCTGGCGGCCGACCACACCGTCGTCCTCACCGTCGACGGAAGCCGGTGCCGAGCCGTGGCCAACGTGACCGCCCACGCGGTCGAGGTGGTGTTGCACGGCCACCGGCACGTCTTCGAGCGCCCAGACGTCTTCGCCGACCACGGCCCCGCGGCCGGAGACGGCTCCATCAGTGCACCGATGCCCGGCACCGTGCTCGACGTCCGGGTCGAGCCCGGTCAGCCGGTCGCCGAGGGCGATGTGCTCGGGACCATGGAGGCGATGAAGATGGAGCTCTCCCTGACCGCGCCGTTCGCCGGAACAGTCACCGCCGTCGACGCGAGCGCGGGCGAGCAGGTCGCCCTCGGCGCCAGGTTGTTCCTGGTCGAGGGACCGGAGGTCGAGTGATGCGGACCCCCAGCGTCGTCCCCGCTCCGGGGCTCCCCGGGCGGGTGACGGTCTACGAGGTCGGCCCCCGCGACGGCCTCCAGAACGAGCAGGCCCTGGTGCCGACCGAGGTCAAGGCCGAGTTCATCACTCGCCTGGTGGCGGCCGGACTGCCGGTCGTCGAGGCCACCAGCTTCGTCCACCCCAAGTGGGTTCCCCAGCTCGCCGACGCCGGCGAGCTGATGGAGCTGCTCGGCGAAGGCGGCCGCGAGCTGCCGGTCCTGGTCCCCAACGAGCGGGGGCTGGACCGCGCCCTCGAGCTCGGTTGCCGCCACATCGCGATCTTCGGCAGCGCCACCGAGACCTTCGCCCGCAAGAACCTCAACCGCAGCCTCGACGAGCAGTTCGCGATGTTCGAGCCGACCGTGGCCCGGGCGCGGGCCGCCGGGCTCGACGTCCGTGCCTACGTCTCCATGTGCTTCGGCGACCCGTGGGAGGGTGCCGTCCCGGTCGAGCAGGTGGTCGGCGTGGGCAAGCGCCTCTTCGACCTCGGGGCGAGCCAGCTCAGCCTCGGCGACACCATCGGCGTCGGGACGGCCGGTCACGTCAGGCAGCTGGTCCGGGCCTTCGTGGACGCGGGGATGGCGCTCGACCAGCTGGCCATGCACTTCCACGACACCTACGGCCAGGCCCTGGCCAACGCCCACGCGGCCCTCGAGGAGGGCATCACCACCTTCGACTCCAGCGCCGGCGGGCTCGGCGGCTGCCCCTACGCCCGGAGCGCCACCGGAAACCTCGCCACCGAGGACCTGGTGTGGATGCTGGACGGCCTGGGCATCGAGACCGGCGTGGACCTGGACCAGGTGGCCGCGACCAGCCTCTGGATGGCGGGTCACCTGGGACGGCCCAGTCCGTCCGCCGTCGTGCGGGCGCTTGCCGGGGGTACGGCACAATCGCCCCCATGAGTCCCACCCGCCGAAGCCACCCGCTTCACTCATGCTTGGCACCCCACGAGAACGCTCGCTTCGCTCGCGTTCCCGCGGGGACCCCGAAAGGGCTTCGCGGGGACCCGGAATGAGTCGGCGCGTCTACCTGCACATCGGTGCCCCCAAGACGGGGACGACGTACCTCCAGGACCGGCTGGCGCTCAACGCGTCGAGCCTCGCCGACCACGGGATCCACTTCCCCAGTCGCTCACCCATGGTGAGCCCGGGGCTGTTCCACTTCCGCGCAGCCCTGGACCTGCTCGGTCAGGACTGGGGCGGCGAGCCCGGGCACGCCGTCGGCAACTGGCCGGCCCTGATGAAGCGGGTCCGCCGCAGGTCGGGCACCGTCATCATCAGCCACGAGATCCTGGCCCCCGCGCACGCCGAGACCGTCGCCCGCGCGATGGCCGACCTCAGGGGCAGCGAGGTCCACATCGTGTACTCCGCCCGGGACCTCGGCCGGGCCATCCCCGCGGCCTGGCAGGAGAGCATCAAGCAGGGCCGTCGCTGGCGGTATCGCAAGTTCCTCAGCAGCACCCGGCACGGCAAGCCCTGGTTCTTCCGCGCGTTCGACCTGCCCTCGGTGCTGGCCACGTGGGGAGCCGGGCTTCCGCCCGAGCGCATCCACGTCGTGACCGTGCCGCACCGTCCCGACCCGGGGCCCGGCGCCGCCGCGGGGCCCGACCCGGGTGCCGGACCCGTGGAGGCGACCCCCGGCGACCCGCTGTGGCTGCGCTTCTGTGAGGTGTTCGGCATCGACCCGGCATGGGCCCCCCGGGACAGCGACAAGACCAACCAGTCGCTGGGAGTGGCGGAGACCCAGCTGATCCGCCAGCTCAACCGCCGGCTCGGCCGGGCGACCCGCCGCGAGGCGTCGTTCGACGCGCTGATCCGGGAGATGCTCGCCCAGGACAAGCTGATGGCCAGGAGGTCCGCCCCGGTCCGGCTGCCCCCCAGGCTCTACGACTGGGCCGACCAGATGTCCGAGCGGTGGATCGACTACCTGCGGCAGAGCGGGGTCGACGTCGTGGGCGACTACCAGGACCTGCGACCCGTTCGACCCCCCGAGGGGACCCCCTGGCACGATCCCGACAGGGTGCCGGCGCGCCAGCGGCTGCAGGTCTCCCTCGAGGCGCTCACCGCCATGACCCGGGAGGCGGCAGCCCGGCCGGATCCCGACCAGAGCCTGCGCCACCGGGTGCGTCAGCGCGCGGCCCGGCTGCGCGGCCAGTGACGGGTCGGAGATGACGGATCCGCGTGCCTGGGCGTGGGTGGAGCACCTGCGTCAGGGCGGTACGACGCCCTGGTCCGAATGGGCCGGGAGGGTCGAGCCGGCCGGAGCCGTCGTCCCCGGGGCGCAGCAGCTCGAGCTCCTGCGGCGCCTGAACCAGAGTGGGGACCCCCAGCCATCGCTCGTGGAACGCGTCCTCGCGGCCAGCGCCCCGGGGCGTGGCCAGCCGGACCTGGAGCTGGTGGGCGCCGGGCGGGAGTCGCCGTTCGGTCCGCGACCCGTCGACCCTGCCACCCTCCCGGAGGCGGAGCTGGTGCGGGTGGCCGCCAGCATCCTCGCCGAGGACGTCGTCGCCGCCGGGCTGCCCGCGCCGCCCAGGGTCCGCCGGCCACGGCCCTGGCGCCGCGCGTACCGGCTGCACGGCGACCCCGAGCTGGTCGCCCCGGTCCGCGACGACCTCGTCGCGCGAGGCCGTCCGCCCGGCGGCCGGTCACCGGACCACCTGATCCTGGCGACCGACCTGAGCCAGATGCTGGTCCACCTGTGGACCATCCGGGGGTTCGACGCCGGGGTCCCCGGGTGGCGGACCTGGCTGCGCAGGATGGAGGAGCACGGGACCCTGCCGACCCGGATCGATCCGCTTCGCGTAGCCCGCAGGCGCACGGGGCGTTCGGCGCCCGACCGGATCCACGTCGTCCTCGACCCGGACGCGCTGCCGCGCCTGGTCGGCGTACGGCGGGCGCCCCGGCCGGCTCCCGGGCTGGCCGCCGAGGCGCGGGAGCTCGGGCGCAGGATCGGCGCCGTGGTCGGCGTCCTGGTGCCGGCCGACCGGCGCAAGGCGCTCATGCGTCGGAGGCTCTGGCCCTGGCTGGCCGAGCACCCCGGCAGCCCGCTGGTCGTCCCGGACGCGCTCGACGGCTGGCTGGGGGATCACGCCGGGCGCATCGCCGAGGGTCTGAGCCGGGCTGGCTACGCTGTCCACGGCAACCCCGAGGGCCTGGCGCTGCGCCGACCGGGAGTCGACGCCCCGCATCCGGCAGCGACGCTGACGCTGGCGATGCGGATGATGCTGGCCGGCGGCAGCAACGCGAACCCGACTGAGGAGGAATGAGCACCCCATGACCAAGCGGGTCCTCCTGCACGTCGGCACCCCCAAGACCGGCACGTCGTACCTCCAGGACGTGTTGTTCCGCAACCAGCAGGCACTCGAGGACGCCGGGATCCTGTATCCCGCCGACCGTTTCGACGCGCACTTCCTGGCCGCGCTCGACCTGATGGTGCTCCCGTGGGGCGGGCTGGAGGCCGAGGCCCACGGCGCCTGGGACCGGATGGCGGACGAGGTCCGGCAGTGGCACGGCACCACGATCATCAGCCACGAGATCCTGGCCACCGCCTCGAGGGTGCAGGCCGCGCGGGCGATGTCGTCGCTGGGTCACCCGGACACCGAGGTGCACCTCGTGCTGTCGGTGCGCGACCTGGTGCGCCAGATCCCGGCCGAGTGGCAGGAGAACATCAAGCACCGCCGTGGCTTCAGCTTCCAGGAGTTCCTGGCGACCATCCAGGACCCGCACCGGGAAGGCCCGGTCGCGACGTGGTTCTGGGGGGTGCAGGAGATCCCCGACATCCTGAACCGGTGGGCGGCCGACCTGCCGCCCGAGCGGGTCCACCTGGTGACGGTGCCGTCGCCCGGTGGGCCGCCCAACCTGCTCTGGGAGCGTTTCTGCGAGGCCCTGGGGCTCACCGGCCTGGAGCTCGACCGCGGGGGCGAGCGGACCAACCCGTCCCTCGGCGCCCCGGAGACCGCGCTGGTGCGACGCATCAACCTCAAGGCCAACCGCGTGGTCCCACCCGGTCGCTACCGGCCGCTGGTGAGGGAGCTGCTCGCCCACCAGACGCTGTCCCGGAGGACCGGGTCGCCGCGGCTGACCCTCCCGCCCGACGTCCACCCCTGGGCGCAGGAGCTGGCCGGAGCCTGGATCGACGAGATCAAGTCGCGCGGCTACCACGTGATCGGTGACCTCGGTGACCTCGTCGGTCCCCCGGCAGCGCAGCCCTACACCGACCCCGACCACCCCGCGGAGGCCGAGGTGGCCGACGCGGCGGTGGACGCGATCCGGGCGCTCCTGGTCGAGAACGGCCGGCTCCTCGGCGTCGAGGAGCACCTCAACGCGCAGCTGGCGGAGACACGTCAGGAGCTGGAGCGAGCCCACTTCCGCCCGACGTACCGGGCCCGGAAGAAGATCGTGCGGGGGCTCGAGTCGAGCCGCTTCGGTCGCGGGATTCTCAAGCTCTACCGCTTCGGGCGCGGCAACAGCTCGCGGTCGGCGTAACGGCCGACCTGCCAGGTCCCGAACCCGTCGGCTCCCATGCCGATGACGCCGCCCACCACCGGGATCCGGCGGCCGACGGTCACCGCGAGCCGCTTGCCCGCGACCCTGGCGATCATGTCGGCGGCCACCTCGGAGGAGATGATCCGGTCGAGGGCGGGGTCGTGGGCCGGAGCCGTCGCCAGAGCCATCGGGGGCGCCGGCAGCTTCTTCCGCTTCACCATCTTGTTGACGGTGTCCTCGCCGAGCATGCAGACCAGGATTGCGTTGCGGACCCGCGGGTCGTCGAGGTCGTAGCCGCGCAGGTGCGCGATCCCGGCGACCATCCGGGCCTTGACCAGGGTCAGGCCGGCGATGTTGGTGGGGATCAGGATCGAGGCGGTGACCAGCCCGCCGAGGTTGGTGAGGAATCCCTGAGCACCGGCGTACCGGACGTGGTTCTCGATCACCTCGTGGATGCCGCGCTCGACGTTGCCGTGCTGCTCGCGGAGCTGCGTCTCGGCAGCCTTCGCCGCCGGCGGCAGTGGACCGACACCGTGGATGGCGCGGTGGAGGGACTCGCGGACGAACGTGGACGTGAGGTCGGGTGCGATCTCGGTGACGCGCGGAGCCAGTCGCCGTCCGATGTTGCCCATCATGCTCATGGCCCGATCCTACGGAGGGGGTCGCTACGGTCGTCGCGTGCCAGTCGAACCCG
>NZ_DASSXS010000242.1:0-2639 GCF_035703625.1 Nocardioides sp. | reverse complement strand
CCCGGTGCGCGCAGCTTCCCCACTACGCACACCGGGCGGTCTGTGGTCAGCCCGGTGGGGCTGAGGCTGAGGTGAGCGGCTGGCTCACGGGGTTTCGAGGCTCGGGCGCTTGGCGCCCTCGCACCTCAACCTCCGGAGCGGGGGCGGGCGCTTGGCGCCCTCGCACCTCAACCTCCGGAGCGGCAGCCCGCTCGGCTCTCAGGATGGCGATCTCGTCCTCGAAGTCATCGGCCGACTCGAAGGCGCGGTAGACGCTCGCGAACCGCAGGTAGGCGACCTCATCGAGCTGACGCAGCGGGCCGAGGATGGCCAGGCCGATCTCGTGGGCCGGCACCTCGGCGTACCCCTGGCTGCGCAGCGTGGCCTCGACCGTCTGCCCGAGGCGGGCCAGGTCGTCCTCGGAGACCGGGCGGCCCTTGCAGGCCTTGCGGACGCCGGAGACGGCCTTGTCGCGGGTGAAGGGCTCGGTGGCGCTGGAGCGCTTGAGCACCATCAGCTGCATCTGCTCCAGGGTGGTGAAGCGGCGCTCGCAGTCGGAGCAGGTACGCCGGCGGCGGATCGACCCGCCGTCGTCGGCGACGCGGGAGTCGAGGACCCGGGTGTCGGTGCAGCGGCAGTACGGGCAGTGCATTCCGGGCTCCTCTCGTCTCGTGCCGGACACGTCCGCGGGCGCGCCGAACAGCCCCTCGTCGGGGGCCCCTCCGCCTGTGGACGAATCGCTGTTTCCTGTGGAGATCCAGCGGCTTCCTGTGGGGTCTGACACCTGGTTCTGTGAACTAGATGTGGAAAACCACAACGGTGTAACTACTAGATGTAGTGGTAACCGTACGCCCGGGTCGACGCTCTCGCAAGCGAACGCGAAAACTTCTTGGAGGGCGTCCGGTGCTCATCGAGAAACCGCAGGTCAGGGCACCTGTCGGCCCCGAAAATCGGTCTCCGCCACCCGCGTGTCGCGGACTCCGGCAGCGGGGTGTCGGGGCATCGGTCACAATGTGTCGGTGGGGACAGGGAAGCGGGCCGGACCGCGGCGACAGCGCCGGTTCGACGCCGTACTGCTGCTCCTCGCGCTGGCCGTCACGGCCTGCGTCGTCGCCTGGGGCTATCTGGTCAAGGCGGCCATCGATTTCGGGGTGACCGCGCGCGGTGGCGAGTCCGGCGCCTGGCTGTTCCTGGGCCTGGCGTCGCTGGGTGCGGTCGCCTGCCTGTTCATCGGGCTGATCCTCGTCGCCCGGGTGGTACGCCGGCTGACCAACCCGCCCTCCGACAGCTCGTCGGGCGCGCAGGCCACCGCTCAGCCCCGGCTCCCCGGGGGCCGGCGGGCAACCCGCTGACCCGCGCTACTGGATGACCCGGAACTGGGACATCATGTCGTGGTCCTCGTGCTCGACGTTGTGGCAGTGGAACACGTAGCGACGGGTGAAGCTGCCCGGCGTGGGCCCGAGCGGGACCTTGGGCCACTTGATGAGGACCCGGACCGTCTCGTCCGGACCCAGCGCGACGGTGTCCTTCCAGCCCTGCTCGTGGGCGAGTGGAGCCCTGCCGTTGCGGTCGAGGATCTTGAAGTTCGTCAGGTGCACGTGCACCGGGTGGGACCAGCCGCGACCCGTCTTGAAGGTCCAGATCTCGGTCGTGCCCTCCTTGGGAGTGGCGTCGAACCTCGTCGGGTCGTAGGTCTTGCCGTTGATGACGTAGAGGTCGGGCCACTCCCGGTCGAAGTCCCAGTACCGGGTGGCGACCGAGGCGGACGTGGTGGTCGCCAGGTGGGTGTCGTCGGTCTGGTTGGCCGCCGACCGGAGCGTCGTGGGGATCGAGCTGGGGTCGGTCTCCTGGCGCACCACGTCGAAGCGCATGACCTCGGCCGTGCTCCCGCTGCCCAGCAGGTTCTTGAGCACCACCTTGCTGCCCACGGCGTACTTGGAGAAGTCGATGACGATCTCGTAGCGCTCCGCCGGCCAGATCGGCAGCGAGGACATGCTCAGCGGCGTCTCGCGCAGGCCGCCCTCGGTGCCGATGAGGGTGAACGTGCCCGAGGAGAGGGCCAGCTTGTAGGGCCGGGCGTTGGAGCCGTTGAGGATCCGGAAGCGGTACTTGCGGTTGGCCACCTGGAAACGCGGACGGGCCGCACCGTTGACCACGATCACGTCGCCCTGGAAGCCCTCGTCGCTGACCGAGTCGCTGGGGTAGTTGAGGGTCCCGTCGGCGTTGAAGCGCCGGTCCTGGATCACCAGCGGCACGTCGTAGGCACCCTTGGGCAGCGGCAGCGCGTCCTCGAGATCGTCGGTGAGGAGGTAGAAGCCGGCCAGGCCCCGGTAGACGTGCCGGGCGGTCGTCATCTCCGCGTGGTCGTGGTACCACATCGTCCGCGCGTTCTGGTTGTTGGAGTAGACGTAGTCCTTGTACCCGAGCGGAGCGATCAGGTCGTTGGGGTGCCCGTCGGAGTCACCGTCCACGTAGCCGCCGTGCAGGTGCGTCGACATCGCCTCCGACAGCAGGTTCTGCTGGCGGATCACCACCTGGCGGCCCTTCCTGGCCTTGATCGTCGGGCCGGGGTACAGGCCGTTGTAGGCCCACACCGGCGTGGTCAGACCGGGGATGATCTGCGCCTGCGCCGGCTGCATGTTCACGTTGTAGTAGTCGGT
>NZ_DASSXS010000224.1:0-22686 GCF_035703625.1 Nocardioides sp. | reverse complement strand
CTGGTCGCCGCCTTCATCGGCGTGCCGCTCATCGAGATCTACGTGCTGATCCAGGTCGGCCAGGTCATCGGGCCGTGGTGGACGATCCTGCTGCTGATCGTGGACAGCCTCATCGGCACCTGGCTGATCCGTCGCGAGGGTGGCCGGGCCTGGCAGGCGCTCCGGGTGGCGCTCGAGTCGGGCCGGATGCCGGCGCGAGAGCTGGCCGACGGGGCGCTCATCCTGGTCGGGGGGACCCTGATGCTCACCCCCGGGTTCGTCACCGACGGGTTCGGGATCCTGCTGATCCTCCCGTTCACCCGGCCGGTGGCGCGGCGGCTGCTCACGCAGCTCGTGGGCCGCCGGCTCCTGTCCGGATACGCGACTCGCCCCGGACGCGGTCCCGGTGGACCGGTCATCCGGGGCGAGGTGATCGACGACTAGCGGACCCGCGTCAGCGGGTTCGCCGATGGTGGTCGAGCTCGGGTCAGCCTGCCTTGCGCTTGCGCGCCGAGGCGCGGTGCAGGTGGGCGGGGCCGATCTCTCCGCCCCGCAGCAGCTCGAGACGCTCCTTGAGGATGTCCTCGAGCTCCTTCTCCGAGCGCCGTTCCAGCAGCATGTCCCAGTGGGTGCGGGCCGGCTTCTCGTTCTTGGCCTCGGGCTGGATGCCGGAGGTGCTCAGCGCCTCGCTGCCGCACTTCTGGCACTCCCACGTCGCCGGGACCTCGGCCTCGACCGACATCGTGATCTCGAACTCGTGCCCGCGCGGGCACAGGTACCCGACCTGCTGTCGAGCGGCGAACTCGATTCCGCGCTCGTCCTCGAAGCTCTGACCCCCCAGTCGAGCGCCACGCAACGTTCGCTCCGCCATGAGCCACCTCCTGGCTAGTTCCCCCGGTTGACGACTGTGAGACGGCCGAACGGCCAAGACA
Source organism: Nocardioides sp. (assembly GCF_035703625.1). GTDB lineage: Bacteria > Actinomycetota > Actinomycetes > Propionibacteriales > Nocardioidaceae > Nocardioides. Next base: position 21,775 of record NZ_DASSXS010000224.1, on the reverse strand, counting down.
TGACGCCGTCTGGCGTCGGTCGCCCTGATGTTCCAACGCTAGTGGGGTCCCGATGATTCCGGAATCCCCAGGTGTCGCGAGTGGGTCAAATCACGGCCGGTGCGACGTTGCCTGCCTCACGGATGCCGCGTTCGGTGTCCACCTTCAGGAGTAGTACCCCGCCCACCACGAAGAAAACAACGAGGGCGAAGATCGCCGGCCGGTAGGAGTCGGTGATCGACAGCACCAGAGCGAACGTCGCCGTGCCGAACCACGACGTTCCGCGGTCCATGGCGTGGTAGAAGCTGAAGTACTCCGCCTCCTTGCCCTTCGGGATCAGCAGCGAGAAGTAGGAGCGGGCCAGCGCCTGGGTCCCGCCCAGGACGATGCCGATGGCGGCACCGAGGACGAGGAACATGGGGATGTTCCCGGCCGGCAGGAGCAGCGCCGCGGTCACGATCAGCATCCAGACCACCAGGCCGAAGAGGATGACCTGCTTCGCGCCGTACGCCGCTGCCGCCCGTCCGAAGGCGAGCGCGCCACCGAAGGCGACGAACTGGACCATGAGGATGGTCCCGATCAGGATCGTCTGGCTGTGACCGAGCTCCTCGGCGCCGTAGACCGCCGAGGAGGCGATGACGGTCTGGATGCCGTCGTTGAAGAACAGGTACGCGAACAGGAACGTGAGCGCCATGGGGAAGCGCCGCAGGTCCTTGAGCGTCGCGAAGAGCTGACCGAAGCTCTGCCGGATCGCGCCGCCGGACTCCGGGACGAGGTGTTGCGGCTGGTGGTTCCGGAGTCTCAGGAACGGGATCAGCGTGAACCCCGCCCACCAGAGGGCGGCGGAGAGCATGCACAGACGCGCGGCCAGGCCCTCGTCGAGGCCGATCGCGTCATGACCGAGGAAGACCACGAGGTTGATCACCAGCAGCAGACCGCCGCCGAGGTAGCCGAACGCCCAACCGCGCGACGAGACCCGGTCGCGCTCCTGCTCGTCCGAGATCAGCGGCAGGATCGAGTCGTTGATGACTCCCGCGGCTCCGAAGCACACGTTCCCCACCACGATGCCGACCGCCGCCAGCTGCCAGTTGTCGCCGGTCGCGAAGAAGATCAGCGAGGCGAAGGCGGCGCCGGTCCAGGCGAAGACACCGAGCAGGGCCTTCTTGTTCTCCCGGCGGTCGGCGAAGGCACCGAGCGGGGGGAGGAGCAACGCGGAGAGGATCGTCGACAGCGTGATCAACCAGAAGAACAGTGCGCCGGGCGGCAGGCTGAACATCCCCACGGCGAACCGACCGTTCTCGCCGACCGCGTTCTCGGCGAGGGTGATGAAGTAGGGGCCGAAGAAGACGGTGCCGATCGTGGTGGTGTAGGCGCTGTTCGCCCAGTCGTACCAGTACCACGCACGCTGCTCCCTGGCCCGCTCCAGCGGACGGAGATCGGCGACGCCGCCGGGCGCCTCGCTCATGTCTCTTCCCTCCCGCAGCCCATCCACTGGTGTCGCTCGACGAGCACGCCCTTGAGTATGTCGGTGCGGTCGGTCATCAGGCCGTCGACACCACGGTCGAGCAGCTCATGGATCTCGTCGGGATCGTCGATGGTCCAGACGTGCACGTGCTTGCCGGCCGCGTGGGCGCGACGTACCAGCCCCCGGGTGGCGACGGTCAGCGGACCACGTCGGTGCGGGATCTGCAGCGCCGCCACGCGGCCCCTGGTGAGGCGGTCCGCCAGCCGACCGCTGGGCAGCAACCGGAAGGCGACGGCCTCCAGCGGGTGGGCCGAGGTCGGGACCCGGCCCCCGGTCAGACGTCGGAACTCGTTGAGGCGGCCGGGCGAGAAGGAGCCGACGAGGACGCGGTCCCACGCGTCGTGCTCGGCGACGAACCGGGCCAGGAGGGGGACCGCGGAGGAGGCCTTGACGTCGATGTTGAAGCGGGCGCCCGGCAGCTGCTCGAAGAGGCTGGCCAGCGTCGGGACCCGCTCGCGGCCATCGATGAGCGCCTCGCCGACCTCGGCCAGGGTCAGGCTCTCGATCCGCCCCCTGAGGTCGGTGACCCGGTCGAGGACGGCGTCGTGGAACGCGAGCAGCGTGCCGTCGCTGGTGGCGTGGACGTCGGTCTCGAGGTAGTGGTAGCCGAGGTCGACTGCATGACGGAACGCCGCCAGGGTGTTCTCCAGCCCCTCGATCTCGGGGTGGTAGGCCCCGCCACGGTGGGCGAAGGCGAGAACCGTGCCCGGCCGGTCCAGGACGGCATCGAGGTAACGGTGTCCGGTCCGCGGCGCGTTCACCCGTGCAGTAAACACCCCTGTGTGGTGGTGCTCACTGCTTTCGCAGATCCCCGGCGTGCGTACGCACCAGTCACCTGGGGAGGGGAGTAGCGTCGACTCCATGGATGACGCGTTGACCTGTCCTCGCTGTGGCACCGAGATGGTGAGTCGGACTGTGGCCGACGGGCAGGTGAGCCAGTGCCCGGACGGTCACGGGGTGTTCCTCTCACGAGCCGACCTGGGCAGTCTCATCGAGTCCGAGACCGACTGGCACCGCAATGCCAGCCAGCACACCGCGCCGCTGCCCCGGATCACCGCCGACATGACGGCGCCGCCCTCCGGCCGGGCCAGGGCCCGCGCCTGGGTGGAGACGCTGTTTACGTAGGCCGTCCGCAGGTTGAGGTGCGAAGGCGCCCTGGCGCCTGAACTTCGAAACCCCGGAAGTCAAGGCAGGGCGGTGAGGTCGGCTTTCGCCTCACCGGGTCTCGACACGCGCGGTTGCGACCTCGTTCCTCGGTCGCGCGCGCTGCTCGACCACCAATGACCGTCCGCGATATCTGGCGCTCGGCGGCAAGCCGCCGATGCTCAGATATCGCGAAAGGTCTCGATGTTCGCGCCGAGCAGGTTGAGGCGCTCGGCGAGCTCCTCGTAGCCGCGGTGGATGACGTACGTCGACCGCAGCACCGAGGTGCCCTTCGACGCGAGCATCGCCAGCAGCACCACCACGGCGGGTCGGAGCGCCGGGGGACAGACGATCTCGGTACCGGACCAGTGGGTCGGCCCCTCGATCATCACCCGGTGCGGGTCGAGCAGCTTGACCTGCGCCCCCAGCTTGGTGAGCTCGGTGAGGTAGATCGCGCGGTTCTCGTAGACCCAGTCGTGGAGCAGGGTCTGGCCCTGCGCGGTCGCCGCGATCACGGCGAAGAACGGCAGGTTGTCGATGTTGAGGCCCGGGAACGGCATCGGGTGGATCTTGTCGAGCGGTGCGTGCAGGTGGCTCGGGAGGGTGGTGAGGTCGACCAGCCGGGTGTGACCGTTGCGGGCGACGTACTCCTCGGAGCGGGTGTACTGGAACCCCATCTCCTCCAGCAGCGCCAGCTCGATCTCCAGGAACTCGATCGGCACCCGCTTGATCGTGATCGACGACTCGGTCACGATCGCCGCCGCCAGCAGTGACATCGCCTCGATCGGGTCCTCGCTGGGGGCGTAGTCGACGTCGACGTCGATCACCTCACGCCCGGTGACGGTGAGCGTGGTGGTGCCGATGCCGTCCACCACGACCCCGAGCTTCTGCAGGTAGAAGCAGAGGTCCTGGACCATGTAGTTGGACGAGGCGTTGCGGATCACGGTGGTGCCCGGGTGCAGGGCAGCCGCCATCAGGGCGTTCTCGGTGACGGTGTCGCCGCGCTCGGTGAGGACGATGGCCCGGCCGGGCTCGATGGTCCGGTTGACGTTGGCGTGGTACATCCCGTCGGTGGCCTTGACCTCGAGGCCGAACGGACGCAGTGCCGCCATGTGGGGCTCGACCGTGCGGGTGCCGAGGTTGCAGCCGCCGGCGTACGGCAGCTCGAAGGTGTCGGCGCGGTGGAGGAGCGGTCCGAGGAACATGATCACCGAACGGGTCCGCCGGGCCGCGGTCTCGTCGATGTGCTCGAGGTCGAGCTCGGCCGGCGGGATGATCTCGAGGTCGCCGTCGTCGCCGAGCCACCGGGTCTGCACGCCCAGGCTTCCCAGCACCTCCAGCAGCCGGTTGACCTCCTCGATCCGGGCGACCTTGCGCAGGGTGGTGCGGCCGCGGTTGAGCAGGGAGGCGCACAGCAGCGCCACGCCGGCGTTCTTGGAGGTCTTGACGTCGATGCTGCCCGAGAGTCGGGTCGGTCCGGTGACGCGCAGGTGCGTGGGCCCGGCGCCCAGCGCCACGATCTCGGAGTCGAGGGCGCTGCCGATGCGGGCCAGCATCTCCAGGGAGAGGTTCTGGTGGCCCTTCTCGATCCGGTTGATGGCGCTCTGGCTGGTCTTCAACAGCTGGGCCAGCTCGAGCTGGGTCAGGCCGCGATGCTTGCGCGCGTCCCTGATCAGGTTGCCGATCCGGCCCTTGTAGTCGACAGTCATGTCCGCCACGGTATCTCAGATATGAGATGTGCCAACATCGGCACGCGCGGGATCCCTGGATCGCCGTGCAAGGATGCCCGCATGCGAGCGACCACCATCCATGCCGCCGGGGACGTCCGCCTCTCGGAGGTCCCCGACCCCGAGATCTCGAGCCCCACCGACGCCATCGTCAAGGTGACCGCAGGCTGCATCTGCGGGTCGGACCTGTGGCCCTACCGGGGCGAGAACGACATCGACGAGGGCTCGACGATCGGCCACGAGTGCGTCGGTGTGGTCGAGGAGGTCGGGGGAGAGGTGGTCTCCTTCCGGCCGGGGGACTTCGTGGTCGTGCCCTTCTGCCACAGCGACAACACCTGCCCGCACTGTCGCGCCGGGATGCACTCGGCGTGCGAGAACCAGGGATTCACGGCCAGCGGCCAGGGGGAGTACGCGCTGGTGCACCAGGCCGAGGGCACCATGGTGAAGACCGACGGCCAGCCCGACGAGGGCATGATCCCGTCGCTGCTGACGCTCTCCGACGTGATGGCCACCGGCTGGCACGCAGCCGTGGCGGCCGGCGTACGCGAGGGGGGCACCGCGGTCGTGGTGGGCGACGGCGCGGTGGGGCTGTGCGGAGTCCTCGCAGCATCGGTGATGGGCGCCGAGCAGGTCGTCGTCATGTCGCGGCACCAGCCGCGTCAGGACATCGCCCGGCAGTTCGGCGCCACCCACGTCGTCGAGGAGCGGGGCGAGGCGGGGGCCGCCGCGATCCTCGAGATCACCCAGGGAGTGGGCTCCGACGCGGTGCTCGAGTGCGTGGGCACCGACGCCGCGATCCAGACCGCGTTCGAGATCGCCCGCCCCGGGTCCACCGTGGGATTCGTGGGCGTGCCGCACGGCGTGGAGCTCCCGATCCGGCGGATGTTCTCCAGGAACATCGGCCTGGCCGGTGGGATGGCCCCGGTCCGGGCGTACCTCCCCGAGCTGCTGAAGCTGGTCGTCGAAGGGCGGATCAACCCCGGGCTGGTGTTCGACTCGACGCTGCCTCTGTCCGAGGTGGCGGAGGGTTACCGGGCGATGGACGAGCGTCGCTCGGTGAAGGTGCTGCTCCAGCCCTGATCCGGGTCGCGCGGCTCAGGCCGCGTTACCCGGCATCGGAGCGGGCTTGCAGGTGCAGTCGTCGCCACACACCAGGTAGGTGTGGATGGCGTGCCCGCAGCTCTGGCAGGGCATGTCGTGCGACAGGTGGTGCGTCGTCGTCTGGACGGTGTCCCACATGGCCTTTTCCTCCTCCCCACGAAGAGTTCCCGCTGTCCTGGTGGCCACACTCCCCGGATGTGCTCCTGTGGATCGTGTGATCACCTGGGTAGATCGCACCACCATGGTTGAACGTTGCACTGCCGACTCACCGGTGATTCGTCGCAAATCGCTAGAGGTGACCAGACCGGCATAGTCCACCTGATCCGGACGGTCCTTCGTTCGGGCCTTCGCGGGTGATCCAAACGCCCCTGCCCGCATATCGCGCAGGGTGTGTCAGACTTCGAATGAGGCCCCAACCCGGAGGCCCATACGGGGACCACTCAGGAAAGGCACCACATTGAACACTCGCACCATCGCCATCGCCGCCCTCGTCCTCGTCGTCATCGTCATCCTGCTGATCCTCTTCTGATCCGGACCGGCGGCCGGCCCGCTGGCCCGGCCACGGCGGCGTAGCATCGCGGCTGTGGGCAGCAGACCGGCCGCCGACCAGCAGCTGCTGGACCTTGCCCGGCTGCGACGCGTCCGCGACCGGATCGACCGGGAGTACGCCCAGCCGCTGGACGTCGAGTCGCTCGCCCGCGGTGTGCACATGTCGGCCGGCCACCTCAGCCGCGAGTTCCGTCGCACCTACGGCGAGTCGCCGTACTCCTACCTGATGACGCGGCGGATCGAGCGGGCGATGGCCCTGCTGCGCCGCGGTGACCTGAGCGTCACCGACGTCAGCCTCACCGTGGGCTTCTCCTCGCTCGGCACCTTCAGCACCCGTTTCGCCGAGCTGGTCGGGGTGCCGCCCAGCACCTACCGCGAGCAGCACTCCGGTGACTCGGCCGAGATGCCGTCGTGCCACGCCCGGCAGGTGACCCGGCCGATCAGGACCAGATCGGTCAGGAATGAAGAAGCGCGGCCGGGGCCGCCCCAATAGCGTGGCGCCATGAACATCACCATCCACTACGCCTTCCTCCCGCAGACCGATCCCGAGGCGTCCCTCGCCTTCTACCGCGACACCCTCGGCTTCGAGGTCCGCAACGACGTCGGCTACGACGGGATGCGCTGGATCACCGTCGGCCCGTCCGGCCAGCCGGAGACCTCGATCGTCCTCCACCCGCCGGCCACCGACCCCGGCATCTCCGACGACGAGCGGCGCACGATCCTCGAGCTGATCGCCAAGGGCAGCTACACCGCCCTCACCCTGGCCACACCCGACCTCGACGAGGTGTTCGGGAAGCTCGAGGCCAGCGGCGCGGAGGTCCTCCAGGAGCCGACCGACCAGCCTTACGGCGTCCGCGACTGCGCGTTCCGCGACCCGTCGGGCAACCTGATCCGCATCAACCAGCTCGGTTGACCCGGCACATGGACGGCCCGCGCGACCCGAAGACCCGCCAGGCCGACACCCTGAGCATGCTGGCGACGCCGGCGATCGACGTCTGGGTGGCGACCTCCTCGCCCGCGGGCGCGCCCCACCTCGTGCCGGTCTCGCTGGCCTGGATCGAGGACCGCGTGGTGATCGCGGTGCCGGAGACCTCCGTCACCGCGCGCAACCTGACCGCGTCCGGCGTCGCCCGGCTCGGACTCGGTCCGACCCGCGACGTGACGATGATCGACGTCGTGCTCGAGAGGGTCGTGGAGGTCTCGGCCGACGAGCCGCTGGCCGCGGGCTACGCCGCCCAGGCCGACTGGGACCCGCGCGGCGACAGCGGGTACGTGTTCCTCGTGCTCCGGCCGTCCCGGGTCCAGGCCTGGCGCGAGGCGAACGAGATCGCGGGTCGTACGCTCATGCGCGACGGCGCGTGGCTGGTCCAGGACTGACGAGGGAGACACGATGAGCGAGCATGCTGCCGACAGCCACGACCTGATCCGGGTGCAGGGTGCGCGGGTCAACAACCTGAAGGACATCAGCGTCGAGCTCCCGAAGCGGCGGCTGACGGTCTTCACCGGTGTGTCCGGCTCCGGGAAGAGCTCCCTCGTCTTCGAGACCATCGCCGCGGAGTCGCAGCGGATGATCAACGAGACCTACAGCGCCTTCGTGCAGGGCTTCATGCCGACCCTGGCCCGGCCCGAGGTCGACGTACTGGAGGGCCTGACCACCGCGATCATCGTCGACCAGGAACGGATGGGCGCCAACCCGCGCTCGACGGTCGGCACCGCCACCGACGCCAGTGCGATGTTGCGGATCCTCTTCAGCCGGATCGGCAAGCCGCACATCGGCTCGCCGCAGGCCTTCTCCTTCAACGTCCCCACCCGCACGGCGAGCGGGATCATGACCGCCGACAAGGGCCAGGGAGAGAAGACGGTGGTCCGCAAGCGGGTGTACCTCGGCGGCATGTGCCCGCGCTGCGAGGGCATGGGTTCGATCAGCGACTTCGACCTCACGGCCATCTACGACGAGTCCCGGTCGCTGGCCGAGGGCGCGCTCCTGGTCCCGGGCTACAGCATGGACGGCTGGTACGGCCGCATCTTCAGCGGCGCCGGCTTCGACATGGACAAGCCCATCGCGAAGTACAGCAAGAAGGACCTCCAGAAGCTGCTGTACGGCGAGCCCGAGAAGATCAAGGTCGAGGGCGTCAACCTCACCTACGAGGGCGTCATCCCGAAGATGCAGAAGTCGATGCTCAGCAAGGACGTCGAGGCCATGCAGCCCCACGTGCGACGCTTCGTGGAGCGCGCGGTCACCTTCACGACGTGTCCCGACTGCGACGGCACGCGGCTCAACCCGGAGGCGCTGTCCTCGAAGATCAACGGCAAGAACATCGCCGAGCTGTCCGAGATGCAGATCAGCGATCTCGCCGCGTGGATCCGCGACCTCGACGAGCCGTCGGTGGCGCCGCTGCTCGGCGGACTGCGCCACCTCCTCGACTCGTTCGAGGAGATCGGCCTGGGCTACCTCTCGCTCGCCCGGCCGGCCGGAACCCTCTCCGGGGGAGAGGCACAGCGCACCAAGCTGATCCGCCACCTCGGCTCGTCGCTCACCGACGTCACCTACGTCTTCGACGAGCCCACGATCGGCCTGCACCCGCACGACATCGACCGGATGAACGAGCTGCTCTTCGCGCTGCGCGACAAGGGCAACACCGTGCTCGTCGTGGAGCACAAGCCCGAGACCATCGCCATCGCCGATCACGTGGTCGACCTCGGGCCCGGTGCCGGCTCAGGAGGGGGCACCCTGTGCTTCGAGGGCACCGTGGACGGTCTGCGGGCCAGTGACACCACCACGGGTCGCCACCTCGACGACCGGACCACCCTCAAGGAGTCCGTGCGCTCGCCGTCCGGCGCGCTCGAGGTCCGCGGGGCGTCCCTGCACAACCTGCAGGACGTCGACGTGGACATCCCGCTCGGCGTGCTCTGCGTGGTCACCGGTGTCGCCGGTTCGGGCAAGAGCTCGCTGGTCATGGGCTCGGTCGCCGGACGTGACGGCGTGGTCGTGGTCGACCAGGCGGCGATCAAGGGCTCGCGTCGCAGCAACCCGGCGACCTACACCGGCCTGCTCGACCCGATCCGCAAGGCGTTCGCCAAGGCCAACGGCGTCAAGCCGGCGCTGTTCAGCTCCAACAGCGAGGGCGCCTGCCCGAACTGCAACGGGGCGGGCGTCATCTTCACCGAGCTGGGCGTGATGGCCACCGTCGAGTCCACCTGCGAGGTGTGCGAGGGGAAGCGGTTCCAGGCGGCGGTGCTGGACTACACGCTCGGAGGCCGGAACATCGCCGAGGTCCTGGCCATGTCGGTCGTGGAGGCCGAGGAGTTCTTCGGCAGCGGAGAGGCGCGCACGCCGGCGGCGCACCAGGTGCTGGAGCGGCTGGCAGACGTGGGGTTGGGTTATGTCAGCCTGGGTCAGGCGCTCACGACCCTGTCGGGCGGGGAGCGGCAGCGACTCAAGCTGGCGACCCACCTCGGCGAGAAGGGTGGCACCTACGTCCTCGACGAGCCGACGACGGGCCTGCACCTGGCGGACGTCGAACACCTGCTCGGCCTGTTGAACCGGCTGGTGGACTCGGGCAAGTCGGTGATCGTGATCGCGCACCACCAGGCCGTCATGGCGCAGGCGGACTGGATCATCGACCTCGGACCCGGCGCCGGGCACGACGGTGGGCGCGTCATCTTCGAGGGGACGCCGGCAGATCTCGTCGCGAAGCGTTCCACGCTCACCGGCGAGCACCTCGCGCAGTACGTGGGCTGAGGGTCTCCGGAAGCGGCTCCCGTAGCGCCGATAAGTGACATTATGTCAACAACCGGAGGCGGGGCGGCCCCCTGCTCCATCCCCTACCGTGGCGACCATGTCGACCAGCGTCCCCCAGGGGCTGCCACCGACGCCGTACCTGCGCGTGGACCCGGTCCGGCTCCGGCACAAAATCCGGCGGGTGGCAGAGCGTGCCGACGCCGCCGGCGTCGCGCTGCGGCCGCACGTGAAGACGCACAAGTGCGTCGAGGTGGCCAAGCTGCAGCGCGCCGCCGGCGCGGACGGGATCACCGTCGCCACCCTGGGCGAGGCCGAGACGTTCGCCCGGCACGGATTCGACGACATCTTCATCGCCTACCCCCTGTGGCTCGACGAGGTGTCGGCACGCCGGATGCGCGACCTGCTGGGCCACGCGAGGGTGACCATCGGTGTGGACTCGCCCGAGGGCGCAGCCGAAGCCGGTCGTCACCTCGGTGAGCGGGTCCGCGCGCTGGTCGAGGTCGACTGCGGACACCACCGCAGCGGCGTGCAGCCCCGCGCGGCCGGCACGCTGGCCGTCACGGCGGCCCGGGCCGGGCTCGACGTCCGCGGCGTGTTCACGTTCCCCGGCCACAGCTACGCGGCCGGCCGGACCGGCGAGGCCGCCGTCGACGAGGCGCGCGCGCTCGCCGAGGCGGCCGAACGGCTCCGGGTGGCCGGGATCGAGCCGGTCGTGCTCAGCGGCGGATCCACGCCCAGCCTGTCGATGTCCGACACCGGGGTCCTCACCGAGCTCCGCCCGGGCGTCTACGTCTTCGGTGACGCGCAGCAGTGGGAGCTCGGCACCATGTCGCCCGACGACGTGGCCCTCACCTGCCGCTCGACCGTGGTCAGCCACTCCAACGGGAGACTCGTGCTCGACGCCGGCAGCAAGTCCCTCGGCGCGGACCGGGCGCCCTGGGCCACCGGCTACGGGCGCCTCCTCGAGCATCCGGAGGCCAGGATCGTCCTCCTCTCCGAGCACCACGCGGTCGCCGACCTGGCCGGAACTCCCCTGCCGCCGATCGGCAGCCGGGTCGACGTCGTCCCCAACCACGTGTGCAACGCGGTCAACCTCGCGGACACGTTGTACGTCGAGGACGCCGGGGTGCTCACGGCCTGGCCGGTGGTCGCCCGGGGCCAGAACGGTTGACCGGACCTCTAGGATCGCCCGCATGCCTGCCCGACTGCGTTTCGTCCTGCTCGCCCTGCTGTGCGCCGGCGCCCTGGCCTCGTGCGGCGACGACGGCTCGACCGGCTCCGACTCGGGTGGCGACTCGGGCAGCAGCGCGGGTCCCACCTGCGAGTACACGGAGGACGGCACCCCGCCCGCCAAGGAGGTCGAGCCGCCTCCGAGCGAGGCGACGCAGACGGGCGAGGTCGACGTGACGATCGCGACCAGCGCCGGCGACGTCAGCGCGACGCTCGACGCGGAGGCCGCACCGTGCACCGTCAACTCGTTCCTGTCCCTGGCCGAGCAGGGCTACTTCGACGCGACCACCTGCCACCGGCTGACCACCTCCGGAATCTTCGTGCTCCAGTGTGGTGACCCGACCGCCAGCGGCGCGGGTGGTCCCGGCTACTCCTTCCCTGACGAGCTCGAGGGCAACGAGACCTATCCGGCCGGCACGCTGGCGATGGCCAACGCCGGGCCCGACACCAACGGCTCGCAGTTCTTCATGGTGTACGACGACACCGAGCTCGCGCCGTCGTACACCGTGTTCGGCACGATCGACGAGGGCGGGCTCGAGGTGCTCGGGGACGTGGCGGCGAAGGGCACCGCCAACGGCTCCCCCGACGGCCCACCTGCGACCGAGGTGAAGATCGAGTCGGTCACCACCGGCTGACGGTCAGAGCGGGAACGACGAGCCGGTCAGCTCCTCGGATCGCGACCACAGGGCCCGGGCGAGCTCTGGGTCACTCGCTGACCGGCTCCGGCCGACCAGGGTCGGCCAGCCCAGCATCTCCCCCGGCCCGTGGGGGCCGACGTAGCTGTTGCCGGGGAGATCCATCGTGGCGGCGTAGACCGTGGTCAGCGCACCCTGCCAGGCGGGCATCCCGACCAGCCTGTTGCCGACGTCGGAGAGCCAGGTGAACGCCTGGCTGCCGGTTCCGCCCTGGAGGGCCGTCGAGGTGTAACCGGGGTGTGCGCCGGTGGCACGCAAGGTCGACCCGTGGGACGTGAGCCGGCGCTGCAGCTCGGCCAGGAACAGCAGGTTGGCGAGCTTCGACTGCGCGTAGGCGGCGTAGGGACGGTAGGCGCGTCGCTCCCAGTTCAGGTCGTCGAGGTCGACCTGGCCCGACCGGTGCGCGGCCGAACCGACCACCACGACCCGGTCGGTGATCCTGGGCAGCAGCAGGTTGGTCAGCGCGACGTGGCCGAGGTGGTTGGTGCCGAGCTGGCTCTCGAAGCCGTCGACGGTACGGGCGAACGGGACGGCCATGATCCCGGCGTTGTTGACGAGGACGTCGATCTGGTCGCACTGCTCGGCGAACGTGCGCACCGACGCCAGGTCGGCCACGTCGAGGTGGCGGACCTCGGTGTCACCTGGCAGGTCGCGGGCGACCGCCTCCCCCTTCTCGCGATTGCGAACCGCGAGCACCACGTGGGCTCCGAACGCGGCCAGGATCCGGGCAGTCTGGAGCCCGATGCCGCTGGTGGCGCCGGTGACCACGACCCGGCGCCCGTTCTGCGGCGGGACCGCCGTCCATCGCCGCGGACCGTGAGGTCGGCCCATCAGCCCTCCAGAGTCCGCTTGAGCGCCGCCAGGTCCTTGGTCATCGCCCGGCGCATCGCCAGTTCCATGGCCGGCGCGGCGATGCGCGCGAAACCGGTCGGTGAACCGTTGTTGCGCAGCGTCATCCGCGTGCCTCCCTCGGCCGGCTCCCAGGTGTACGTCGTCTGCATCGGGAACGGGCCCTGGGCCGTGCGCATCACCAGCCGCTCTCCCGGCACCAGGTCGACCACCTCGTAGGTGTACTCGATCCGGCGACCCAGGAAGGTGGCCACGAAGTCCATCCGTGAGCCGACCTGCACCGGCGGGGGCACCCGCCACTGGACGGACCGGATGTTGACGTACCAGTCGGGCGCGTTGCCCGGATCTCCGGCGTACGCGGCCACCTCCCCGACGGGTCGCCGAATGAGGGTCTCGACCGTGACATCGACGGCCATCCCTACGCTCCGGGGTACTCGATGGGCTCGCCGATCTGGACCGTGCGCCCGACCGAGCACAAGCGGTCGCGGGTCTGCTGGAGCGCCCTGGGCAGCATCTCGCGGGCCCGGTCGCCACCCTCGCCCTCGGGGAAGGTGACGTCGAAGCTGACCTTGAGGCCGACCAGGTGGTTGCCCTGCTCGTCGCGGACCTTGTGGCCCTCGGCGTGCACGTCGAAAGCCTCGGGGGTGGCTCGCTTGCCGGTGATCAGGTCGACGTCGATCGCGCTGCAGCCGGCGATGGCGACCAGCAGCAGCTCCACGGGCGTGAAGTCGGAGCCGTCGCCGGACCCGACGGGGAGCACTCCCCCGCGTCGGTTCGTGGCCTGGTAGCGGCCCTCGCCGGTCCGGGTGAGGTCGATGCTGCGCAGCGTCTCGGGATCCATGCGGGTCAGCCTGCCAGACCGCTCCCCCGCCGGCTCAGCGGAACCGGTGGAACAACCGCGCCCGGCGGGCCCGGCGAGCCTGCTCACGAGCCAGCGCGAGGGTCCGCAGCTGCACGTGATCCCGGTCGGGGTGGGTCCGCCCGTCGACGATCCCGCGGGCCAGGTGGAGCTGCGTGTTCATGGGGCGTCATCCTCTCGGTCCGGCGCTCCGGACCGCTCGATTCGGTAATGTGTTCAGTCGCTGACGTGACTCTTACACTTTACTCTGCGTGACGACTCGGTGCGGTATCCACGCCGACGTGATCCCCAGCACTCGCCCAGCACCAGCCCGGCACCCGCGAACGCACGACGGCCCGGGCGTGACCCCGGGCCGTCGTACCTCGAGGCAGGCGCTCAGCGCAGGACGAGACCGAACATCCGCCGGCCGGTCACGACCTGGCCGGTGGGGCCGCCCACGTCCGCCCGCTCGAACGAGCCGCGGCGCGACTCGATGAAGAGCTGGGCCGCGACCTCGTCGTTGCGGGCCGCGTCGGAGAGGTTGTCCTGGAGCTGCTCGACGGTGTCCGCCCCGCCCAGCCAGTTCCACGATGAGCCACCGCCCATGACCGCCAGCATCCCTTCGCCCCGTGCCGCCCGCGCCGGGATGGGCATGGACAGCCACACCGTCCGTTCCTCGGTGCCGCTCTCGAGGACCGCACGCAGGTTGAGGCTGCCACCCGACTGCACGATGGCGGGCCTGCGGCGGGTGAGGGTCACCCACTCACCACCGCGCCGCTGCATGACCTGGACCACGCGCCACGTCGAGTGGTCGTCGGTGAGGGTGCCGTTGACCGTGACGCTCTCGACGCGCACCCCCTGCATCCGGCTCAGGGCCCAGACGGCGTCCGCGACGTCCCACGGCGACTCGAACGCGATGTCGTACTCGGAGGAGTAGCGGTCGCCGTGCTCGATCGTGAACGGCGTCTCGTTCAGGGTGCCGGTGTTCTCGGTGCCCGTGATCGTCCAGTCCTGCTCCTCGGAGCCCGGTCCGAACGACTCGAGGACCGCGTCGTGGTTGACCAGCTGCTCGTAGAAGGTCATCTCCGCATTGGCCGCGGGGACGCTGACGTGCGTGGTGCCTGCCCGCGTCTCGCCGTTGTAGGTGAGGTTGGAGGTGACGTCCATCGTGTCAGGCAGCACGGTCAGGTCGCCGCTGATCCCGGCGGTCCGGTCGTCGGTGATCGTCCCGACAGGAGCCGCGAAGTTGGCCACCTTGAACGGCGCCCCCAGGGTCTCCGGCTGCACGTAGAGCGCGCTGGCCGGGTGGAGGCTCAGGCTGGTCCGGCCCGAGAACATCATCGGGTGGCCGAAGCCGACCAGCCGACCTTCGCAGACACTGGTCACGGTGCCGACCCCACCGGCGGTGATGTCGCCGTACGCGAAGCTGGCGCCGAGGTTGCCACCGGCCACCAGGTCGGAGCCCGCGGCCACGCCGTCCGCAGCGCCGGACATGGTCGCGAACCTCGTGGCGACGTACGGGCGGGCCTTGCCGTGCGGCGGTGCCAGGGTGGCGGTTCGCTCCAGCCGCAACGCGGAGACACCGCTGAAGGTCTTCGGGATCGCCAGCCGGGTGAATCCCTGACCTGCCTGGTTCGGGGTGACCTCCGACTCGGCGGCGATCCGGGAGGCGTCGGCGCTGCCGACCTCGACGGTGCGGGCCAGGCCGACGCTGGGCTGCAGGTAGTCGTCCATCTTCTCGAAGGGCGTGATCCCGGCGACCGGGGTCGGTCCCCACGAGAGGCCGTAGGCGACGGCACCGATGAGGTCGCCGCTCGTCGTGTCGTAGACGGGCGACCCCGACATGCCCTGCCAGATCCCGCCCGCACGCTGGATCTCGGTGGAGTCCAGCTCCATCATGATCATGTCGAGCCCCGGGGCGATCCCGTTCTCGAGCGCACCGATCACCTCGCCGGTGAACGGCGTCGGAATCGTGCCCTCCGTCACCGTGAGTCCCTCGACCTGCTGGCCCCTGACGAGGTCGTCCACGGGGTAGGCCACGGCGCAGTCGCCCGTCGGCTCGACCGACTGGGCCGGGCCGGTGGTGACGGCGCCGGCCGTGGCCATCACGCCCAGTGACGTGGCGATCGCGGCCGCGACCCGACCCCGCCCGCGAGCTTTGATGCGGATCATGTTTGCTACTCCCTCTCCGAGTGCAGGGGAGCACAGCACGCCCCCACGTGGCCCAGGACCTTGATGGAGCAGCATTGGTTGCACCCGCCCGGAGCCAGCTAAAGGTAATGGTCTGGACACCCGGCCGTGATGCATTTCGACGATTCACTTCTAAGGTGTCGACGTGGGGATCGCCAGCGAACGCGCCAGGCGACCCGGGCCGACGGTTCGGGTCGGTGTGCGCGAGCTGACAGCGGACCGCGAGGCCGACCGGGAGGACCGGCTGGCGACGGAGGAACCGCTCGAGATCCGACTCGCCTGGCCAGGGGTTCCGGCGCACCGCGTGTGGGTGACCATGCGCACGCCGGGACACGACTTCGAGCTCGCCGCGGGGTGGCTGGTGCACGAGGGCCTCGCCGTGCCCGGGGCGATCCGGGGTGTGGCCTACTGCGTCGACGACGACCTCGCGCCGGAGGAGGAGTTCAATGTGGTCACCGTGACCCTGTCGGCACCGCCGGCGCGCGATCCCGGTCACCGACACACGGGACTGTCGACGGGTTCCTCGGCCTGCGGCGTGTGCGGCAAGGACTCGGTCGCCGAGGCGCTCGACGTACCCCGTGGCGACCGCTGGCCCGGGCCAACGGTCACGCCCGCCGTGGTCCGCCGGCTCCCGTTGCTGCTGCGCGAGCGACAGCAGGTGTTCTCCCGCACCGGCGGGGTGCACGCCGCCGGCCTGGCCACCGCCTCCGGCGAGCTGCTGGTCTGCCGGGAGGACGTCGGTCGGCACAACGCCGTCGACAAGGTCACCGGGGCGCGGGTGCTCGCCGGCCACTCCCCCGCCGAGGCCTGCCTCGTGGTCAGCGGCCGGGCCGGGTTCGAGCTGGCCCAGAAGGCGGTCGCCGCGGGTGTGGGCGCGCTGGTGGCGGTCGGCGCACCGTCGAGCCTCGCGGTCGGCCTGGCCCGGCGCAGCGGCCTGCACCTCTACGGGTTCACCTCCGCGGACCGGTGCGTCAGGTACAGCCCCAGTTGACGTTCCACCCCGTCTAGCCATTAAGAATCCCGGCTGTCCGGAGTACGAAGGTTGGAGGGGGACGCGCATCTAGGGAGGACGCTCGATGAACTCATCCACGCGCAACCTGCTCCTGGCCGGCGCCGCGATCGCCGCCTCGATCGGGATCGCCATCCCCCTGCTCCCGGCAGGGGCGACCACCAACACCACCACCCCGCTCGCGGCCCAGCTCGACGGTCAGCAGGAGGTTCCGCCCGCCGACCCCAACGGCGTCGGCGACGCGTTCGTCTTCGGCACGCCCAGCGACCCCAACGCCCTGTGCTACGTCGTGATCGTGGACAGGATCCGCCCCGCCACCATGGCGCACATCCACCGCGGCGTGTTGGGCGCCAACGGAGACATCGTCGTGCCGCTGCGGGCGCCGACCGACGGAGACTCGGCCGGGTGCGTGCAGACGCGGGAGGGACTCGTCGCGCGGATCCTGGCCAACCCGCAGAACTTCTACGTCAACGTGCACAACCGACCCTTCCCGGGCGGCGCGGTGAGGGGGCAGCTGGCAGCCAACTGAGCGCCCGCGGTTTGTGTACGACGGCCGGGTGCGACACGGTGGAGCAGTACTGACCGCAATCGGAAGCGAGCCCATGCTCACTCTCACCGACAACGCCAGCACGATCGTCAAGGAGATCTCCAACCAGATCCCGGAGGCCGCGGGTCTGCGGATCACGAGCGAGAGCGCCGACCAGCCCTCGTTCGAGGTCGAGCCTGCCCCTGCCGCCGAGCCGGGCGACGCCGTGGTCGAGCAGGATGGCGCGACCCTCTACCTCGACGAGGCCTCGTCGTCGCAGCTCGACGACAAGGTCCTCGACGCCCAGGTCGACCAGAACGGCGGCGTGCAGTTCGCCCTCACCCAGCAGGGATGACGCACGGCTGAAGAACCAGCGCTGGTGAGGAGGGTGCGCACCGGCACCCCCGGCGTGGGTCCATCGCCTTGTCGGTGGAGCCTTCTACGTTCGTGTCGTGCGCATCCTCCACACCTCCGACTGGCACCTGGGCAGGTCCTTCCACCGTGAGGGGATGCTCGGGCACCAGGCGGTCTACGTCGACCACCTGCTCGACGTCGTGGAGCACGAGCAGGTCGACCTGGTGGTCGTGGCCGGTGACGTCTACGACCGGGCCCTGCCTCCCGTCGACGCCGTCCGGCTGGCCGACGAGACGTTCGCGAGGCTGGCCGCCTCCCGCGCCCAGGTCGTGGTCACCAGCGGCAACCACGACTCGGCCCATCGCCTCGGGTTCGGGTCCCGGCTGATCGACGCTGCCGGCGTCTTCATCCGCACCGATGCCGCCACCGTCGGCGTTCCGGTGCTGCTGGAGGATCGGCACGGCCAGGTCGCTGTCTACGGACTGCCCTACCTCGACCCCGACACCCTGCGCGAGCCCTGGGGCCTGCCCGGCCGCTCGCACGAAGCTGCCCTCGGCGAGGCGATGAGCCGGGTGCGTGCCGATCTCGACGGCCGCCCCGGTGCGCGCTCGGTGGTCCTCGCCCACGCGTTCGTCGCCGGCGGCGAGCCGAGCGAGTCCGAGCGCGACATCAGCGTCGGTGGGGTGTCCCTCGTGCCGACCGCCCTCTTCGACGGCATCGACTACACCGCGCTCGGCCACCTCCACGGCCGGCACACGCTGACCGACACCATCCGCTACAGCGGGTCCCCGCTCGCCTACTCCTTCTCCGAGGCCCGACACCGCAAGGGCAGCTGGCTGGTCGACCTGGACGCGACCGGGCTGCGGGCTGCGGAGTTCGTCGACGCGCCGGTCCCTCGCCCACTGGCGCGGATCAGGGGTGACCTCCAGGTCCTCCTGACCGATCCCGCCCTGGCCCGCCACGAGTCCGCCTGGATCCAGGCCACCCTCACCGACGACACCCGGCCGCTCCAGGCCATGGAGCAGCTGCGGCGCCGCTTCCCCCACACGCTCGTCCTCGCCTTCGAACCCACCGCGCACCGCGACTCCGCGACCCCGACCGCACCGACCCAGGGCAGGTCCGACCACGAAATCACCCTCGACTTCGTCGCCGACCTGCGCCGCGTTCCCGCCACCGACGCCGAGGCCGCCGTCCTGCTCGAGGCGTGCGACGCCTGCTGCGACGACCCCGACGTCGACACACTGCTCACCGCGGGTGCAGGCTGATGCGACTGCACCACCTCCAGGTCGAGGCCTTCGGGCCGTTCGCGGACCGGGTCGCCGTCGACTTCGACGCTCTCTCCGAAGCCGGCCTGTTCCTCCTCACCGGGGCCACCGGTGCGGGAAAGACCTCCATCCTCGACGCGGTGTGCTTCGCCCTCTACGGCGAGGTGCCGGGCGACCGCCAGAGCGCCAAGCGACTCCGCGCGGACCAGGCGGCTGACGGCGAGACGCCGCGGGTCACCCTGGAGCTCACGCTCGCGGGCCGGCGGTTCCGGATCGTGCGCTCCCCCGCCTGGCAGCGGCCCAAGAAGCGCGGCACCGGCACCACCACCCAGCAGGCATCGGTCAAGCTGTGCGAACGTCGCGGTGAGGCCTGGCACCCGCTGTCCACCCGCCTCGATGAGGCGGGGCACCAGATCACCCACCTGGTGGGCCTCAACCTCACCCAGTTCTGCCAGGTGGCGATGCTCCCCCAGGGCCGGTTCCAGGCCTTCCTGCGGGCGAGGTCCGAGGAGCGTCACAAGCTCCTGCAGCAGCTGTTCCGGACCGTCCGGTTCGAGGAGGTGGAGCGCTGGCTCGCGGACCGCCGGCGTACCTTGCGCCGCGACTCGCTCGGCCATCATGACCAGGTGGCCGACCTGGTGAGCCGGCTCAGCGAGGCTGCCGCCTCGCCGCTCCCGGCCGGCTGGGACCTCCACGACCTCGGCCCGGCTGCCGAGATCGGCGAGGTCGCCCGATGGCTCGTCGACCGGCGAGGGGCGGCGGAGGCCTCGGCCCGTGAGGCTGCCGCCCGGCGCCGGACCGTGGTCGCCGAGGAGGCCGCGGCCCGGGAGTCGCTCCAACGCGCCCGCACGCTCCGCGAGGCCCAGCAGCGCCACGCCGCGGCCCGCACCGAGCGTGACCGGCTGGCGGCCGCGGCCCCTGACCACGCACGTCAGGTCGACCGGCTGGCTCGGGCCCGGCGCGCCACCGAGGTCGCACCCCTGGGCAGGGTCGCCGACCAGCAGGCCCACGCGGCGGCTCGCGCACGCGAGGTCAGCGCCGCGCGCACGCGAGACGCGGTCGCCGAGCTGGGTCTCACCGGGGCCGGGCCCGACAGTCCCGACCTGGTCGACGTCCGCGATCGAGCCGTCGCCACGGCTGCCGATGCCCGGGCGCTTCTCCCCCGGGAGGTCGCCCTGGGCGCCCTGCGGCAGGAGGTGGACGACGCCTCTGCACGCCTGCGACAGCTGCGGACCGAGCGTGACGAGCTCGCCCAGCTGCTCACGGAGCTGCCCGACCAGGTCGCCGCACAGCGCGCGCAGGAGTCCGAGTCCCGCGAGGCCACGCGAGACCTTGCCGTCGTTCGCGACAGGGTCGTCTCCCTGCGCAGCCGGCACGAGGCTGCCGAGCTGGCCGTCGGGCTCACCGCCGAGCTCGCCGCGGCCACCGACCTCCACCGTGATGCCGTCGACGAGGCGCAGCAGCTCCGGGAGAACTGGCTCCAGGTCCAGGAGCAACGCATCCGTGGCATCGCCGCCGAGCTCGCCGGAGCGCTCGTGGTGGGCGGCGACTGTCCGGTCTGCGGGTCCGCCGAGCACCCCCGACCCGCCAGCCCCGACGCCGGCGCCCCCGACGCGTCGACCGAGAAGGCCGCTCGCAAGCGTGTCGACGACGCCGAAGCCGCTCGCCACGCCCACCACCTCCGGGTGCGTGAGCTCGCCGGACGGCTCGAGGCTGCCCGGTCCGCAGCCGACGGCGACCCGGCGTCGCTGGGCGTCGAGCTCGCCGCCGAGGAGTCCGAGCTACGACGACTCACCGCGCTCGCCGACTCACTCGCCGAACGCCAGGCATCGCTCGCCGCCGTCGAGACCCGGCACTCCCAGCTCGCCGAGCGGCACAACGGGATCGACCGTGAGCTCGCCGTCACGTCCGCGGCCCTGGAGCGCCGTCGTGAGGAGTCCGCCACGATCGAGCGCGAGCTGTCCGCGCTTCTCTCCGGCTCGGGCTGCGACCGCCTCGACGCCCTGGCTGTCCGGCACGACGAGATCGCCACCGCGTGCTCGGCCGCCCTCCTCGCGCGTGACGACGCGCGCCGTGCCGACCAGGCCGTCTCAGCGGTCCGGAAGCAGCTGGAGCAGGCTGCGGTGGACGCAGGGTTCGACGACGCCCGGGCCGCTCTCGAGTCGGCCCTCGACCCCACCGGGCTGTCCCGGCTGGAGCGGGAGGTCCGGGCCCACGAGCAGGCCGTGGCCGGTGCCGAGTCGACGCTCTCCGATCCCGGGCTGCGCGACCAGGCGGCGCTGCCCGCGCCCGATGTCGCGGCGCTCGAGACGGTCCACCAGCAGACGGTCGACCACCTCACGGCGGCCACGACGGCGGCCGACGTCGGGCGCACCCGCGCCGAACGCGTCGCGGGACTCGGCGACCGGCTCGAGCAGGCGCTGGAGGCCTGGGCCCCGGTCCGCGCCCAGCTCGAGCTCACCACCCGGCTGGCCGCGCTCGTCGACGGGTCCTCCGCCGACAACCGGCTCCGCATGCGGCTCTCCGGCTACGTCCTGGCCGCCCGGCTCGCCCAGGTCGTCGCTGCGGCCAACGTGCGCCTGTCGCGGATGAGCGACCAGCGCTACGCCCTGGAGCACACCGGGGGCCGCGGCGCCGGTGAGAGCCGCGGCGGCCTGAGCCTGAGGGTCCGGGACGAGTGGTCGGGCGAGGCGCGCGACCCGGCCACGCTGTCCGGCGGCGAGACCTTCGTCGTCTCGTTGGCCCTTGCGCTCGGGCTGGCCGACGTCATCGCCCACGAGGTCGGCGGTGCCGACCTCGACACGCTGTTCGTGGACGAGGGGTTCGGCTCCCTCGACGCGGAGACCCTCGACGACGTGATGGACACCCTCGACACCCTCCGGGAGGGTGGCCGCGTGGTCGGCGTGGTCAGCCACGTGGCCCATCTTCGGGAGCGGATCCCGACGCAGCTGCACGTGGAGAAGCGCCGACACGGCTCGGCTGTCCGCACCGTCCACGCGCGATAGGTTCGCCCTCATGGACAACGCCGTCGACCCGACCTTCCTGGACCTGCC
>NZ_DASSXS010000251.1:0-11782 GCF_035703625.1 Nocardioides sp. | reverse complement strand
CCAGGTTGCAGCGGATGCCGTCGGGCCCGAGGTCGCGGGCGAGGTAGCGCGAGGTCGACTCGAGGCCCGCCTTCGCGACGCCCATCCAGTCGTACGCCGGCCAGGCCACGGTGGCGTCGAACGTCATCCCCACGACCGATCCGCCGTTCCCCATCAGCGGGAGGCAGGCGTTGGACAGCGACATCAGGGAGTACGCCGACACCTGCACCGCCTGCGCGACGTCGTCCCACGGGCCACCGAGGAACTTGCCGCCGAGCAGCGTCTCGGGGTTGCCGTACGCGATGGAGTGGACCACGCCGTCCAGACCGTCGACGTGCTCGCGCACCAGGTCGGGCAGCCGCTCCAGGTGCTCGGGGTCGGTGACGTCGAGCTCGAGCACCGGGGCCGGCTCGGGCAGTCGTCCGACGATCCGCTTCGTGATGCCCAGCGCGCGGCCGAAGTTGGACACCAGCACCGTGGCGCCCTCCTCCTGGGCGACGCGGGCGACCGCGAAGCCGATGGAGGTGTCCATGGTGACCCCCGCCACCAGGATGCGCTTGCCTTCGAGAATGCCCATTGCGTGGTGCTCCTTGAACTCGGATTCGACCTGCTCGACCAGCGAGATGTCTCAGTGCCCCATGCCGAGGCCCCCGTCGACCGGGATCACCGCCCCGGTGACGTAGGCCGCGCCGTCGGAGGCCAGCCACTGCACCACCGAGGCGACTTCCCCGGTGGTGGCGTAGCGCTGGAGCGGGATCTGCGCCCGGTACTCCGCCTTCTTCTCCTCGGGGAGCACGTCGGTCATCTCGGTCTCCACGAAGCCCGGCGCGACGACGTTGGCGGTGATGGAGCGGCTGCCGAGCTCTCGGGCGAGCGACCGGGCCATCCCGACCAGACCGGCCTTGCTCGCCGCGTAGTTGACCTGCCCGGCCGACCCGAGCAGCCCGACGACCGAGGAGATGAAGATGATCCGGCCCCGGCGCAGCCGGAGCATGCCCTTGGCGGCACGCTTGGCCAGCCGGAACGAGCCGGTGAGGTTGGTCTCGATCACCGACGACCAGTCGTCCTCGGACATCCGCAGCACCAGGGTGTCCGCGGTGATGCCCGCGTTGGCCACCAGCACCTCCACCGGGCCGTGCTCCTCCTCCACCTTCGCGAAGGCGGCGTCGACCGCCGTCGGGTCGGTGATGTCGCACCGGACGTCCAGCGCGCCCTCAGGTGCGCCACCGCTGCGCGTGGTCACCGCCACGCGGTCGCCGTTCGCGAGGAAGGCCTCTGCGATGGCCCGGCCGATGCCGCGGTTGCCGCCGGTGACCAGGACGGACCTGGGCTCGTGCTCGCTGGTGTCGCTCACGTCACGCGACGCTAGCGACTACCGGGCGGTAGCCCAAAGCAGGTCAGTCATCCTCGAGGCGGAAGCCGACCTTCAGGCCCACCTGGAAGTGCTCGACCGTGCCGTCCTTGACCTGTCCGCGCACCTGGGTCACCTCGAACCAGTCGAGGTGGCGCAGGGTCCGGGAGGCGCGCTCGACGCCGTTGCGGACGGCCTGGTCGATGCCGTCGGGCGACGTGCCGACGATCTCGGTGACGCGGTACGTGCGGTTGGACATGGATGCCTCCCGGTGACGACGTGATGACGGGCGCACTGCCCCTCAGGGATTCTGATCGTAGCGACGTACGATGAGGAGCATGGCCCGGGACCAGCACGGTGACCGGGACGCGGTCAGGATCACGACCGCCTCGGCGAGCCGCAACGAGGAGATCGCGGGACGGCAACGCCGCTACGTCATCTCGATGACCATTCGCACCATCTGCTTCGTCGCGGCCATCCTCGTCGGCGAGGGCTGGCTGCGGTGGGTGCTGGTCGCCGCCGCGCTGCTGCTGCCCTACTTCGCCGTGGTGATGGCGAACGCGTCGCACAGCAAGAGCGACGACTTCGCGCTGCGCCCGGGTGCGACCACCCACCGGGAGCTCCCCACTCCGGACTGAACCTCGATCTCGGTGAGACGAGGACGCGCCGGGAGGTAGACGGTTGACAAAGTAATTGCGCATGCAACAATCGCTCGGGCGAATTGAGCCTCCCCCGTCTCGGTTCGCTCCGGTGCCGGACGACTTCCCCCGTGGTCGTCCGGCACCATTTCTCTTCGGTGGCCCGCCGCCGTGCCGCGCTCGTGTCCCGTTTGGCACGATGCACCACGTGGAGGATCCGCTGACCTGCTCGGCCAAGGGCTGCACCGCGGCCGCGGTCTGGGCCCTGCTCTGGAACAACCCGAAGCTGCACACGCCGGACCGGCGCAAGACCTGGCTGGCCTGTGACGAGCACCGCGGGTCCCTCACCGAGTTCCTGGCGGCGCGGAGCTTTCTCAAGGACGTGGTGCCCGTCGAAGACCGTCCGGTCGACTCGTAGACCAGACCACCTGCACCGGATCCGCTGACACGTCTCCGGTCCACTAACCCCCGATGGCCGACATCGGCCGGTCCGGCTGGAGGAACGCGGGGTCGTCGATGCCGTGGCCGGCCCGCTTGCCGCGCATGGCGATGACCCAACGCTCGGCGAGCTCGTCGTCGGTCGCCCCGCCCCTCAGGGCGGCCCGCAGGTCGGACTCCTCCCGGGCGAAGAGGCAGTTGCGCACCTGTCCATCGGCGGTCAGTCGTACTCGGTCGCAGTCGCCGCAGAACGGTCGCGTGACCGACGCGATCACCCCGACGGTGGCCGGTCCGCCGTCCACCCGGAACAGCTCGGCCGGCGCACTGCCCCGCGGCTCGTCGACGGGGCTCAGCACGAACTCCCGCTCGAGGTGGGCGAAGATCTCCTCGGCGGTCACCATCTCCGCCCGACTCCAGCCGTGCTGCGCGTCCAGCGGCATCTGCTCGATGAATCTGAGGTCGTAGCCGCGCTCGATGGCCCAGCGGAGGAGTTCCGGCGCCTGGTCGTCGTTGGTCCCGCGCAGCAGCACGGCGTTGATCTTCACCGGCACCAGACCGGCGTCCTGGGCGGCTGCCAGGCCCTCGATCACGTCGTGGAGGCGGTCGCGCCGGGTGATGGTCTGGAACGTGTCCGGCCGCACCGTGTCGAGGCTGACGTTGACCCGGTCCAGACCCGCCGACTTCAGCGCCACCGCGGTCCGGGCCAGTCCGAGGGCGTTGGTCGTCAGTGACAGCTCGACCGAAGGCTCGATCGCGTTCACCTGCCGGACGATGTCGACCAGGCCGCGCCGGACCAGCGGCTCACCGCCGGTGAACCGGACCTCCCGGATCCCGAGGCGGCGTACGCCGATCTCGATCAGCCGGACGACCTCGTCGTCGGTGAGGATGTCGTCGCCCGGGAGCCAGTCGAGCCCCTCGGCCGGCATGCAGTAGGAGCAGCGGAGGTTGCACCGGTCGGTCAGCGAGACCCGGAGGTCGGTGGCCACCCGGCCGTACCGGTCCTCGAGGGGTCGGGTCGTCACTGGCGTGGTCACCCTCGGGAGTCTACGGGCGGGACGGCCCCAACTCGAATGGCCCGGAGCAAGTCCGCTGGCGGCCCCGGCTAACCTCGCGGGCGTGCGGTCGCTGCGGTTCCTGGTGAGTCGACGCTGGGTGCTGTTCGCGATCACGGTCGCGCTGCTGGCCTGGGTCGCCTGGCTGCTCGGCGAGTGGCAGTTCCACCGGCTGGCCGAGCGCAAGGACCTCAACGCGATCGTCGCCCGCAACACGTCGGCTCCCGCAGCTCCCGTCTCCGACGTCCTGGCGCCCGACCGACCGGTCGACGAGGCGGACGAGTGGCGGGTGGTCACGGCGACCGGGACCTATGCCGCCGGCGACACCGTGGTCGTCCGCTACCGGACCCGCGACGGCGCCTCCGGCAGCGATGTCGTGGTCCCCCTGGTGACCGACGACGGCCCCGCGCTGCTCGTCGACCGGGGTTGGCTGGCCACCGGCAACAACGCCACCGAGCCGGTCGACGCACCGGCCCCGCCGTCGGGAGAGGTGACCGTCACCGGCTGGGTGCGTGCCGACGCGACCGGTGACAGTACGGCGGTGTCGTCGGCGTCCACCGATGGGGCCCTGTCGACGCGTGCGATCTCGAGCGAGCGGATCGGCGAGGCACTCGACCGGGAGGTGTACGGCGGCTTCGTCGACCTCAAGTCCGAGGACCCCGCGCCCGACACGCCGCTCGCCCGTGCGGAGCCGCCCGAGCTCGACAACGGCCCGCACTTCTTCTACGGCCTCCAGTGGTGGTTCTTCGGCGCACTCGCGATCGTCGGCTTCGGCTACCTCGCCTACGACGAGTGGCGCAAGCGCGAACAGCCCGGGTGACCGGACGCTCCCCCTACAGCGCCCGCAGCATGCCGCCGTCGACAGGGACCATGGCGCCGTTGACGAACGACGCTGCCGGTGACAGCAGGAACGCCGCCGTCCGGCCGAACTCCTCGGGCTCCCCGTAGCGCCCAAGCGGAATCGTCCTGATCGCGGCCGCGCGGGCGGCTTCGGGGTCGCCTCCGGCCGCATCGAGCTCCGCGACCCGCTCGGTGCCGATCCGCCCGGGCAACAGCCCGTTGACCCGGACGCCCTGCGGGCCGAGCTCCTCGGCAAGGGTCTTGGCCACCATCGCCAGCCCGGGACGCAGGCCGTTGGAGATGGCCATGTCGGCCAGCGGGGCACGGACGCTCGAGGACAGGACGAGCGCCAGCGAGCCACCCGCACCAAGCTCCTTGCCCAGCTCCCGCGACAGTCGTACGGCGCCGAGGAAGACCGACCCGAAGGCGGCCGTCCACTGGTTGTCGTCGATCCCGGTGACCGGGCCCTTCGGCGGGCCGCCGACGCTGATCAGCGCCCCGTCGAGACGGCCCCAGGTGTCCCGGGCAGCGGCGATCAGACGTCGCGGTGTCTCGGGATCGGCGTTGTCGGCGACGACGGAGACGGCCGCCTCCCCGAGCGCCTGCTCGGCAGCCGTCAGCGACTCGGCGGTGCGCCCGGACAGCACCACGCGGGCACCTTCGGCGACGAGGCTGTCTGCGGTTGCCCGGCCGAGGCCGCGCGCTCCGCCCGTGACCACGTACACCCGGTCCTTCAGCTGCAGGTCCATGCGTCGACCCTAGCGAGGTCAGGCGACAGGGGCGTCCTGGATGAACTGCGTGCGGTAGAGGTCGGCGTAGAGCCCACCTTGCGCGAGCAGCTCCGCGTGGGTGCCCGCCTGGACGATCCGGCCATCGTCCAGGACCAGGATCCGGTCGGCGTTGCGCACCGTGGAGAGCCGGTGGGCGATCACGAGCGAGGTACGGCCCTCGAGCGCGGCGTCGAGCGCGCGCTGGACCGCGAGCTCGGACTCGCTGTCGAGGTGGGCCGTGGCCTCGTCGAGAACCACGACCGAGGGCGCCTTGAGCAGCAGCCGCGCGATCGCGAGGCGCTGCCGCTCGCCCCCGGACAGGCGGTAGCCACGGTCCCCGACCACCGTGTCCAGCCCGTCGGGCAGCGACCGGACCAGGCGGGCGATCTGGGCCGACTCCAGTGCCTTCCACACCTCGACCTCGGTCGCGGCCGGTCGGGCGTACATCAGGTTGGCGCGGATCGTGTCGTGGAACATGTGGGCGTCCTGGGTGACGTAGCCGACGACGTCCTCGAGGGACTGGAGCGTCACGTCGCGGACGTCCTGCCCGCCGACCCGGACGACGCCGCTGTCGGTGTCGTAGAGCCTCGCCACCAGGTGGGTGGCGGTCGTCTTGCCCGCCCCGGACGGACCCACCAGCGCCACCATCTGACCGGGCTCGGCCGTGAAGGAGATGCCCTTGAGCACCTGCCCGGTGTCGCGGGACTCGGTCCGTGCCACCGACTCGAGCGAGGCAAGCGAGATCTCGTCGGCGCGGGGATAGGTGAACGTGACGTCGTCGAACTCCAGCCGCGACGCCTGAGGCGGGAGCGCCACCGCGTCGGGCTTCTCCTCGATCAGGGAGGGCAGGTCCAGCACCTCGAAGACCCGCTCGAAGCTCACCAGCGCGGTCATCACGTCGATCCGCACGTTGGAGAGGCTCTGCAGTGGCCCGAGCAGACGGAGCAGCAGGGTGGCCAGCGCGATCATGGTGCCGACGGTGAGCGTGCCCGAGATGGCGAGATGGCCGCCGACGCCGTAGACGACGGCGGTCGCCAGCGCGGGCACGAGCAGCATCGCGGCGAAGAAGATCCGGGTGATCAATGCGATCCGGATGCCCAGGTCGCGGACGTGGCCGGCCTTGGCGGCGAAGAGCGCGTCCTCGGTGCCGCGGTCGCCGAACAGCTTGAGCAGCATCGCCCCGCCGACGTTGAAGCGCTCGGTCATCGCGTTGCCCATGTCGGCGTTGCCGTCCATCTGCTCACGGGTCAGCTTCGCCAGCTTGGCACTGACGATGCGGGAGGACACCAGCAGGATCGGGAACAGCGCCAGGCACAGCAGCGTGACCTCCCAGCTGAGCGCGAACATCGCCACCCCCACGACCACCACCGAGATGGCGCTGGAGACGGTGCTGGACAGGGTCGAGGTGAACGCGCGCTGGGCACCGATGACGTCGTTGTTGAGCCGGGACACCAGGGCGCCGGTCTGGGTGCGGGTGAAGAAGGCCAGCGACTGCCGCTGGACGTGGCCGAAGACCCGGTTGCGGAGGTCGAAGATCAGACCCTCGCCGATCCGCGCCGAGAAGTAGCCACCGATGACCGACAGCACGCCCCCCAGCAGGGCGACCCCGACCATGGTCAGGGCCAGCACGGTCACCAGCCCGGTGTCGCCCTTGCTGATGCCGTCGTCGATGAGCCGCTGCACCAGCAGCGGGTTGACGACCACGAGTCCGGCGTCGACGACGGTGACCAGGAGGAAGGCGGCGATGGCGGCGCGGTGCGGGCGCGCGAAGCCGACCACCCGGCGGACGGTCCCGCGCTCGACCCGGGACTTGACCGCGTCGCGGTCGGTGCGCATGTGGCGCCACGCGGGGCCCATGCCCATGCTGAGCGACACCTGCTGCCTCCTCCTAGTCCTGCCCGGCCAGCAGACCCGCCAGCTCCCGGAACCGGCGGATCTGTGCCTCGCGTTCGAAGCGGCGCTGGTCGTCAAGGCTCCGGCCGGACGCCGCCTGCAGCAGCGCCTTGGTCTCCCGGACCGCACCGGGCATCGGTGCGGTGAGGGCGCTGACGAGATCGGCGACCGTGGCGTCGAGGTCGGCGGCGGGTACGGCGACCGTGACCAGCCCGATCTCGAGTGCCTCGGTGGCGCCGACGCTCCGCGCGGTCGCGCAGATCTCCAGCGCTCTCGGGTAGCCAACGCTCTCGACCAGGGGCTTTGTTCCCGTCAGGTCGGGGACCAGCCCGAGGGCCGACTCCTTCATGGAGAACTGCACGTCGTCGGCGACCACCCGCAGGTCGCACGAGAGCGCGAGCTGGAAGCCGGCGCCGACGGCATGGCCCTGGACGACCGCGATCGAGACGAACCGGGGGTCACGAAGGAACGTGAAGCCCTGCTGGTACTCGTCGATGGTCGCCGAGACCTCGTCGTCGGACTGCGCCAGCAGCGCGGCCACGGTCTCCTGGCCGTCTCCTCCCCCGGGCTCCAGCATCGCTCGGTCGAGGCCGGCGGAGAAGCTGCTCCCCTCCCCGCGGACCACGACGACCCGCACCTCGTCGGGGATCTCGCGCCCGATCGCGGCGAGGGTGCGCCACATGGTGGGGGTCTGGGCGTTGCGGACCTCGGGCCGGTCGAGGGTGATCGTGGCGACCGCTCCCTCGACCTGGAAGCGCAGCCCGGCTGCGGCGATGTCGTCAGGCGTCATTCCCGGAGTCTAGGAGCCGGCACCGACGGGTCAGGCCAGCGCCACCAGGTCGGCGTACTCCTGGTTCCAGAGGTCCTCGACCCCGTCGGGGAGGATGAGCACCCGGTCCGGCTCCAGCGCCGACACCGCGCCCTCGTCGTGGGTGACCAGGATGATCGCGCCCTGGTAGGTCCGGATCGCGGCGAGGACCTCCTCGCGGGAGGCGGGGTCGAGGTTGTTGGTGGGCTCGTCGAGCAGCAGCACGTTGGCGCTGGAGACGACGAGGATGGCCAGTGCGAGCCGGGTCTTCTCGCCTCCGGACAGGACGCTGGCCGGCTTGTTGGCGTCGTCCCCGGAGAACAGGAACGACCCGAGCACCGACCGCGCCTCGGTGTCGGTGAGCTGGGGCGCCGCGGAGTGGAGGTTCTCCAGCACCGTCCGGCCGGTGTCGAGGGTCTCGTGCTCCTGGGCGTAGTAGCCGAGCTTGAGCCCGTGACCGGGCGTGACCTCACCCGTGTCGGGGGCGTCGACTCCGGCGAGGATGCGCAGCAGTGTCGTCTTCCCGGCACCGTTGAGCCCGAGGATCACCACCCGGGAGCCCTTGTCGACGGCCAGGTCGACGTCGGTGAAGACCTCGAGCGAGCCGTAGGACTTCGACAGCTCCGCCGCCGTGAGCGGCGTCTTGCCGCACGGCGCGGGCGCCGGGAACTTGATCCGGGCGACCTTGTCGGCGCGCCGCTCGCCCTCGATGCCGGCCTTCAGCTTCTCGGCCCGCTTGAGCATCGACTGTGCCGCCTGGGCCTTGGTGGCCTTGGCCCGCATCCGGTTGGCCTGGTCGGTCAGCGTCTTGGCCTTGTTCTCGGCGTTGACCCGCTCGCGCTTGCGGCGCTTCTCGTCGGTCTCGCGCTGCTGCAGGTAGGCCCGCCAGCCCATGTTGTAGACGTCGATCTCGGCCCGGTTGGCGTCGAGGTGGAGGACCCGGTTGACGGTGGCCTCGAGCAGGGCGTTGTCGTGGCTGATCACCACGAGGCCGCCCTTGTGCGCCTTGAGGAACTCCCGCAGCCAGACGATGGAGTCGGCGTCGAGGTGGTTGGTGGGCTCGTCGAGGAGGAGCGTGTCGGCTCCGGAGAAGAGGATCCTGGCCAGCTCCACCCGCCGCCGCTGGCCGCCCGAGAGCGTCCGCAGGGGCTGGCCCAGGAGCCGGTCCTCGATGCCGAGACTGTGGGCGATCTGCGCGGCCTCCGACTCCGCCGCGTAGCCGCCTCCGGCGTGGAGCTCCGCGTCGGCCCGCGCGTAGCGGCGCATCGCGCGCTCCTGGACCGCCGCGTCGTGGCTGCCCATCTCGCCCTCGGCCGCCCGCAGACGGCGTACGACGTCGTCGAGACCGCGAGCCGACAGGATCCGCTCCCGGGCCGGGATGTCGGGGTTGCCGATGCGGGGATCCTGCGGGAGGTAGCCCACCTCCCCGGTGGTCAGGACGGTGCCGGACGCGGGCAGCCCTTCTCCGGCGAGGATCCTCGTCAGGGTGGTCTTGCCGGCGCCGTTGCGCCCGACCAGCCCGACCTTGTCGCCGGCAGCGACGCGGAAGCTGACGTTGTCCATGAGGAGACGAGCCCCCGCGCGGACCTCGAGGCGCTGCGCGGTGATCATCAGGGTCGCTAGTGTAGTTCGGTGCGCTTCAACCCCCGGGCCCGGCTCGACCGCGGCCGCGTCTCGGACGCCGGCGGACGTGGTCGAGGAGGCGGCGGAGCGGGGATCCCGATCCCCGGCGGGGCCAAGGCGGGCGGCGGCATCGGCGCCGTCGTGGTCGTCATCCTGTTCATCGTGCTCACCCAGGTCCTCGGTGACGGTGGCGGCTCGACGCTTCCGGATGGTCTCGACACCACCCGGATCGACGGCGGGGACAGCACCCGGTACGCCGACTGCGAGACCGGTGAGGACGCCAACCGGGACGAGGACTGCGCCCGGGTGGCCGTGGAGAACTCCCTCTTCGACTTCTGGAGCGACAACCTCGAGTCCCAGTCGGGGACGACGTTCGCCCCGCAGGAGCGGCTGACCACGTTCTCCGGGGCGATCGCCACCGGGTGCGGCCAGGCGACCTCGCAGGTCGGTCCGTTCTACTGTCCGGCGGACCGGGGCATCTACCTCGACACCACGTTCTTCGAGGACGTCCTGCAGGGCCAGCTCGGTGGCCCGGCGGGTGAGTTCGTCGAGCCCTACGTCCTCGCCCACGAGTACGGCCACCACATCCAGAACCTCACCGGCGCCATGGGCCGGGTCCGCACGCAGCAGGGGCCGGAGAGCGACGCCGTACGGCTCGAGCTGCAGGCCGACTGCTACGCCGGCATGTGGGCAGGTGCCGCCACCTCCACCGACGACCGGTCCGGCCAGGCGCTGATCGAGGAGATCACCGAGGAGGACATGGCCGAGGCGGTGGCCGCGGCCAAGTCGGTGGGCGACGACCGGATCCAGCAGCGGTCGGGCGGGCGGGTCGACCCCGAGGGATGGACGCACGGGTCGGCCGAGCAGCGCCAGCGGTGGTTCCTGACCGGGTACCGGGAGGGGTCCATGGAGGCCTGCGACACGTTCTCGGCCGCACAGCTCTGAGCCGGCGTCAGCCGAGGAGCGCCTCGATCAGGGGAAACTGTCGCTGCAGCGCCCGCAGGTACGGCGCCACGCTGGGGTGGCGGTACTTCGCCGCGAGCGCGCCCTCTCCTCCCGCCACCCTCGCCAGGGCCCAGTCGGCCCGGTTGAGGACCGTGTAGACGGCGGTGACCCGGGCCCCGAGCTCCACCTCCTCACGCGTCGCGAGCCCCGGTGGGAGGCCCATGAGATAGCAGTCGACCAGGGGCTCGAACTCCTCGCGGGCCGAGAGCAGGTAGAAACCGAGGTCGGCGCCGACGGGTCCGTGGCCGAGCATGCCCCAGTCGATGGCGACCACCTCGTCGCCCTCGCGGCCGGGCAGGTTGTCCGGCACCGGGTCGCCGTGCTGGGGCACCTGCGTCAGCTGATCGAGGTCGTCGAGGAACGCGTGCCGCCGGCGCCACAGGTGGTCGGCCACGTCGGCCACGGTGGTCCGCTCGAGGGTCTGCCAGCCGCCGCGGCGCTCGACCCTGTCCAGCCGGTCGCGGAGCTGGTCGCGGGCCAGCCAGTCGAGGGTCCCGAGGTCGGCTCCGGCGAAGCGCCCCATCGCGTTCGCCGCGAACAGTCCGCTGTTGGCGGCGTCCTCGACCCAGTCCTGGACCAGGGTGATCCCGTCGACGTCCTCCTCGACCACCGCGTCGAGCGGCCCCCGGAGGCCGGGTGTTGCGACGACCAACCCAGAAGCGGCCACGTCGGCTGCCCGGCGCCAGTAGGCGAAGTGGCGCCGGTCGCTGAGCTCGGCCGGATCGTTCTCGGAGGGCGCGGCGAACCGCTTGACGACCACGGGCCGGTCGTCGAGGACCGTCCGCCAGACGCCGACCGTCGACATGCTGGTGCCTCCGGGCATCGCATGCCAGCCTGGCTCGGGCTGCCACATGACGGAATCCTGACAGAGGAAGGCCCCCGGTCAGCGGATCTCGCGACGCAGAAGGGCTACCCGATTCGCGCCGGGATGGTTGACGAGGCTCACATCGGGTAAAGGGCCCTGCAGGCCGCACCGGCGAACGCGAGCGCGAATGAGGATTCCCATGGCCCAGTCCACCCCAGCAGCCCACTCGGAGGCACCCGGACTCCGGCGAGGACTCAAGCAACGGCACCTGACGATGATCGCCATCGGCGGCGTGATCGGCGCGGGCCTCTTCGTCGGCTCCGGGGTGGTCATCAACGAGACCGGACCGGCGGCGTTCCTCAGCTACCTCATCACCGGCGCGCTGATCATCCTGGTGATGCGGATGCTCGGCGAGATGGCCACGGCCAACCCGTCGACCGGCTCGTTCTCCGACTACTCGCGCCGGGCACTCGGCGGCTGGGCCGGCTTCTCCGTGGCCTGGCTCTACTGGTACTTCTGGGTGATCGTGGTCGGCTTCGAGGCCGTGGCCGGGGCGAAGATCCTCACGTTCTGGATCGAC
>NZ_DASSXS010000098.1:0-7449 GCF_035703625.1 Nocardioides sp. | reverse complement strand
CGCCAGCATCATGTGGGTGGCCCACGGCTGGGTCTTCATGATCTACGTCGTGGTGGCGTTCCTGCTCTCCCGCGCGGCGAAGTGGACCCCGGCGTTCACGATCCTGGCACTGGCGGCCGGGCTGATCCCGCTCCTGATCTTCTGGGTCGAGCACCGGGTCAGCCAGCGGTTCAAGGCCGAGCATCCCGAGCTGGCCTGAGGGGCCGGCGTGACGACGGCGTTCGTGCTCGGGGGAGGTGGGGTCCTCGGCGCGGCGGAGGTGGGGATGCTGCGGGCGCTGTTCGAACGCGACATCACCCCCGACCTGGTCCTCGGCACCAGTGTCGGCGCCCTGAACGGCGCGATGGTGGCTCGCGACCCGACGCCCGGCGTGATCGACCGGATGGCCCGGCTGTGGCGGGGTGCCGCGGAGAGCGGCGACGTCTACGGCGACCGCCGGCTGCGCACGGTCCGCCGGGCCGTGTCGACGGGGACCCACATCTACTCACCCAAGCCGCTGACCGAACGACTTCGGGACGAGTTCGGTGACCTCACCTTCGAGGAGCTGCCGGTGCGCTTCCAGGTGTGCGCGGCCAGCATCGAACGGGCCGCCGAGCACTGGTTCGACTCGGGCCCGGTGGTCGATGCCATCGTCGCGAGTGCCGCGGTTCCCGGGCTGCTGCCCCCGGCCAGGGTGGGCGACGAGCACTTCCTCGACGGCGGGATCGTCAACTCGATCCCGGTGGGGCGAGCCGTGCAGCTCGGTGCGCGCAGGATCTTCGTGCTCCAGGTCGGCCGGATCGACCGGCCGCTGAAGCCGCCGACGAAACCCTGGGAGGTGGCCCGGGTGTCGTTCGAGATCGCCCGCCGGCACCGGTTCGCGCGCGAGATGAGTGAGCTGCCCGACGGCGTGGAGGCGCACATCCTCCCGGCGCGCGGTACGTCGAGCCGCGACGACTCGATCCTGGCCCACCGCGACTTCGCCGGGGTGCAGGAGCGGATCGACGCGACCTACGAGGCCAGCGTCGAGTACCTCGACGAGTGGCTCGGATGATCTGGCTGATCCGGCGCCTGGTCGTCGCGCCGCTCGTCATCTTGCTGACGACCGTCCTCTGGGTGAGCCTGCCGCTGTGGCTGATCGCCGCCGCTGCGATCTCGCCGGTGCTGCCCGGACGCTGGCGGGCACTGCGACTGATGTGGGTCGTCATGCTGTACCTCACCTGCGAGTCGCTGCTGCTCGTCGTCCTCCTGGGGCTGTGGATCTCCTCCGGGTTCGGCTGGCGGATCCGGACGCCGTACTTCGAGGGCATCCACTACGACCTGGTGCAGGGGGTGATGTGGGTGTTCTTCCGCGAGGCCAAGCGGGTGCTGGCGCTGCGGATCGAGACGAGCGGCCCCACTCCGGATGCCCACCCGGGAAAGCCGATCCTGGTCTGCTGCCGGCACGCCGGACCCGGCGACTCCTTCACGCTGATCCACGCGCTGATGCACTGGTACTCCCGCGAGCCGCGGGTGGTCCTCAAGGACACCCTGGCCTGGGACCCGATGATCGACGTGGTGCTGAGCCGCATCCCCGCCCGGTTCATCACCTCGAACCCGGCGGCGGGCGAGGACCTCGAGTCGCAGATCGCGCTGCTCGCCACCGACCTCGACGAGAACGACGCCTTCGTGATCTTCCCCGAAGGCGGCAACTTCACACCGGAGCGCCGGCAACGCGGGATCGACCGCCTGCGCAAGCTCGGGCTGGAGCGGATGGCCCGCCGGGCCGAGGCGATGACCAACGTGCTGGCTCCGCGCCCGGGTGGGGTGATCGCCGCCCTCGACGCGGCCCCCGAGGCCGACGTACTGCTCGTGGCGCACACCGGGCTCGACCACCTGCTCACCGTCGGCGACGTGTGGCGGGAGCTGCCCATGGACAAGCGGATCATCATGCGGTTCTGGCAGGTGCCGCACCACGAGATCCCGACCGGCCGGGAGGAGCGGATCGAGTGGCTCTTCGGCTGGTGGGAGCGGATCGACACGTGGGTGGCAGAGAACCGGCCGGAGGAGCTCGCTCCGGGGAACTGATCGTCCCGTGAGCGGCGCCTCCGGCCGGTGACGTGGGTCTGTGGAGCGGGAGCTCCGGTGGGTCAGGCCTTGTGCTTGGACCCCTTGGTCTCCTGCTCGAGGTCGACGACCTCGGCGGGGTCGTCGGGAGTGGAGACGGGGTGCGGCTCGCCGGTCGAGTCCGCCAGCGCCTCGTCGGGGGACGAGCCGGCACTGTCGTCGGCCGGCTCGGTGGCGACGGGACGCGAGGCGTCCGACGAGGGAGCCGGTGCCGGCGTGTAGGACGACTGCCAGTTGTCGCTGGTGGACTGCCCGCTGAACTTCTTGTAGGCCACTCCAGCGGCTGCGGCGAGACCACCGAAGAGGAGCAGCTTCTTGAGCTTGCCGCCCTTCTTGCCCTCCTTGCGCAGCTCGGCCGCCTTCGCCGTGGCCAGGTCCCGTCCGAGTGCGGCCTTCTCGGCAGCGAGAGCGGCGCCGAGGGCAGCCTTGTCGGCGGCGACCGCAGCACCCTCGGCGATCACCGGACCGGCCTTGAGCCGGGCGTCGGTGACGACGGGTCCGACCTTCTCGCGGGCGTCGGCGATGTAGGGGGCGGCCTTGCCGCGGGCGTCGGCGATCACCGGCGCGGCCTTGTCCCGAGCGTCGGAGAGCAGGGGCGTCGCGCGGTCCAGGGCGTCGGCAACAGCCGACTCGATCTGCGGCTTCGCGCTCTCGACGTAGTCGCTGGCTCGATCGATCAGGGACTTCTTCTTGCGCAGACCCATGGCGTGGCACTTCCTCTCGTCGGTTCACGTCCATTCGACCATGCTTTGCAGCACCCGGCCAGCAGCGGGTCACCTTGTGGCCCGTGGGAGGATCGGGGTCGCAACCGCGGTCGACGTCCTCGTCGCCGTACCCACTCATGCGAGAGGTAGTCATGTCCGGAGCACAGGCCATCCTGAAGACGAACAAGGGCGACATCACGCTCGACCTGTTCCCCGACCACGCCCCGGAGACGGTCGAGAACTTCACCGGCCTCGCCGAGGGGACCAAGTCCTACGACGCCGGCAACGGCCGGAGCGGGCCGTTCTACGACGGCCTCGGGTTCCACCGGGTCATCGACGGCTTCATGATCCAGGGCGGCTGCCCGCTCGGCACGGGCACCGGCGGCCCGGGCTACACGTTCAAGGACGAGTTCCACCCCGAGCTGCAGTTCGACCGGCCCTACCTGCTGGCGATGGCCAACGCCGGACCCGGCACCAACGGCTCGCAGTTCTTCATCACCGTCGGCCCCACCCCACACCTCAACCGCCGGCACACGATCTTCGGCGAGGTGGCCGACCAGGCGTCGCGCGACGTGGTCGACGCGATCGCGACCGCCCCGACCGGCCCGGGCGACCGTCCTGCCGACGCAGTCACCATCGAGTCGGTCGAGGTCGTGCGCTGACCGAGCCGTCCACTCCCGCGACCGGGGTGCCGACCTGCTATCGGCACCCCGGTCGTGAGACGTACATCCGCTGCCAGCACTGTGATCGGCCGATCTGCCCCGACTGCATGAACGACGCCGCCGTCGGCTTCCAGTGCCCGACGTGCGTGGCAGAGGGCCGAAAGTCCACGCGCAGCGGCCGCACGGCGTACGGCGGCCTGCGGTCGGGCAACCCCGGACTCACCTCGATCGTGCTGATCGCCATCAACGCGGCGGTCTGGCTCGTTCTGCTCGCCACCGGGGGCCAGCGCAGTCCGCTGTACCTCCGCATCGCCCTGCTGCCCGAGGGCCGCTGCGTCCCCGCCGGAAGGCCCGACCAGTTCTTTCCGGGCATCAACGAGACCGCCTGCTCGCTGTCGAGCGCGCGGACCTGGGTCGACGGTGTCTCCGACGGTGCCTACTGGCAGCTCGTCACCAGTGCCTTCACCCACCTCGAGATCTGGCACATCGGGTTCAACATGCTCGCGCTGTGGTTCCTCGGACCCCAGTTGGAGCAGGCCATCGGGCGGGGCCGGTTCGTGGCGCTCTACCTGCTGTCGGCGCTCGCCGGCTCCACCATGGTCTACTGGCTGGCCGCCCCCCAGGGGTCCACGATCGGCGCCTCGGGGGCGATCTTCGGTCTGATGGGCGCGCTGCTGGTGCTGGCGTTCAAGGTCGGTGGCAACACCCAGCCGATCCTCGCCTGGATCGGCATCAACTTCCTGATCACCGTCGTCGGCCGGGGCTTCATCTCCTGGCAGGGACACCTCGGGGGCTTCGTCGGCGGACTGCTGATCGCCGCCATCCTGGTGTACTCGCCCCGGCAGAACCGGACCCTGTGGCAGACCACTGGTCTGACCCTGTTCACCCTGGTGCTCGTCGCCGCCGTCCTGGCCCGCACGGCCGCTCTCACCTGAGCTATCGCGACGCGCAGCCGGGCCCCCTGGGCCACCCGTCCTCGCGCCCGTCCATAGCCGGAGGGCGTCATTTTTCCGTGAAATCTCTTCCACAGCTGTGCACTGATCTGTGGAGAACTACACGTGTGTAGTTATCCCCAGAGTTATCCCCTGCTGTGGGAACTCATGCGGCCGGGTTTCGGTGGGCTCTGGTGCGGGGTTTCGAGACGGCTCGCGCAGGCCCTCGCTGCGCTCGGGTCTGCGCCGAGCCTCCTCAACCTTCGCCGCTGATCGCGGGTTCGCACGCTCACCCGCGGCGGCTCGCTCACTCCCAGCGGGTGGCGAAGGTGAACCCGACCGCCATGAACGAGATGCCGACGACGAGGTTGAACTGGCCGAGGTCGTTGAAGACCGGGATGGTGTCGATGTTGTTGCTGAAGACGTAGAAGGTGCAGATCCACAGCAGGCCGAGCAGGAAGCACCCGAGCATGCCGACCACGACACCACGCCCGCGACCGAGCGGGGTGCTGGGGTGCGCCGACAGGGCGAGCCCGAGCATCAGCGCGCCGAATCCGATCAGGTAGTTCCAGTCGCCGAGGTCGGCCATGAACGCGGGGTTGCCCGGCTCCGGAGCGGGGACCACCGTGGGGTCGACCCGCACCACGAGGTAGTAGTAGGCGATCCAGGCGATGCCCAGGACCATCAGCACCAGCGCGACGACGAAGCGCACGGAGAACACGGGGCCGCGCACCGGGTCGAGGAAATCCTGCCGGGCCTTCTGCTTGGACACCCTGACTCCTTGGGTCGGCTGTGCGGGCGCACTTTCTGGGCGGAGGCTAGCGTAGTCGGCATGAGCGAGGGTTCGGAGCCGAGGGCAGCGGACGCCCCGGAGCCGTCCCGGCGCCCCTGGCATGGCTGGCGCGTCGGGACGCCTGCCGTCGTGCTCCTGTGTGGCGCCCTGTTCGTGGTCAGCGCCACCAACAGCGAGGGAACAGACCTCCGCCCCGGCCGCTACACCGACCTCGCGGCCCTCACCAGCGACGAGGCCGAGAAGTACGACGCACTGCGCGAGCGGGTCACCGACCTCAACGCCGAGGTCGAGCTGCTCGCGGCGTCGGTGCAGGACCGGGCCGTCAACCGGGCCAACCGGCGGATCGAGCGGCTCGAGGACCCGGCCGGCATGACCCCGAGGTCAGGACCGGGAGTCACCGTCACCCTGTCCGACGCCCCTGAGGACGTCATCAACTCCACCACCCAGGACCTCAACCTGCTGGTGGTCCACCAGCAGGACATCCAGGCCGTGGTCAACGCGATGTGGAAGGGCGGGGCGAGCGCGGTCACGGTCCAGGGCCAGCGGCTGGTGACCACCACGGGCATCAAGTGCGAAGGCAACGCGGTCCAGCTCCATGGCGTCCCCTACCCGCAGCCCTACGTCATCGAGGCGGTGGGCGATCCCACGGAGCTGGTCCGGGCGATCACCGACGA
The DNA here is from genome assembly GCF_035703625.1 of Nocardioides sp. Lineage (GTDB taxonomy): Bacteria > Actinomycetota > Actinomycetes > Propionibacteriales > Nocardioidaceae > Nocardioides. The sequence continues at coordinate 1,599 of NZ_DASSXS010000098.1, read as the reverse complement.
CGACTACCTCCAGATCTACCGCGAGCAGGCGGCGATCCCGGACATCTCGGTGGGCTGGGACCTCCAGCTCCAGTCCCTCGTCACGGCGCCGGCGTACGACGGCCTCACCGACCTGAGCTACGCCGAACCCCTGCGCTGACGGCCCACCAGCCGCTGGGCCGCCGGTGACTCGGTGGGCGGAATCGTCTCGCTCGGCGGGGGAGTCGTCTCGGGTGGCGGCTCGGTCGGCGTGGGCGACTCGGAGGGTTCCTCCTCGAACGCCGAGACCACGATGGTGACCGGGGAGCCCTCCGGCGCATCGCTGCCTCCCGCCGGGCTCTGCCGGATGACCCTGCCTCTGGGCTCGGTCGAGTTGGGGTCCTCGATCACGTCGGGCTCGAACCCGGCGTCCCGGATGATCTGCTCCGCCTCCCCGCGCTGGAGACCCACGACGTCGGGCACCTCCTCCGGCCCGTCGGAGTAGAAGACCGTGACCAGGGTGCCTTCGGGCACGGTGTTGCCCCCGGGCGGGTCGGTCGAGAGCACCTGGCCGGCGGGTTCGTCGGACTCGCGCTCCTGCAGGGCCACCTCGAGGTTGGCCGCGCGGAGGGTGGCCGCGGCGGCAGACCGGGGTCTGCCGGCGACGAACGGGACCTCGACCAGCGGCTTGCCGCTGGACACGATCAGATCGACCTCGGTGCCCGGGTCGACGAACTGGTCGCGATTGGGATCCTGCTCGATGACCCGGTTCGCCCGGATGTTGGGGTCCTCGCGGAACTGCACCTCGCCGACCGCGAGGCCGGCGTTGCCGATCTCCGCGCGCGCCTCGTCCTCGGTCTTGCCGATCAGGTCGGGTACCCGGACCTGTTCGGGCGGTGACTCGAACATGCCCGGCAACAGGTAGGCCGCGCCGGCGATCAGCGCCAGGAGGAGCAGCCCGAGCAGCACGTACAGCACCTTGCGGCTGCGCCCGTGTTCCTCGTCCTCGTCGGGGAGCGGTGCGCCGACGGCGGTCGCGGCGGTGGAGGGGATCGTCGTGGTCGGCGGTGGCGGCGGTACGACGGCCTGCACCGGCCGGCCCGCGAGGTAGCGCTCGATGTCGCTGCGCATGGCCGCCGCGCTCTGGTAGCGGTCCTCCACCCGCTTGGCCAGGGCCTTCATCACGATCGCGTCGATGGCCTCGGGCAGCTCGGTGTCGTGGTCGCTCGGGGGCGTCGCCGGCTCGCGCACGTGCTGGTAGGCGACGGCCACCGGGCTGTCTCCCACGAACGGCGGGCGCCCGGTGAGCAGCTCGTAGAGCAGGCAACCGGCCGAGTACACGTCGGAGCGGGAGTCGACGGTCTCCCCGCGCGCCTGCTCGGGGGAGAGGTATTGCGCGGTGCCGACCACGGCCGCGGTCTGCGTCATCGTCGAGGAGGCGTCGGAGATGGCTCGTGCGATGCCGAAGTCCATGACCTTCACGTCGCCGCTCGGGGTGAGCATGACGTTGCCGGGCTTGATGTCGCGGTGGATGATCCCGGCCCGGTGGCTGTAGTCGAGCGCGGACAGGACGCCGCTGGTGATCTCGAGGGCCCGCTCGGGCAGGATCTTGCGGCCCTCGCGGACGATGTCGCGCAGCGT
>NZ_DASSXS010000136.1:0-9304 GCF_035703625.1 Nocardioides sp. | reverse complement strand
CGGCAGCTGCTCGAGGACGTCGCGACCAAGCTGTTCGACCGGCTGCCCGACGACACCTGGTTCTACCCCGGCCACGGCGACGACTCGACGATCGGCGCTGAGCGGCCTCATCTGGCCGAGTGGCGAGAGCGAGGCTGGTAGCCACCGCCGGTGGTTGAGCAGCGAGCGAAGCGCGCGTCGTCGAAACCCCGGCACCGCGAGCACCTGCGGCGAGCGGTCGGGTGCGGGGGTTTCGACACGGTCGGCGCCCGGGGCGCCTCCCTGCTCAACCACCGGCAACACAGCTGGGCAGGGCGCCTCCTGCTCAACCACCGGCAACACAGCCGGGCAGGGCGCGTCCCTGCTCAACCACCGGCGACTCAGTGGTAGGTGATCGAGACCTTGTCGGTGACGGGGACGGACTGGCAGCCGAGCCGGATGCCCTCCTCGAGGTCCTCCTCGTCGAGGACGTCGTTGTGCAGCATCTTCACCTCGCCCTCCAGCACCCGGCAGGCGCAGGCCGAGCACTCACCTTCACGGCAGGAGAACGGCGCCTTGACGCCCTTCGACTCCAGGTGCTCGAGGAGCTTGGTGCCCGGCATCCAGTCGTCGAAGGAGTAGTTCTCGCCGTCCAGCTCGACCTCCAGCGTCACCGGTTCCTGGGGCTGGGCTGCTGCGGCGTCCTCGGCCGCGTCCTGCTCGTCGGTGTCGGCCGCGGTCATCTCTCCCTCGGCGACCTCGACGTCGTGCAGGTCGCCGAAGGGGTTGCCGCCCAGCGAGATGAACTTCTCCTGGTGCCGTCGGGCCCGCGGGAACTCCAGCTCCTTCAGCGCCGCCACGGTCGCCTTCATGAAGGGAGCCGGCCCGCAGACGAACGCGTCCCATGAGGAGTACGGCGTCGCGAAGGCCTTCATCTGCTCCTGGCTGGGCAGACCCTGGACCGACTCGAGCCAGTGCACGACCAGCAGCCGCTCGGGATGCGAAGCCGCCAGGTCCCTGAGGGTGCTCCCGAAGATCACCGACCGCTCGTCGCGGTTGGCGTAGAAGAGCACGATCCTGCCACTGCCGGTGAGCAGCGCCGTACGCAGGATCGACATCACCGGCGTGATCCCCGACCCGCCGGCGAAGAGCACCAGGTCGGCGTCGAGGGATGCCGGGGTGAAGATCCCGCTCGGCGGGAGCACGCGCAGGGTGTCGCCGGGCCGGAGGTTGTCGACCAGCCAGTTGGAGGCGTAGCCCTCCTCGGTCCGCTTGACCGTGATCGTCGGCGGCTCGTCCGTTGCCGGGCTGCTGCACAGCGAGTAGCAGCGGGCGGCGACGCCGGTCTGCTCGCTGGGGACCGCCACGGTGAGGAACTGCCCCGGCTTGTAGTCGAAGTGCGAGGCGACGTCGTCGGGGACCTCGAACGAGATCGAGCGGGCGTCGGCCGTCTCCTCGACCACGTCGAGGACCTGCAGCTCGAAGGACGCGGTGTCCATGCTCAGTAACCGTCCTGGGCACCGATCGACAACCGGCCCTCACGAACCGCCGCCTCGATGCTGGCGGCCAGCCGGGGGCACGAGGCGTGCACCTGCCGCCCGCCCGGCTCGCCGTCCATCCGCGCGAAGACCTGGCACTCGCCCAGCGCCGCGGCGTTCCACTGGATCGAGGTGTGGTGCTCGCTGTTCTTCTTCACACCCACCCTCGCGAGGCAGTCGAGGCAGGCGACCTCGACCAGCCGGGCCCGGGTGTAGAGCCGCTGGTCCTCCAGCGTGTCCGCGCTGGTGGGGACGAAGGAGGGCATCAGGCGTCCGCCGCAGCCCGGTCCTCGGCAGCCCGGTCCTCGGCAGCCTTGCGGGCGAGGTTCTCCTCGACCTCGGCGTGCCAGAACTCGTTGGCCTTGGTGGTGTCGACCTCGAACTCGAAGCGCTCGGTCATCTCGGGGGTGACGTCGTCGCGGTCGACGTAGAACTGCTCGTACCACCGCCGCAGCTGGTAGACGGGCCCGTCCTCCTCGCACAGGAGCGGATTCTGCACGGGCGCCTTGTTGAGCCAGATCTCGACGTCCTGCATGAAGCCCTCTCCGAACATGTCGGAGTACTTCTTGGCGATGTAGTTGGCGGTCTTCTCGTCGAGCCCCTCGGGCTTCTTCACGCACAGGCCGTACTGCAGCTTGAAGGAGTTCTGCGAGGTCGGGACGTGGCAGTTGATCAGGACGACGTCGGTGATGAAGCCCTTGTAGTCGGTGTTGAGCCAGTTGATCATGTACGACGGTCCGTAGTAGGTCGCTTCCGACTTCAGGACCAGGTCCTCGTCGCCGTACCCCTCCGACTGCATGTCGGGCCGCCCGGTCGACTCCATGAACTGGGTCGCCATGTGGCCCTCGAACACGTTGCGGAAGTTCGTCGGGAAGGCGAAGTGGATGTAGAAGAAGTGGGCCATGTCGACGACGTTGTCGATGATCTCGCGGCAGTGGGAGTTGTCGACGTCGATGACGTTCCAGGTCCAGTCGGTCCACTCGTCGGTGCCGATGCCCGGCAGCTCCGGCGGCAGGATCTCCTCGTCGGCCGCGCCGCCCTCCGCGTCGTGCCAGACCAGGAGCTGGCCGTTGCGGACGACGGCGGGGTACTTCTGCGTCCGGGCGCGCAGCGGCACCCGTCGGGCGTAGGGAATCTGCTTGCACCTGCCGTCGCCGCCCCACCGCCAGTCGTGGAAGGGGCAGGCGATCTCGTCGCCCTTCACCGTGCCCTGCGTGAGGTCTCCCCCCATGTGCCGGCAGTAGCCGTCGAGCACGTGGAGGTCCCCCTGGGCGTCGGACCAGACGACGAGCTTGCCGCCGAAGGCCTCGACCCCGTGCGGCTTGCCGTCCTGGAAGTCGCGGGCGAGCCCCAGGCAGTGCCAGCCACGGGCGAACCGCTCCGGCGGCGTGCCGTGGTCGAGCAGTCTCGTGTCAGTCATGCGCCCAGTATGGACCAAAACGAGAACACGTTCTAGTCTGGCCGCATGCACGTCGCGCTGACCCCTGAGCAGGAACGACTCCGCGAGCAGCTGCGCGAGTACTTCAGCGCCCTGGTCACCCCCGAGGTCCGCGCCGGCCTGGCCGCCGCTTCCGGGGAGTTCGGCGACGCCGGCGTCTACAAGGACGTGATCCGCAAGCTCGGCGCCGACGGCTGGCTGGGGATCGGCTGGCCGAAGGAGTACGGCGGCCAGGACCGCTCGATGGTCGAGCAGCTGATCTTCACCGACGCCGCGGCCGTCGCCGGGGTCCCGATCCCCTACCTGACCCTCAACACCGTCGGGCCGACGATCATGCGCTTCGGCACGGACGAGCAGAAGGAGTACTTCCTGCCGAGGATCCTCGCCGGCGAGCTGCACTTCTCCATCGGCTACTCCGAGCCCGGAGCCGGCACCGACCTCGCCAGCCTCACGACCCGTGCGGTGCGCGAGGGTGACGAGTGGGTCATCAACGGCCAGAAGATGTGGACCTCCCTCATCCAGTACGCCGACTGGATCTGGCTGGCCTGCCGCACCGACCCCGACCTCCCGCGGCACAAGGGGCTCTCGATGATCCTGGTGCCGGCCGACGCCGACGGCTTCTCCTTCACCCCCGTGCACACGGTGGCGGGGGTCGGCACGAGCGCGACGTACTACGAGGACGTGCGGGTGCCGGCGTCCAACCTGGTCGGCGAGCTGAACGGCGGCTGGTCGCTGGTGACCAACCAGCTCAACCACGAGCGGGTCGCCCTCACCTCGGCGGCGCCGCTGACGCACTCCCTCGGGCTGGTCCGCGCCTGGGCGCAGGAGACCAAGAACCCCGACGGGCAGCGGGTGATCGACCAGGAGTGGGTGCAGGTCCTGCTCGGACGTGCCCACGCCCGGGTGGAGATGCTCACCCTGCTGAACTGGAAGCTCGCCTCGGCCGTCGACGAGCTGTCCCCCGCCCACGCCTCGGCCACCAAGATCTACGGCTCCGAGCTGGCGACCGAGGTCTACCGCTCGCTGATGGAGATCGTCGGCCCGAACGCCCTGGTTGCCGCCGACTCCCCGGCCGCCGTCCTGGCGGGGCGCCTCGAGCGCTACCACCGTTCCGCGCTGGTGATGACCTTCGGCGGCGGCACCAACGAGATCCAGCGCGACATCATCGGCTACGTCGGCCTCGGACTTCCGGCCGCGAAGAGGTAAGGGGACATGGACTTCACGTTCACCGCCGAGCAGGACGAGGCCGCCGAGCTGGCGGCCCGGATCCTCCAGGACCGCGCCACCAACGAGCGCATGAAGCAGGTCGAGGCCGGCGGCGACCGCTTCGACCAGGACCTCTGGCAGGACCTTGCCGATGCCGGCCTGCTCGGCCTCTCCGTCCCCGAGGAGCACGACGGCGCCGGCCTCGGCCTGATCGAGCTCTGCCGGGTGCTCGTGGAGACGGGGCGCACGGTGGCGCCGGTCCCCCTCGCCACCCACGGCGCCTGTGCCACGGCGCTCGCCGAGCTCGGCTCCGACGCCCAGCGCCGGCACTGGCTGCCCGGCGCGACGAGCGGCGAACGGCTGCTCACCGCGGCGGTCGCCGAGGACCGTGACCCCCTGCCGCGGCACCCGCAGACCACGGCGGAGCAGGTCGGCGACGGCTGGGGGCTGAGTGGCGCGAAGACGCTGGTCCCCACGGGCACCCGCGCGGACCTGCTCCTGGTCACGGCGAGCACACCGTCCGGGGTCGGCGTCTTCCTCGTCGAACCGGGCAGCGACGGGGTGGTCGTGCTCCCCCAGCGGACCAGTGACGGCGACCTCGCCGCCCGGGTCGAGCTCACCGACGCACCCGGCGAACCGCTGGGCGACGACGGTGCGGCACTCAGGCTCGGGCAGCTCCTGGTCCTGACGGCCTGCGCGGAGCAGCTCGGGGTGACCGAGGGTGCACTGGCGCTGACGGCCGGGTACGCGAAGGAGCGCGAGCAGTTCGGTCGACCGATCGGCACCTTCCAGGCCGTCTCGCAGAGACTGGCCGACGGCTACATCGACGTCCTGGGCCAGGGGCTCACGCTCTGGCAGGCGGCCTGGCGCCTCTCGGAGGGCCTTCCGGCCGGGACCGAGCTGGCCGTCGCGAAGCTGTGGGCGGCCGACGCCGGACACCGGCTCGCGCACACGACCGTCCACGTGCACGGAGGTGTCGGCATCGACCTGGACGGGGAGGCACACCGCTTCTTCACGACCGCCAAGCGGTTCGAGTTCGCCTACGGCGGCACCACCGAGCAGGCGCGTGACATCGGCCGGGCCCTCGCCGCCCAGCCGGCCTGACCCCCAACGTTGACGACCCTCCGGCAGCTGCTCCTCGAGCGATCGGACGACGAACGCCCCGGGCTCGCCACGCGGGAGCGGACCTGGAGCTGGGCCGAGCACGTCACGGAGTCCACGGCGCGGGCTGGGCTGCTGCGGGCACTGCTGGACGACGAACGGCCGCCGCACGTGGGGGTGCTGCTCGACAACACCGCCGAGATGGCGATGGCGCTGTCGGCCGCCGCACTCGGGGGTCACGTCGTGGTCGGGCTCAACACCACGCGGCGGGGTGACTCCCTGCGCGCCGACATAAGCACCGGCGACTGCCAGGTCGTGCTCACCGACGCCAACCACGCCGACCTGCTGGAGGGCCTGGACCTCGGTGGCGTCCGCGTGATCCGGGTGGACTCGGACGAGTGGGCTGAGCGGGTTGCCGAGGCGGGCACGTCACCGGGTTTCGAGGCTCAGGCGCCAGGGCGCCTTCGCACCTCAACCTCCGCGTCGCTGTTCATGCTGATCTTCACCTCGGGCACCAGCGGGGAGCCGAAGGCGGTCCGGGTGACGCACGAGAAGGTCTCGTTCCCGGGGCTGGCGCTGTCCGAGATGTTGTCGATCACCCGCGACGACGTGCTCTACGTCTCGATGCCGCTGTTCCACAGCAACGCCGTGATGTCCGGCTACGCCCTTGCCCTCGCCACCGGCGCCACGCTCGCCCTCGCCGAGAGGTTCTCGGCCAGCGGATTCCTCGACGACGTGCGCCACTTCGGGGCGACGTACATGAACTACGTGGGCAAACCGCTGTCCTACATCCTCGCCACCCCCGAGCTCGGGGACGACGCCGACAACCCGCTGCGGATCGCGTTCGGCAACGAGGCCAACGAGAAGGACATCGCGGCGTTCGCCGCCCGCTTCGGCTGCGAGGTGCGCGACGGCTTCGGCTCCACCGAGAACGCCGTGATCATCTCCCGTGTCGAGGGCACGCCGGCCGGCTCCCTCGGCCGGCCGATGGAGGGGGTGAAGGTGCTCGACCGCGGCACGGGCCGGGTGTGTCCGCCCGCCGTGATCGGACCCGACGGCCGGGTGAGCAACCTCGAGGACTGCGTGGGCGAGTTCGTCAACGTCGACGGGGCCGGCCAGTTCGCGGGCTACTACAACGACGAGGCGGCCACCGCCGAGCGGATGCGCGACGGGATGTACTGGTCGGGCGACCTCGGCTACCTCGACCCCGACGGCTTCGCCTACTACGCCGGTCGCACCGGCGACTGGCTGCGGGTCGACGGGGAGAACCTCGCGGCCGCACCGGTCGAGCGGATCCTGCTGCGCCATCCCGACGTCAGCCGGGTCGCGGTGTACGCCGTCGCGGACGACCGGGTCGGCGATCAGCTGGTGGCTGCGCTGGTGCTGCGGCCCGACGCGACCCTCGACCCGGCCTCGCTCGAGGAGTTCCTCGCCGGGCAGCCGGACCTCGGGCCGAAGCAGTGGCCGCGCCACGTGCGGATCGCCACGACCCTCCCCCAGACCGCGACCAACAAGGTGCTCAAGCGGGAGCTCGTGGCGGAGGGGCTCGACGTCACCGACCCCGTGTGGACCCGGTCGGAGCGCGGGACGGCGTATTCCTGAAACGTGCGCAGAAACGCGGCGCCGGCCGATGAGTCATCCGGATCCGGACGGTCTGTATCAGCAGAGCACGGAGCGACTCTCGAAGGTAAAGGACCCGCACCAGGAGGTGAGCAGCATGGCCGCCACGATCATCGTCGAGATGGAGTCCGGCACCTGCTCGGGCCGGGTGCACCCGCACAACGGCTACTACGCCGGCGACTTCAGCACCCAGCGCTACCCCAGGCCCGGGACGGGTCAGCGCGCCAGCAGCTCGCCCACCCCGTTGGTCAACCGGACCGCGTAGAAACCTCTGTTCCCGTCGGAGTACCACACCTGGCGGTGGGCGACGTCCCACGCGGGCTGTGACATCGCGTAGCCGCCCTCGGCCGTGGGGTTGGCCGGCTTCGACCCCGGACGGACCGGGCGGTTGAAGTAGCCGACCTCGACCGGGCTCCGCAGGTCACTGATGTCGAAGATCCGCAGCCCCGAGGCGATCATGGAGCAGGCGACCAGCTTCGGGTCGGTTCTCCGCGGCAGCGAGCAGTAGTGGCCGGCGTACCCCTGCACGGGCGAGCTGGCGCCGGGGTCCTCCTGCTGCGACGACCGCCGCGCCGCGGGCTGGTGGACCTCGAGCCGCAGGTTGGCGACGATGCGTGGGTTGGCGGGGTCGGCGATGTCGATGATCCGCGCCGCACCCACGGGAGCCTCGGACTGGTCCTGCCCGCTGGTGAAGTTGTAGTTGGCGAACTCGTCGACCTCGAGCAGGTAGGGGTGGCCGTTGCGGGTGAACGGCTCGGCGACCTGCGGGATCGAACGCTCCGGCCAGTCGAGCTCGGAGACCAGCCGGACCTCCGGGTCGGGCTCGCGGTCCTGGACCTCGCTCACGTCGAGGATCCGCAGGCCCCCGGAGGCGAAGCTGCCGTCGGTCGGGTTGCCGATCTCGGCGACGTACATGGTCCGGCCGTCGCCGGAGAGGCGCAGGCCGTGGTAGTTGACCCCGGACTGGAAGAACACCGGCTGCGGAGCCGCCGGGTCACTCACGTCGATCGCGGTGAGGGTCTGCCCGCCCGCGCTGGCCGCCCAGAAGGTCTTGCCGTCCGGCGCCCAGCCGCTCTCGTGGCCGAGGACCGCCGTCGGGGTCGTCGACACCAGTTGCGGGTGCCGGCAGTCCTCACTGATGTCGTAGACGTCGAGCACGCCGGCGTTGGTGGCCGCGTTGCCGAGCACAGCCGCGAGCAGGCCGCGCCGGTTGTTGACCAGGACCGACTCGTGCGGGCTCTGCATCGCCGGGGACACCAGCGCGTCGGTCTTCACCGGCCGCGACGGGTCGCTCATGTCGAGCACGATCACGCCGAGGCCCCGCGCGGCGTTCATCAGGACGTCCTTGGGGAACAGCAGCGTCGAGTCGTAGTAGGCGCAGACCCGGCCGGAGTCGTCGCGGTAGCGCTGCACCTTGAAGCCACCGGTCGCTCCCTGGTGGGCGACTCCGCGGGTGTTGCAGCGGTACCCCCGGTCCACACGTCCGGTGTCGTAGTCGCGCTGCGGCACGCGGCCCTGGATGCCGGTCTCCTCCCGTGCCCCCGGGCCGCACGCGGCCTGCGGGGTCGGCGCGGGAAAGGCCTCGCCGGTGGCCGAACCTCCACCGGTCAGGCCGAAGAGCCCACCCGCCACGACCAGCGCTGAGGCCACGAGGGCCAGGTGACGGGCAGGCCGACCGGCCGGTCGCTTCTCGTCCATGGAAGGAGTCCTTCCCAGTGTGGCGGAATCCAATCCTGATCTAGGCCTGCGCGACGACGTCGAGGCGTCGTACGGCGTCGCCGAACTCGGCGACCAGGCGATCCATCACCTCGGCCACCGGGCGAACCTCGTTCATCCGCCCGACGATCTGGCCCACCGGCATCGAGACCGTGTCGGGGTCGTCGCCCCGGTTCATGCGGTTGTGGGCATCCGAGACGAGGAGGTTCTGCAGCGGCATCGGCAGCGGGGCCGGAGCGTCCTCGGCCTCCCAGGCCTCGGTCCACTTGGTCTTCAGCAGGCGGGCCGGCTTGCCGGTGTAGATGCGGGTGCGAACGGTGTCGGAGGACTCGGCGCGCAGGAAGGCGTCGCGGATCCCCACTCCCGCCGACAGGTCGTACTCCTCCACGGTCAGCCAGATCGACCCGGTCCACACGCCCTGCGCACCCAGCGCGAGCGAGGCGGCGATCTGGCGACCGGTGCCGATCCCGCCGGCGCCGAGCACCGGCACCGAGGGGCCGACCGCGTCCACGATCTCGGGGGTCAGCACCATGCTGGCGATCTCGCCGGTGTGGCCGCCGGCCTCGTAGCCCTGGGCGACGATCACGTCCACACCGTTGTGGACGTGGGACACGGCGTGCTTGGCCGCCCCGGCCAGGGCCGCGACCTTGACGCCGCGGGCATGGGCCTGCTCGATGACGTCGACCGGCGGGGAGCCGAGGGCGTTGGCGATCAGCACCGGTCGGTG
>NZ_DASSXS010000200.1:0-2100 GCF_035703625.1 Nocardioides sp. | reverse complement strand
TCTGGTGATCAGCTCGCGAGCGAGCTGATCACCAGTGGACACCTTTGAAGATCCGGGCCAGCATGATCTGCTCGGACTCGCGGGTGCCGGAGTCGCCGCCCTTGGCGGCCGCGGAGTCGGGGAACACGTGGTAGGCCATGTTGAGGATCCGAAACGCCGTCTTGGGCGCCACCGTGTGGGCGACCGCCCCGGCGTTGCCGAGGAGCGTGTTGATCTCGTGCGGGCGGTCGACCATCGCCTTGATCACGAGGTCCGCGGCCTGGGCCGGCGAGATCGTGGGGAACCGGTCGTAGAGCTTGGTGGGCGCGATCATGGGCGTCCGGACGAGCGGCATGTGGATGCCGGTGAAGGTGATGCCGTCGCCGACGACCTCGGAGGCCACGACGTTGCTCCACGCGTCGAGCGCGGCCTTCGAGGCGACGTACGCCGAGAAGCGGGGCGGGTTGGTCTGCACCCCGATCGAGGAGACGTTGACGACGTGCCCCCGCCCCTGCTCCTGCATCTTCGGGAGCAGGCCCATCACCAGCCGGATCGCGCCGAAGTAGTTGAGCTGCATGGTCCGCTCGAAGTCGTGGAACCGGTCCTGCGACAGGCGCAGCGAGCGCCGGATCGAGCGGCCGGCGTTGTTGACCACGAAGTCGACGGTGGGGACCTCGGCGGAGATCTGCTCGCAGAGCCGGTCGATGGCCTCGAGGTCGGAGAGGTCGCACGGGAAGACGTGGGCCTGCCCGCCCCGCATCTCGATGGAGGCCCGGGTCTCCTCGAGCTTGTCCTTGCCGCGGGCCACGAGGACCGGGATCCCGCCTGCCTGGGCGACCTTGAGGGCGGTGACCTGCCCGATGCCGGACGAGGCCCCGGTGATCACGACGTACTTGCCGGTGAGCACCTCCCGGATCGCGGGGTCGCGACCGGTCGAGGTGTCGAGGTTGTCCTCCCAGTAGGCCCACAGGGTGCGGGCGTAGGTCTCCAGGTCGGGGACCGCGATGCCCGACCCGGACAGCGCCTTCTCGGTCGCGCGGGAGTCGAAGACCGCGGTGAAGCTGGTGTGCGCCAGCACCTCCGCGGGCACCCCCAGCCGTCCGAGGGTCTGGTCGAGGACGGCCTGGACCGGTGCCGACTTCACCACGCCGGTGAAGATCGACAGCGGTCGCAGCCGCTGCGGCACCATCCCGAGGGGCCCGGCGCTGGTCACCTTCCGGTCGATCGGGGTCGCGAACTGCGGCGCTCCGGCCGCCGCGCAGAAGGTGTTGATCATCTCCGCCACCGGCTGGGGCTCGGGGTTGACCAGGTGGAAGGCCTCGCCGTCGCGGTCCGGCAGGTGCGCGAGGTGGTCCATCGCCTTGGCGACGTAGTCGACCGGGACGACGTTGGTGTCCCCGAGGTCCACGCCCACCAGGGGCAGCCAGGCCGGCAGCCGGTCGCGCAGCAGCTTCATGGTCGGGAAGAAGTAGTAGGGGCCGTCGACCTTGTCCATCGCCCCGGTCTGGCTGTCGCCGACGACGACGGCCGGGCGGTAGACCCGCCACGGCACGGTGGCCTCCTCGCGGACGATCTTCTCCGACTCGAACTTGGTCCGGTGGTACGGCGAGGGCAGGTGCTGTCCCTCGTCGAACATGGTCTCGTCGAAGACGCCGCGGTACTCACCGGCCGCCGCGACCGACGAGACCTGGTGGAAGCAGCCGACCTGGAGCGCGTCGGCGAGCTCGACGGCGTTGCGGGTGCCGCCGACGTTCATCGTCTCGTTGGTCTCGTCGTCGGCGGTCATGTCGTAGATCGCGGCGAGGTGGAAGAAGTGGTCGATCGTCCCCTGGTGCTCGGTGATCCACTTCCGGGAGACGCCGAGGTTCGGCTTCGCGAGGTCGCCGGTGACGGGGATGACACGGTTGGTGTCCCACCGGCGGATCAGCTTCTCCATCCGTGGGAGCGACCCCTTGCGGACCAGGACGTAGATGTCGCCCTCGCGGTGGTCGAGGAGCTCGGGGACGAGATGCCGGCCGATGAACCCGGTCGCGCCGGTGACGAAGTACGACATGGCCGGAGACTACCGCTCGGTAGCGGCCGGCGGCAGGGTCGACCGATCCGCGGTTGGCGGGCGGCTCC
>NZ_DASSXS010000006.1:0-2183 GCF_035703625.1 Nocardioides sp. | reverse complement strand
TCCAGACGAGGGTCGGGGCGGCCGGCTCGTCCAGGTCGATCCCGGCCTCCGGGGCTCGCACCCGGACTCCGATCCCCCGCTCGTCGTCGCCCCACTCCAGGCCGGTCCGGGTGCGGGTGGGCACGACCGGGTCCCCCGACTCGCCCGCCTTGACCCGGTCCATCGCGAACAGGTCCGCACCGAGCCGGACCCGCACCTCCGCCGCGACACCACCGGCGGCCGAGGTCGAGACGGTCAGGTGTTCGCGCATCCGGCCGGGCGTGAGCGTGCGATCGGTGTCGACGCGGGTCGCGGGATCGGCACCCGGGCCGTCGAGCTCGCGGGCCAACGCCACCACCTTGACCGTGCCGACCCTCGGGTTGGCCGTGGCGATCACCTCGGGCTCGGCGCCGGCGATGGTCAGGACCGCCTCGCTCAGGACGCGGATGTCCGCATGGAACACGCCGTGCAGGTTCCGCAGGCCGGCTCGGATCTGACCGTCGGTGCCGGACCAGGCCTGGGTCGGGGCGGCGAGGGCGACCAGTTGTTCGTGCAGGAGCGGTTGCCGGACCATGGCCCACCCTCCACGCCGTAGTGCCTCACGTCAAGGTGCCCGCGAAAGGTTGACCATGCCTCACGTGAGAGTGCCCGCGTAGCTGGGGAGGTTAGGAGGCGCTGACTCGGATGCCCTTGCGGACGTCGGGCAGTGCGCTGGGGATGGAGGCGAGGTAGAGCTGGTCGGTCTTGTCCTTGGCGAGCTTGAGGAGCACGGTCTGGAGGTCGGCGATCTGGCGGCCGATGGCGGCGGGGTTGAGGCTGTCACGGTAGGTGGTCAGCTCGGTGATCTGTGCGGGTGCGAGGACGTTCGCGGCTAGGAGCCGGTCGAAGGGGGTCTGGGGCTTGTCGTAGCGGCGGGTGCGGCGCCCGTCGCTGGTGCTGGCGTACCCGACCGGCTTGATGGTCGGTGTGAGGTAGTTGAGCCGGTCGTTGACCAGGCGCCAGAGCCGGTTCAGGACGGTGCGTTCCTCGCTGGTGTCGTAGCGGTAGTAGAAGCCGTACCGGCGCACCAGGTGCCCGTTCTTGGACTCGATGGTCGCCTGGTCGTTCTTCTTGTAGGGCCGGGATCTGGTGAAGTAGATGCCTCGCTGCCCGGCCCAGCCCACGACGGCGTGGTTGAGGAACTCGCTTCCGTTGTCGAAGTCGAGTCCGGTCACCTCGAACGGGATCCCGGTGCGGGGCTCGACGGCCTGCTGCAGGGCGCCGAGGATGTGCGTGTGGGCGTTGTTGCGGATGCTGCGGGTGAAGGTCCACCCGGTGTGCACGTCGGTGAGGTTCACGGTTCGGGCGAACTCGCCCTTCAGGCTCGGCCCGCAGTGGGCCACGGTGTCTCCCTCGAAGAACCCTGGTTCGGCCTCGACCTCATCGCCGGCCCTGCGGATCGTGATCGAGGTCCGCAACAGCGGTCCGGGCTTGGTGGTGGAGGTCCCCCGCAGCCCGTCCTTGGCCTTCGCCGGCGCCAGGTACCGGTCGATCGTGGCCGCGCTCATCGCGAGCAGTTCGGCACGCACCGACGGGCTGTAGCGGCCCTCGGGGTCGGAGGAGCCGGGGCCGTCCAGGACGAGCTCGCCGTGGCGCTGCAGGGCGTCGAGCTGGACGGCCATCGAGGCGGCGAGGTACTTGCCGCACTGGCCCCCGCTGGCGGCCCACACCCTCTGCAGGATCAGCCGGGCGTCGTAGGAGAACTTGTCCGCCCGCTGCTTCCTGGGCCGGCGGGCGACCGCCCGCCCGGCCCCCGGCGCCAGTTTCGCCGCCGCGACCAGGCGCCGTCGGGCGTTGTCGCGTGACCAGCCCGTGACCGCCACCACCTCATCAAGCACCCGGCCCTTGTCCTTCTTCGAGGCCCGCGCGTACCCCTTCGCGTACCTCGTCGTGATCTCCGCACGAGACGCCATCGACAGCTCACTTTCCATGCCCGTCGATCGTCACGGTTTCGCGGGCACTCTTACGTGAGGCACCGAGCGTGTTTCGCGGGCAGTTTTCGTGAGTCTCGTCGAAGCCTGTTCGCCGAGGCGCCCGATCGGCACAATGGGTCCATGCGCTACACGACGACGATCCATCAGTCGGGGAACACCACCGGCATCCCGGTGCCGGACGAGGTGATGGCGGCACTCGGACCGGCGAAGCGACACCTGGTCGTGGTGACG
>NZ_DASSXS010000075.1:0-6919 GCF_035703625.1 Nocardioides sp. | reverse complement strand
GTTCGCCAACGAGCTGCGCCAGCTCTTCCCCGACAACGCGGTCGAGTACTTCGTCTCCTACTACGACTACTACCAGCCCGAGGCCTACGTCCCCCAGACCGACACCTACATCGAGAAGGACTCCTCGATCAACGAGGAGGTCGAGCGGCTGCGTCACTCCGCGACCAACTCGCTGCTCACCCGGCGCGACGTGATCGTGGTGTCCACGGTGTCGTGCATCTACGGCCTCGGCACCCCACAGGAGTACGTCGACCGCATGGTGCGCCTGCGCGTGGGGGAGGAGCACGACCGTGACTCGATCCTCCGCAGGCTCGTGGAGATCCAGTACACCCGCAACGACATGACCTTCACCCGCGGCACCTTCCGGGTCCGCGGCGACACCCTCGAGATCTTCCCGGTCTACGAGGAGCTGGCGATCCGGGTGGAGTTCTTCGGCGACGAGATCGAGCGGCTGATGACCCTCCATCCGGTCACCGGCGAGGTGCTCACCGACGACCAGGAGCTCCACATCTTCCCCGCCACCCACTACGTCGCCGGCCCCGAGCGGATGGAGCGGGCGATCCGGGGCATCGAGGCCGAGCTCGAGGAGCAGCTCGCCCTCTTCGAGCGGCAGGGCAAGCTGCTCGAGGCCCAGCGGCTGCGGATGCGAACGACGTACGACGTGGAGATGATGCGGCAGGTCGGGTCCTGCTCCGGCATCGAGAACTACTCGATGCACATCGACGGTCGCTCGCGCGGGTCCGCTCCCAACTGCCTGCTCGACTACTTCCCCGAGGACTTCCTGCTGGTCATCGACGAGTCCCACGTCGCGGTGCCCCAGATCGGCGGCATGTACGAGGGCGACATGTCCCGCAAGCGCAATCTGGTCGACCACGGGTTCCGGCTGCCCAGCGCCATGGACAACCGACCGCTGCGCTGGGAGGAGTTCCTCGACCGGATCGGCCAGACGATCTACCTGTCGGCGACGCCGGGCGACTACGAGCTCGACAAGGTCGGCGGGGACACCGTCGAGCAGATCATCCGTCCGACCGGGCTGGTCGACCCCGAGGTGGTGGTCAAGCCGACGAAGGGCCAGATCGACGACCTGATCCACGAGATCACCACCCGCACCGAGCGCAACGAGCGGATCCTGGTCACGACCCTGACCAAGAAGATGTCGGAGGACCTCACCGACTACCTCCTCGACGCCGGCATCCGCACCCGCTACCTCCACTCCGAGGTCGACACCCTCAAGCGGATCGAGCTGTTGCGCGACCTGCGGCTCGGCGACTACGACGTCCTGGTCGGGATCAACCTGCTCCGCGAGGGCCTCGACCTGCCGGAGGTCTCGCTGGTCTCGATCCTCGACGCCGACAAGGAGGGTTTCCTGCGCTCCGACAAGTCGCTGATCCAGACGATCGGGCGGGCCGCGCGCAACGTCTCCGGCCAGGTCCACATGTATGCCGACAAGATCACGCCCTCGATGGAGAAGGCGATCGACGAGACCAACCGCCGCCGCGCCAAGCAGGTCGCCTACAACACGGCCAACGGGGTCGACCCGACCCCGCTGCGCAAGAAGATCGCCGACATCACCGAGATGCTGGCCCGGGAGGACGAGAACACCAAGGAGCTCCTCGAGACCTGGCAGCACCTCGACCCCAAGACCCGCAAGGCTCCGGTGCCCGGGCTGGGCCGGGAGGCGTCCGGCAAGCACGCCGCCGATCTCGCCGGGCTGCCCAGCGCCGAGCTGGCGGGGCTGATCCAGGACCTCACCGACCAGATGAAGGCGGCTGCCGCCGAGCTCCAGTTCGAGGTCGCGGCGCGCCTGCGTGACGAGATCTCGGACCTCAAGAAGGAGCTTCGCCAGATGATGGAAGCGACCAAGTGAGGAGGATCGCCGTCCGAGGAACCTCCGGAGGTGAGGTGCGAAGGCACCCTGGCGCCTGAGCCTCGAAACCCGGCGAGGGACCTGGGGCCCTCGACCCCGGTGGTCGCCGCCCTGCGTCAGTTCCGGGGTTTCGAGGCTCGTCGCTGGCGCTCCTCGCACCTCAACCACCGGGAGAGCCGCTGCGGGCCCTGCATAGGGTGTGCGCATGACCACCATCGACCTCGGACGGCCGATCTCCGGCGACGTCATCGACCTGATCCTCGACGACCACCGTCTCTTCGAGTCCCTCCTGCGGGACCTGCGCGACAACAGCCTGGACCGCGACGCCGTACGCCAGGCGTTCGCCACCCTGCACGTCGCGCACGCGGAGGCGGAGGAGAAGCACGTCTACCCGAAGCTGCGTCGCAAGGAGGCGATCGGCGAGCACGAGGCCGAGCACGGCCGGGAGGAGCATGCGGAGGGTCACGAGGCCCTGCTCGCGGTCCTCGAGCTCAAGGGGACCGACACCGAGGCCTTCGACGACGCCGTCGAGAAGCTGGCCGCCACCATCAGCCACCACCTGACGGAGGAGGAGCTGACGATCCTCAACCCGGCGCGTGAGGACGTGGGGCCGCGCGTCCGCGCCGAGCTGGGTGAGCAGTTCGCCCGGGAGCGCAACGCGCAGGTCGACGACGGGTGCGGCAGTCTCGAGAACGTCCGCAGGATCGTGGCGGAGGCCCGCCGGGATGGCGTGCTCGACGACTGAACCCGGCACCTGCGGCGCGAGCCCCCGACTGGTCTAGGCCGGCGGTCGGCTGATGGTTAGGGATCTCCTCTGACCGGGTATGACCCCTGATGCGCCGGTAACACGCTGCGTGCGCTGAGCCGGTCCGGCACCACGCCGGACCGCCTCGGGTGGGGCGCACGCAGCGAGCGCGGGCGTGAGGAAAGGGCGCAGGTGATGGCCACAGGAGCTCTGCCTCTTGGCGCAGGACCTCCGGGATCCGGAAGCGTGCGGATCATCGGCCGTTACCGGCTGCCGTCGGACGTCGCCAGCGAGCTCAAGCACGCCCTCTCCGACAACCCGCAGATCGTGATCCTGGACCTGCACGACATGGCCGGGAACTCACGGCTGCTGCACGAGGTCCTGGATCCCGTGACGGACTACCTCGCCGCCTGGCCCGGCACGGTCGTTGTCGTGTGCGTGCCCGACCCCGAGGCATCGACACCGGCGCTTCCGGCGACCATCGTCGACCGGGTCCTGGCGGCGAGATCCCACGCAGAGGCACTCGAGCGAGCCCGGGACCTCGTGCCGCCCCAGTACGCGGCCTCCACGTTCCTCACGCCCCAGCCCGTGGCGTCCGACGACGCGCGGACGTTCACCCGTCGAACCCTGCGTGACTGGGAGATGCCCGAGCTGGTCTGGCCGGCCAGCCTGGTCGTGAGCGAGCTCGTCACCCACTCCATCCTGGAGGCGCAGACCGTCCTCGACCTGAGCCTGAGCAAGGTGGACCACCTCGTCCGCATCGCCGTCCACGACTACGGTGCCGACCGCTTCCGGCCCACCCAGCAGGTCGAGCACTCCGACCCGCTCGAGGACCCCCTGCTCGACCGTGGCCTGCTCGTGGTGCGCGCGCTGACGCATAGCTGGGGGGTGTTCCCCTCCCGGGTCCGGGGCAAGACCGTCTGGGCCGTGCTCGGGGACCCGTGACCGGTGACGGGCCGAAGGTGCGTGGCCACCCCGGTCGGCCCGCGCCCGGATCGGCCCGCCGCGGCTACCGGTTCCCGCGACCCACGACCGTCAGGCCGACCAGGCGGGCGACCACGAGCGCGACGTACAGCACCCCGGCCACCTGCTCGACCATCACCAGCGAGCGCGCGTGGGGGAGGACCGGCACGACGTCGGAGAGCCCCACGCTGGTCAGCGTGGTGAAGGACAGGAACAGCAGGTCGAACCAGGACCGGTCGCCCGCTCCACCCGCGCCGACGAACGACCCGGGCCACACGACCTGCGCAGCGGCGTAGAGGTAGGCGAAGCCCCATGCCACGACGGTGAACGCGGCGCCGGTGGCGAACAGCTCGTCCCGCGTGACCCGGTCGTCGGCGAACAGGTAGCGGATCATCGCGTAGGACACGAAGAAGTAGAACGGCACGTGCGCCAGCGCGGACCCGACGACGATCATGTCGTTCTCGGGACGGACCACCTCCAGCACGCTGAAGACGACGGCGGGCAGGCCGAAGACGACGGCGACCCAGCTCAGGGCCGCGGTACGACGTACCGCGTACACGGCGATCAGCACGATGCCGGGCTGGACCACGCCGAGCGCGACGCGTCCCCACGTGGAGTCCGTGAGGAACGGGTAGGCCAGGACGGCGAACAGCTGAGCCGCGAGGAGCACCGCCGAGGGGTGGTCGCCCAGGGTGCGGGCAAACCTGGAACCCGTCCCTCTCACATGCGGCATCCTAGGACGGCTGGCCCGCCCCGGCCGCGACCCGCTCCGCGTGACATCGGCGCTGTTTCGTCGTTGTAACAGAGGCGACGGACTGGGGGGCCTGAGCCGCATTGCCCAAAATGAGAACACGTTCTATTCTTGGGCGGCGCGCACGACCGACCTGGGGAGGTGCCAGATGGCGTTCACTGCGGTGTCCGTCGTGCGCGGACCCGGTCAGCTCGCGGCGATGGTCGTCGAGGTCACCAAACGGATCTTCACCACCCCCTTCCAGTTCCGGGAGTTCCTCGAGCAGGCCTGGTTCATCACCAGCGTCACCCTGATGCCCACCATCCTGGTCTCGATCCCGTTCGGGGCCGTCATCTCCCTCCAGGTCGGCAACCTCACCGGCCAGCTCGGGGCGCAGTCCTTCGCGGGCGCCACGGCGGTGCTCGCCGTCACCCGGGAGGCCGCCCCCATCGCCGCCGCGATGATCATCGCCGGCGCCGCCGGCTCGGCGATCTGCTCCGACATGGGGGCCCGCAAGATCCGCGAGGAGATCGACGCGATGGAGGTGCTCGGTGTCGACCCGCTCGCCCGCCTGATCGCGCCGCGGGTGGTGGCCACCGTCTTCGTGGCGGTGATGATCAACGGCCTGGTCATCGCGGCCGGAATCGGAGGGGGCTACTTCTTCACGGTCATCGTCCAGGGCGGCTCGGCCGGAGCGTTCCTCTCCTCCTTCACCGCCCTGGCCTCGCTGAACGACCTCTACGTCGCGATGGTCAAGGCAGCGGTGTTCGGCTGGCTGGCCGCCATCGTGGGGGCCTTCAAGGGCCTCAACGCCGGCGGGGGACCGAGCGGGGTCGGCCGCGCCGTCAACGAGTCCGTGATCGTCGCGTTCATGCTGCTGTTCTTCCTCAACGCGGTGATCTCCGCGATCTACTTCCAGATCGCTCCACCCCCGGGGCTCTGATGGCGACCCCCACGTCGATCGCCGGCTCCGTCGTCCAGGGACGACGCGACTCCCTGGAGCACTACGGCGACCAGCTGCTGTTCTACGTCAAGGCGCTCGCGTGGACGCCCAGAGCGCTTCGTCGTTACAAGCGCGAGATCCTCAACACGCTCGCCGAGGTGACCTTCGGCGCCGGCGGCCTCACCCTCATCGCCGGCACGGTGGGCGTGATCGCGTTCCTCGCGTTCTTCGCCGGCACCGAGGTCGGCATCCAGGGCTACGCATCGTTGAGCCAGATCGGCGTCGCGAAGTTCACCGCGTTCATCTCGGCCTACTTCAACACCCGCGAGGTCGCCCCGCTCGTCTCGGCGATCGCGCTCGCCGCGACCGTCGGCTGTGGCTACACCGCGCGGCTCGGCGCGATGCGCATCTCCGAGGAGATCGATGCCCTGGAGGTGATGGGCATCCCGTCGCTGCCCTACCTCGTGACGACGCGGATGATCGCCGCCTTCGTCGCCGTGATCCCGCTCTACATCGTGGCCCTCTGCGCGTCGTACCTCTCTCCGCGGCTGATCACGACGCTGATCTACGGGCAGTCACCCGGAACCTACGACCACTACTTCCTCCAGTTCCTGCCTCCCGTCGACATGCTGTGGTCGTTCGCCAAGCTGATGTTCCTCGCGGTCGCGGTGATCCTCATCCACTGCTACTACGGCTACACCGCCTCGGGCGGACCGGCCGGGGTCGGCATGGCCGTGGGGCGCGCCATCCGGACCAGCATCGTCACCGTCGTGGTGGCCGACTTCTTCCTCAGCTTCGCGATCTGGGGCTCCACGACGACCGTCCGGATCACGGGGTAGCCATGCTGGTCAACGTCCACCACGACAGCCCCGCCGAGCACCGGCGGCTGCTCGTCGCGGGCGTCGCGTTCCTGACGGTGATCGCGCTGCTGCTCGGGCTCTCGATCGCGATCTACCAGAAGGCCTTCGCCGACGTGACGATGGTGACGATCAAGGCCGACCGGGCCGGCCTCCAGCTGGCCAAGTTCGGCGACGTCCGGGTCAACGGGGCGCTGGTCGGCGCGGTCCGCGAGGTGAACCAGGACGGCGACGAGGCCTCGATCAAGGTGGCTCTCGCCCCGTCCGCCGCCGAGGAGATCCCGGAGAACGTCGGCGTCCAGATCCTGCCCACGACCCTCTTCGGCCAGAAGTACCTCGCGTTCGTCGATCCGGCGACCCCGTCGTCATCGTCGCTGGAGGACGGCGACGTGATCCCCTCGGACCGGGTGGAGACCAACGTCGAGCTCAACCGGATCCTGTCCAACCTCTTCCCGCTGCTGCGCGCCGTCCGTCCCGCCGACCTCAACGCCACCCTCAACGCGCTGGCCACGGCGTTGAACGGTCGCGGCGAGCAGCTGGGCGAGACCGTCGAGAAGCTCGACTCCTACCTCGGCGCGATCGACGACCACCTGCCCACGCTGCGGCAGGACCTCATCCTGCTGGCCGACGTGGCCGACACCTACGCTGTGGCGGCCCCCGACCTGATCGGCATCCTGCGCAACGTCACCACCACCAGCCGCACGGTCCTCGAGAAGCGACAGGAGCTCGACGTCTTCTTCGCGGACCTGTCCGGGCTGGCCGACACCTCGACCCGGATCCTGGCCGACAACGAGACCAACCTGATCCGGGTCGG
>NZ_DASSXS010000314.1:0-6261 GCF_035703625.1 Nocardioides sp. | reverse complement strand
CTTCGCCAAGCTGGTCGGCTCGCGCTACCAGGACCTCTTCGCCCGCGCCTCCACGCGCGTCGTCCCGCCCAAGCGGTGATACAAACGACGGCGTGAGCCTCACGTCCGGCACGACGGTCCGCTGCGAGATGACCAAGTGGGGTGACCGGCCCCACTGGTCCTTCGCCGGCACCTATCTCGGCGCCGACGAGCACGGCGACTGGGTCGGCTACGCAGCGGGCACCGTCTTCACCCGGCCGGGCCAGCAGTTCACCGCCCCCAACGACCAGGTGGGACTGGTCCCGGCCGAGGTCGACGGCGTCCGGCCGGGCTGCCTGCCGACCTTCCACGCCCCCGGCGGCACCGTCTGGGCGTCGCTGGGCGGCGACGCCGTCGCCGTCTACGTCGACATGACCACGCCGCCGGTCTGGGACGGTGCGACCCTGCGCGCGGTCGACCTCGACCTCGACGTGGTGCGCGGGCAGGGCGGTCGGGTGATCGTCGACGACGAGGACGAGTTCGCCGAGCACCAGGTCGCCTTCGGCTACCCCGGCGACGTGGTGCGCCTCGCCGAGGAGTCCTGCCGACGGGTGCGGGCCGCGATGCTCGCCGGCGAGGCGCCGTACGACGGGGCGAGCCATCTGCCCTGGCTGGAGCGACTCGCCACGCGCTGAGCGTTCCTGTGCTTCGCTTGGCACCGTGCAGCTCGACTTCCACCCCTCCCCCCGGCCGACCCTCGGGGTCGAGTGGGAGTTCGCCCTGGTCGACAAGGCGTCGCGGGACCTGGTCAACTCCGCCTCGGCGCTGTTCGACGCGGTGCTGCCGAAGCTGGCCGAGCCGGGCAAGGTCCACAAGGAGCTGCTGCGCAACACCGTCGAGGTGGTGACCGGCGTCTGCGACACGGTGGCCGAGGCGATGGCCGACCTGCGCGGGACCCTCGGCGTCGTCCTGCCGGCCGCCGACGGCATCGGGGTGGACCTGTTCGGGGCGGGCACGCACCCCTTCGCGGCCTGGTCGCGCCAGCACATCACCGAGGGCCATCGCTACGCCGAGCTGATCAACCGGACCCAGTGGTGGGGACGCCAGATGCTGATCTGGGGCGTGCACGTCCACGTGGGGATGCCCGACGTCGACCGGGTGATGCCGGTGCTGTCCTCGCTGCTCAACACCTTCCCGCACCTGCAGGCGCTCTCGGCGTCGTCGCCGCTGTGGGCCGGCACCGACACCGGCTACGCCTCGACCCGCGCGCTGATGTTCCAGCAGCTGCCGACCGCCGGCCTGCCGTTCCAGTTCGAGACCTGGGCACAGTACGAGTCGTTCGTCCAGGACTCCCTCACCACCGGGGTGATCGAGGACCTCGCGGACGTCCGGTGGGACCTGCGGCCGGCCCCCAAGCTCGGGACGATCGAGAACCGGGTCTGCGACGGGGTGTCCAACGTGCGCGAGCTGGCCCCCCTGGTCGCGCTGATGCACTGCCTCGTGGTCGACCTCGACGAACGCTGCGCGGCCGGTGAGAAGCTGCCGACGATGCCGCCGTGGCACGTGCAGGAGAACAAGTGGCGAGCCGCCCGCTACGGGCTCGACGCCGAGATCATCCTCGACTCCGCGTGCCGCGAGCGGCTGATGACCGACGACCTGCACGACCTGCTGGAGCGGCTGGAACCCATCGCCCGCCGGCTCGACTGCGCCGACGAGCTGCGCGCGGTCGAGGACATCCCGCGGCACGGGGCGTCGTACCAGCGGCAGCGGGCGGTCGCCGACGAGAGCGGCGGCGACCTCGTGGCCGTGGTCGACGCGGTGGTCCAGGAGCTGCCGGCCTCGCTGGACAACGCTCACTAGTAGCCGCCCGGCGGCTCGGTCATCTCCAGCCGGACCCCGAGCAGCCGGACCGCCCGGTCGCGGTCGACCCGGTCCAGCAGCGAGACCGCGGCCTCTGCCAGCACGGACACGTCGTCGGTCGGCTCGGGCAGGGTCAGGCTGCGACTGACGGTGGTGAACGGGCGGTAGCGGACCTTGATCCCGACCCTGGCTGCCGGCCGGCCCTCGCGGCCGATGTCCTCGGCGACCCGCGCGGTCAGGTTCCGGACCGCGGCCTCGACGTCGGCAGAGTCCTCGAGGTCGCTCTGGAAGGTCTCCTCACGGCCGTGCGCCCGCGGCACCCAGGGCGTCGCGTCCACCGGGCTGGTGTCCACGCCGCGGCCGAGCCGGCGGTACCACGGCCCCATCGTCGGGCCGATCTCCTCGGCCAGCACCCGCGCGTCCGAGGCGGCGAGCTGGGCGACGGTCTCGATGCCCAGCGCCGCCAGCCTCTTCGACGTCTTCCGGCCGATCCCCCACAGCGAATCGGTCGGAAGCTCGCCCATCACCTCGAACCAGTTGGCCTCCGTGAGCTGCCAGACCCCGCGCGGCTTGCCGAAGTCGGTCGCGATCTTGGCTCGCAGCTTGTTGTCGCCGATGCCCACCGAGCAGTGCAGCCGCGTCGACGCCAGCACCTCGGCCTGGATCTGGGCCGCGAACTCGCGGGGGTCGCCCGGCCACGGATCACCGTGGCCCGGGGGCCCTCCCCCCACCCCCTCCACCGGCGCCGCCGCCAGGAACGCCTCGTCCCAGCCGAGCACCTCGACCACCACGGGCACTCCCGCCCAGCGCAGGGCACGCAGCGTCGCCATCACCTGCGCCGACGCGGCCTCGTAGACGGGCGCGTCGACGGGCAGGAACACCGCCTCCGGGCACTTGCGCGCGGCCAGCCGCAGCGGCATCCCGGAGCCGACGCCGTACTCCCGGGCCTCGTAGGAGGCGGTGGACACCACCCCGCGCTCGGTCGGGTCGCCCCGGCCGCCGACGACCACGGGCAGGCCGGCGAGCTCCGGCCGGCGCAGGACCTCGACGGCGGCGATGAACTGGTCGAGATCGACGTGCAGCACCCAGCCCGGCCCGGCCGAGCTCATGTCGGACGGCCGCTCGGTGGCGGTGGCAGAGCGTCGGTCGCCTCCAGGGGATCGAGCCCGGTGAGCAGGAGCAGGTCCACGACCACGGCCCTGACCTGCGCCAGGATCACCTCCGCGGAGAGCACCTGGCTCCGCTCGACCACCCCGGTCGCGTCCGCCACCTCCATCAGGGGGCCCCGGGCCGCGTCGGCGAGTCGGTTGGCGTTCAGCTCCTCGCGGACCACGTCCACCGCGGCGGCCAGGTCGACGCACAGCCGGGCGTAGGCGGTCGGCACCGGCCGCCGGTGGTAGGCCGCGACCGCCGTCTGCCGCACCAGCACCCGGGTGCTCCGCAGCGCCCGGTCGAGCGGGTCGACCAGCTCGCTCATCCGCCGCATGTGACCGCGGTGCCGGATCCGGAACGGCGAGGAGGCGACCACGCTCATGCCCTCGTTGGCCGCGTCCTGCAGCTCCCGCACCAGGTGGTCCGTCGACCGGGCGTCGGCCAGCAGGTCCAGCGCGACCTCGACCTCCCCGTCGGTCATCACCTCCCCGGCCGCCCGCAGCAGCTCGGCGATCTTGGCGACGATCCGGGCCGCCTGCTCCCGCGGGCGTCGCAGCGGTGCGGCCGGCACCACCGTCGCCGCAACCAGGGCCACCGCACCCCCGACCAGCGCGTCGGTCCAGCGGACCAGTGCCTGACCGGGCGCCGGCAGCAGCCCCGCCACGACGATCCCCTGGACGGCAGCCTGGGTCACGAAGAGCTGCCCACCGTCGAGCAGGAACGCCACCGACATCCCGAGCGCGATGATCAGGGCGATCTGCCACCACCCTTGACCCAGCTCCAGGACCAGCAGATCGCCCACGAACACCCCGACCGCGACCCCGACGGTGACCTCCGCCACCCGACGCAGCCGCTGGCCGTACGACGTGCCCAGGCTGACCACGGCGGCGATCGGGGCGAAGAAGGGCGCCTCGTGGCCCAGCACCTCGGCCGCGACGAACCAGGCGACTCCCCCGGCCAGCGCGCACTGGGCGATCTGGTACCCCTTCGAGCGCCACCGCCCGATGCGCTGCCTCAGCGAGCTGCGACCCCTCGAGACCAGCAGGTCGAAGGGTGCCTCCATGCCCCGATCATCCCAGAGCCGCCCGTCCCCACGTGGCCCGCGAGGTCACCCGGAGGAGCGGGCCAGCCGCAGTGCATCCTTGAGGTCGGCGAGGTCGCGATACCAAGTGCGTACGCCGGCGCGACAGCGCACGCGAGCCACCCGGGTGTCGTACTCGCCGCACTCGGCCCTGGTCTCGGACAGCGTCGGCGGGAACAGCGACGTCCCGTCGTGGTGCTGGATGCCGAACCCCTCCTCGGCGTTGCCGGTGACCCGCACGATGGTGTCGTCGGGCGGCACCCAGCCGTCCGTGGACAGGGCCAGGGCAGTCCCCACGCTGCCCAGCACCAGCGCCACCACACCGACCGCGACTCCCGCGACGTACCTCTTCATCGACCACTCCCTTCCTCACAGACCCGGACCATCCGGTTGCGTCAGGACGCTAGGCGCCGACAGGGACCACGCACCGCCGGCGAACGGCCGGGTGTGGAGGACGTCTGCCGGGGCAGGTCCGGTGGAGGGAAAGTGGCGCGCATCTTGTGACGCCCCGTCGAACCGGCAAGGATCAGGAGACCTCACCAGCGAAGGGGGACAAGTGGCCTCTCCGATCGACCCGACGTCGGCCGCGTTCCTGCTCACCGAGAACCGCAACATGCCCATGCACGTCGGCGGGCTCCAGCTGTTCAAGAAGCCCGAGGGCGCGGGCCGCAGCTACGCCCGGGAGATGTACGAGGCATCCCTCGACGTCGACGAGATCGCCCCCCTGTTCCTCAAGCACCCCTACCGCTCCGCGCGCACCGCCGGCCAGCTGGTGTGGAAGCCCGACGACCAGTTCGACATCGAGCACCACGTCCGGCACAGCGCGTTGCCGAAGCCCGGTCGGGTGCGCGAGCTGCTCGAGCTCTGCTCGCGGCTGCACAGCACCCGCCTCGCCTGGGAGCGTCCCCTGTGGGAGGCGCACATCATCGAGGGCCTCCGCGACGGCCGGCTGGCGATGTACACCAAGACCCACCACGCCCTCGTCGACGGCATCTCCGCGATGCGGCTCCTGCAGAGCGTCCTCACCACCGACCCCGACAAGCGCGGCATGCCGCCCATGTGGGCTGCCCAGCCCGGGACCCGGTCGAGCCGATCGGACGACGCCGACGAGGGCAGCATCACCGACGTCCCGGTGCACGCGCTGCGCTCGGCGATGGGCATCACCGCCGAGGCCGTCGGGATGCCGGGCGCCCTGGTCAAGACGATCAGCAAGGGGCTGCGCAACGAGACCTCGGCGCTCTCGCTCTACGCCCCGCGGACGATCTTCAACCAGCAGATCACCGGCTCCCGGCGGTTCGCGGCCCAGGACTGGCCGGTGGAGCGGCTGCGCGCCATCGGCAAGTCCACGGGTACGACGCTCAACGACGTCGTGCTCGCCATGTGCAGCGGGGCGATCCGCACCTACCTCCTCGAGCTCGACGCCCTGCCCGAGTCCACGCTGGTGGCGATGGTGCCGGTGGGCCTCAACGCCAAGCAGTCACACCTCGCCTCGGCCGAGGGCGGCAACGCGGTCGGCGCGGTGATGGCCCGGCTCGGCAGCCACCTCCACGACCCGGCCGACCGGCTCAAGTCGATCCACGCCTCGATGCGCGACGGCAAGGAGGGGCTGTCGTCGATGACGCCGGCCCAGATCATGGCGATGAGCGCGATCGGCCAGGCACCCGCCATCCTGACGCCCCTGCTGCGGATGCAGGGCATCGTGCGGCCGCCGTACAACCTGATCATCAGCAACGTCCCCGGCCCCCGCTCGACCCACTACTGGAACGGCGCGGAGCTGCTGGGCACCTACCCGCTGTCGATCCCGATCAACGGGATGGCGCTGAACATCACCTGCACCTCCTACGACGGCAAGATGTGCTTCGGCCTGACCGGCTGCCGCCGCACTGTCCCCCACCTCCAGCGCCTGCTGACCTATCTCGACGACGAGCTCAAGGCGCTGGAGAAGGCGGCCGGGATCTGACCTCTCAGGGAGTGCTGCCGCTGAACGGGATGGTCAGGCCCTCACCGGTGAGCGTCAGGTCCCAGCTGACGGACTCGATGCGAACGACCTGGTTGCCCGGGCAGTCGAGCGTCGAGAGCGGCGCGACGGAGAACGAGACGTTGGTGCGGCCGTTGCGGACCGGGAAGGTGCCCGACTCCTCGACGGCGACGGTCTCTTCCTTGTTGTCGGCAGCCGGGTTGTGACCGCCCTTGTTGTAGCACTGGGAGAA
>NZ_DASSXS010000296.1:0-4912 GCF_035703625.1 Nocardioides sp. | reverse complement strand
CACATCAGCAGGAGGAAATGGATGACCCCCGAGGAGCCCCTGGGCGACGACGACATGACCACCAGCCCCGCCGGGGCGCCGCAGGAAGGTCTGGGTGGCGGTGACGCCGACGGGACCGACGGCGACGCGACCGACGGCACCGACGGCGACACGACCGACGCCGACGGCACCGACGCTGACGGCACCGACGCCGATGGCACCGACGCCGATGGCACCGACGCCGATGGCACCGACGCTGACGGCACCGACGCCGACGGCACCGATGGAACAGACGGAGACGCGTCCTGAGCGCTCTCGACCTGCTCAGCGGTGACGCCCAGACCTTCCTCGACAAGGTCTGGGCGTCCCGCGTGCACCTGCACCACGCCGACCCCGACGACCTCGTCGGCCTGCTCGACCTCGACGCCGCCGACCACCTGCTGACGTCGAGCGCCATCCGCACCCCCTCGATCCGGCTGGCACGCGACGGTGCGGTCCAGCCCGAGTCGTCGTTCACCCGCCGCGCGACCCTCGCCGGCCAGCCGCTGACGGGGCTCGTCGACGCCCGCAGGGCCCTCGCCGCGTTCGAGGACGGCGCCACCGTCGTCCTCCAGGGCCTGCACCGCTACTGGCCGCCGCTCACCCGGCTGACCGCCGAGCTCGAGCTGGAGCTCGGCCACCCCTGCCAGGCCAACGCCTACCTGACGCCGCCGGACTCGCAGGGCTTCGCCGTCCACGAGGACAGCCACGACGTGTTCGTGTTCCAGACCGCCGGCTCCAAGCTCTGGGAGGTCCACACGCCCGACGGGGTCGAGGAGGTCCTGCTCGAGCCGGGCCTGTGCCTCTACCTCCCGACCGGTACGCCCCACGCCGCCCGCGCCCAGGAGACGGTGTCGCTGCACGTCACCATCGGGATCAACCAGCTGACGTGGCGGGGCCTCGTCGAGCGCACCGTCCGCCAGGTCGTCGACCGCGTCCCCGAGCAGCACCTGCCGGGTGGCTACCTCGAGGACCGCGGCGGGCTCGCCGACGAGCTCGCCCGTCGGCTGGAGCAGGTCGCCGACGACGTACGCCGTCTCGACGCGGCCGCCGCCGTCGACACCGAGGTACGCCGCTTCCTGACGGGCCGCAGCTCCCGCCTCGACGGGGGGCTTCGCGACGTCCTCGACGCGAGCG
Source organism: Nocardioides sp. (assembly GCF_035703625.1). Classification (GTDB taxonomy): domain Bacteria; phylum Actinomycetota; class Actinomycetes; order Propionibacteriales; family Nocardioidaceae; genus Nocardioides. The sequence continues at coordinate 3,757 of NZ_DASSXS010000296.1, read as the reverse complement.
AGATCGACGACTCGACCCTGCTGCGCCGGCGCCCCGGCCACCCGTGCGTCCTGCTGCCCCACGGCGACCGGCTCGAGGTGCTCCTCGGCGACCGCTCCCTCGACGTGCCGGCACGGCTGGAGCCGGCCCTCGAGGAGATCCGCGCCCGCGCCGAGCTGAGGCCGGCCGACCTGCACGAGCAGCTCGACCCGGAGAGCCGGCTCGTGCTGTGTCGCCGCCTGATCCGCGAAGGGCTGCTCGGGGTCGTCAGGTGACCGCCCCGCTCCCCGGCGACGCGGCCTTCCGCTGCGCCCGCTCCAGTGTCCTGCGCGACGAGCCGGTCGCGGGGACCGCCTCGACCGTGCGTGCCTACCTGCTGATCGAGCACTCCGGCTCCTGGGGCGAGGACGCCCTCCGCGACGCCCGGCTCCCCGACGGACTCGGCCGCGAGCTGCGACGCCGGGCGCACGAGGCGCGGATCCGGGTGCTGCTGATCCGGCGTACCGGACGCCGCCCGGCCGGCGAGGGCACCACCGTGTTCGCCGCCCACGCCCATCCCTACCGCCCCTGGATCGAGCGCGGCACCATGAGCAACCCGGCCGACGTGCTCGACCTCGACTTCTTCGACCTGCGGGCGGGCCACCCGACCTCGCTGACACCGCACGAGGAGTCGCTCTTCTGCGTCTGCACCCACGGCCGCCACGACGCCTGTTGTGCCGAGCTCGGCCGTCCGGTCGTGACCGCGCTGAGCGCGGCACACCCCGAGGAGACCTGGGAGGTCTCGCACATCGGGGGAGACCGGTTTGCGGGCAACCTGCTGGTGCTGCCCCACGGCCTCTACTACGGGCGGCTCGACCCGGCGACCGCCGTCGCGGTCGCCGGCGCGCACGTGTCCGGTCAGCTCGACCTCGACCACTTCCGCGGCCGCTCGGGGTTCCCCACGCCGGTGCAGGCGGCGGAGATCGCGCTCCGGCGCCATCTCGGCGAGACCCGGGAGGGCGCCCTGCGGCTTGAACACCGGCGCACCGAGGGAGTCGACACCGCGGCGGTGTTCGTGGTGGGCGGCGACGAGTACGTCGTCGAGGTCCACTCCGCCTGGAGCCAGGAGCCGCAGCGGCTCACCTGCAAGGCGGCGCGGGACAACCCGATCCCCGAGCACACGGTGGTCGGCATTCACCGCCGCTGATCCGGACGAGACGACGGTGGCCCACACGCCGACGTACTCGTAGTATGCGAAGTCCGGAGTACCCCGACGTGAGGCTCTACCGTGACCGCCACCGACGACCGAGTGACCGCACTGACCGAGGAGCGCTTCGAGCGGATGCGTCCGTTCGGGGGCGAGACGCCGCCGCCGGTCGACATGAGCAGGCTGCCCCCCGGTCCGAGGTGGCCGTCCCTTGCGCAGAGCGCCGGTCTGCTCCGCTTCCGGCACCGGTTCGTGCCGTGGGCGCATCGCAGGTACGGCGACACCTTCACCGTGCGGATGCTCCCGGCCGGGCGGCCGCTGGTGCTCTTCACCAGGCCCGAGCACGTGAAGGAGATCTTCGCCGGCGACCCCGAGGTCTTCCACGCCGGCAAGGGCAACGCCATCCTCGGGCCGATCATGGGCGAGCACTCGCTGCTGCTGCAGGACTCGCGCGAGCACCAGCGGGCCCGCAAGCTGCTGATGCCGGCGTTCAACGGCCATGCCCTGCGCACCTACGAGTCGCTGGTCACCGAGCTCGCGCAGGCAGAGGTCGCCCGGTGGCAGCCGGGTGAGGAGTTCCGCTCGCTCGACCGGATGAACGCGCTCACCCTCGAGGTGATCCTGCGCGTGGTCTTCGGGGTCACCGACGAGCAGCGGCTGGCCGAGCTGCGCCCGCGCGTGCGGCGCACCGTCGACGTCAACCCGGCGATCCTGCTCGCCTGGGGATGGCCGTCGCTGCAGAAGGTCGGCCCCTGGAAGCGGACCGTGCAGAACCAGCGCGAGCTGGACCGGTTGATGTACGCCGAGATCGCCGAGCGCCGCGAGGCACCCGACCTCGCCGACCGCACCGACGTACTCTCCCGGCTGATCCTGGCCCAGGAGGGGGATGACGCGCTCACCGACCAGGAGCTCCGTGACCAGCTGGTCACCCTCCTCCTGGCCGGCCACGAGACGACCGCCAGCGCGCTGGCCTGGACCCTCTACGAGGTCGGCCGCGACGAGGAGCAGCTGCGCCGGGCCCGTGAGGCCGCGACCGGCGGCGACGACGCCTGGCTCGAGGCCGTGCTCAAGGAGTCCATGCGGCTGCACCCGGTGATCGCGATGGTGGTGCGCACGCTGATGGAGCCGGCCACCGTCGGCGGCCTCGACCTCCCCGCCGGCACCACGGTCGGGCCGTCGATCCTGATCGCCCACGCCCGCGCCGACAACCACCCCGACCCCGAGGCGTTCCGGCCCGAGCGCTTCCTCGGCCAGAACCCGCCCACCAACACGTGGATCCCGTTCGGCGGCGGCGTACGTCGCTGCATCGGCGCCGGCTTCTCCCTGATGGAGGGGGTCGCGATCCTGCGCGAGGTCCTCGCGGCGTACGACGTCCGCTCGCTCGCCGACGAGGCGGCCCGGGTCCGTAACATCACCAGCGTGCCGCGGGACGGAGCCCGGGTGCGCGTCACCGCGCGCTGACGCATTTTTACTGTTTCGCTCCGCCGGGACGCGGGCGGGTGACACCATGGCCGGGCACTTCTCGGGCCATGGGGGGATGGATCACGATGCGCGCCAATCTCGGAGCGGGGCTGCTGCTCGTCGCGACGACGCTGGTGGGCCTGTCGGTCGCGCCGGCGCAGGCAGGCACGGGCTGTGTCGCCCCGGACACCGCGTGGGTGGGTCCGACGACCGAGGGCGGGTCGGCGTCGTGGCACGAGTCGACCAACTGGAGCGCCGGCGTACCCACCGCCACGAGCGTCGTGTGCGTTCCTGTGGTCGCGGCTGGCCCGCAGGTGCCCGTCGGCGCACCGGCTGAGGCCGGAACGGTGACGCTGGAGGGGACCCTGACCGTCGCCGGCGACCTGGCTGTCTCGACCCTCGAGGGTGATGCCGGTGAGTTGCGGGGGCCGGGCACCACCACCGTGTCCGGAAGCATCTTCGGAGACCAGCTCGCGTTGGCCGACAACGCGGAGGTCGACTTGCACGACGCCACCTTGGGTGGCGAGCTACATGTGCGGGAGAGCTCGCGGCTCAACGTGCGAGGTGATGCCGCGCTCCAGCCCGGTGCCGAGGTGGATTCACTCGGTGGCCTGTTCACGGTCACGCAGGCCGGGTCCCTGACCCTGGACGGCGACAGCTTTGCCGACGCCGACATTGTCGGCGGTTTCGCCAACCACGGCGAAGTCCGGGTTCTGGCCGGCTCGCTGACGATGATGGGTGCCGAGGAAGGGGGGCCCGGCCAGTTCTCCGACGGGCGGTTCATCGGGGCTCCGGGCGCTCTTCTCGACCTGTCCCACACCGAGCTGCGCGACGGAGCACACCTCGGTGGCGTGACGGTCGACAACGTCACCGTTCCCAAGGGCGACGCCGTCACAGTCGCCGCCTCGTACATGCTCAATGGGCACCAAGATGAAACTGCGCCCTCGATCCATGGCGAGGGTGAACTGGTGCTGACCGACGGCACGGTCGTCGATGGGCCCCGGTTCGGCGACTCGCTGACGGTGACCGTGCCCGCGGGCGAGGTCGTGACCATGGGGTACTCATCCCTCCTGGACCGGGCTCGTCTGCAGGTGTTCGGGGAGCTCCTGCAGGAGGACGGTCTGTCGATCG
>NZ_DASSXS010000249.1:0-12206 GCF_035703625.1 Nocardioides sp. | reverse complement strand
CTCCGACATCGTCAACGCATACGGCTTCCCGGTGTTCTCCGACTCGATCGCCACCAGCTCCGCGGCGTTCTCCTCGATCACATCGGCCAGCTTCAACAACGCCTGCTGCCGCTCGCTCGGAGTCGTCCACCGCCACTTCTCGAACGCCCGACCCGCAGCCTGGAACGCCAGATCCACATCCTGGGCATCGGAGTTCGGCGCCGACGCATAGACCTCCCCGGTCGCCGGATTGACGACATCCATCATCGCCCCGGACGCCGAAGCCTGGACCTCACCATCGATGATGTTGTGAAAGACCCTTTTCTCGGACACGTCGACCCTCCCGACTCGCCCGCCCTCACTGTCGAGGCTAGGCCGGAACCGGGCGTCCGTATACCGCCCGTACGGGTCGTCTTTGCCAACACGGGCTCTGGGCGGAGCGCCGGTGGCGACCTGGCGGGAGGTGGCAAGGTCTTCGCCGGGCGCGGTCCTGGAGGAGGGCGAGGCACTCCAGGGAGTTCTGTTCGGTAGTCGGGCGAGGGTGGAGCATCTCCCCTATCCTCGGAAGCATGCTCATCATCGCCATCATCCTGTTCGGCATGCTGATCGGCGCTGGTGCGCAGATGCTGCTGGGCCGTTCTGCGTCCGGCATCGACTGGCCGATGGCGTTCGCCTCGGGCCTGCTCGGCTCGCTGGTCGGAGGGCTGCTGGCCAGCCTGCTCGCCGGCGACGGGCTCGAGCTGCGGCTGAGCGGGATCGTCGGCTCGCTGGTCGGTGCGGTCATCGTGACCGCGCTGTGGCAGTGGCTGCGCGGACGCCGCGCCTCGTCCGCGTCCTGACCCCGGTTCCGACCCCGGTTCAGAGCCCGGTTCAGATCCCGGCGTTGCCCGCCGGATCGGGTCGCGTGGTGCGGTGGAGGTGCCAGCCTGCCCAGGCCATCGCCCCGACGGGGATCGGCAGCCAGAACGACACCAGCCGGTACAGCAGGGTCGAGATCAGTGCGGCGTCGGCACTGACCCCGATCAGCACCAGCAGGGTCGTCAGCCCCGACTCGACGAAGCCGAGGCCGCCCGGTGTGATCGGGATGAGGGCGAGCGCCTGCGCGACGACGTAGGCGAGCAGGACCTCGGACGGGCGGGCGTGCACCCCGAACGCCATCAGCGCCGCCACCAGGGCGGCGTAGTCGAACATCCGGTTGGCCGCCGCCGCGAACACCGCCCGCCACCAGTGCCCCTCGAACGCTGTCGCCACCCGGTCACGCTGTGCGACGAGGTTGGTCGCGACCGACTGCGGCGAGACCCCGCGGCGTACGGCGTGGACGACGTAGCCGACGGCGCGACCCACGCGCTCGAGCACCCTGCGCCAGGTCAGTGCGGTCACCCCGCAGCCCACGATCACGATCGCCAGCAGGATCGAGACCAGCAGCCCGAGCTGCAGCTGCCTGGCCGGCGGCGGCCCGATGACGAGCGCCGGCACGGTCAGCACCGGCAGCAGCAGCAGGACCCCGGTGGTGAGCAGGCCGACGGCGGTGAGTGCGGACGCGACGGCGGCGGGAGGCTGTCCCGCCCGGATCAGCACCCTGGCCTGGACGACACCGCCTGCGGCCGGGCCGCCCGGGACCACCTTGCTGGCCGCGTTGCCGGCAAGCTGGGCGGTGGCGGTCGTTCCCCAGCCGACCTGCCCCCTCGGTGGCGAGCCGGATGCGCCGGGTCCGGGGTGGGGGGCCAGCGCCAGCCGGGCCAGCCACCAGAGCGACGCCATGCTGCAGGCCTCGAGCGCCACCAGCACGACGAACCACCACGGCTGCACGTCGCGCAGCTGTGGCCAGGCGCCGAACAGGGCCAGCATGCTCGGCGCCACGACGTACAGGCCGATGCCGGTGACCGTCAGCGCAACCGTGCGACCTCCCCAGCGACGCACCAGGGCGCCGGTCGAGACATTCATCCGGACCCGCCGGGAACAGCCATCGCCAGATCCCCTCGCTCGGAAGGATGCTCCTCACGCTACTCCGTGGCGCGGTCCTGTCACTGCTCGGCGGGCTGGCACTCGCAGCGTCGTGGACACCGGTCAGGGGCACAGCACCGCCGTGGCGAGGTCATTGGCGATGGTGTAACCGTCGCCGTCATTCACCATGACCACCACGGCCCGGCGGTCAGGAAGTGTCCATGCCTTCGTGCTGAAGCCGGGTCCTGCTCCGCTGTGGCCCATCGCGTCGCCGCAGGACTCCCGGTCGAACCAGACACCGAGGCCGTAGTCCGCGTTGATGGGGGATACGAATCCCTGGGGCTCCGTCATGGCCTCGACGAGCTCCGGGTCGAGGAGTTCACCTCCCCACAGGGCGGTGAAGAACCGGTCGACGTCACGGACCGTGGAAACCACCCCTCCGGACGCGCGCACGAACCGGATGTACGGGTCCTCGACCGCCTTCGAATCCAGGTAGCCCGTCACATCGGTGGACCCGAGGAGCGCCGAGTCCGACATGCCGGCCGGGCCGAATACGTTCCGAGCCAGCGCGACGGACAGCGGTTGCCGCGTGACTTGCTCCACGATCCGACCGAGAACCTCGTAACCGACGTTGGAGTACCGGCCCGAGCTGCCGGGTGCGAACTCGAGCGGATGGTCGGCGGCGACCTCGATCAACGAGTCCTGCGTCATGCGCGCCGGTGGTGGCACGTCCGCTCCTGTCGCGTCGTACAGCCCGGCACGATGGCTGAGCAGGTGCCGGACAGTGATTCGGTGCCCCTGGGGGAGCAGACCGGGAAGCACGTCCTCGACGGTGTCGTCGAGCCGCAGCTCTCGGTCGGCCACCAGCTGCAGGACGACGGTCGCCACCATCGGCTTGGTGATGCTCTGGATGGGGAACCGGAGACCGGGAGTCATCCGCGTTCGGCGGCCCACGTCGGCCATGCCCGAGGTGAGGACCCGGGTGCGCTCGCCGGTCCGCACGAGCACGATCGCGCCGGTCGCAATGCTGTCGTAGTCCGCAAGCGCCTCCTGCACATGACGGACGATCTCGTCCAGCGTGGGGTCAGCAGACTTCTCGACGGAGGCGGTGGGCGCGGCTCGCGGGTCGCCGTCACCCGGTGCTTCCCCGCTGCTGCAGCCCGCAGCCGCGCCGATGGACAGGACGAGCGTCGCCCTGGCGACCAGCAGACCCCAGCGGAACACAGGCCCAGTGTCGCGGGGGCGGCCGGCATGTGCCATGACTCCCTGAGGTGGTTGTTGGGCCCCACAGGATCGCCCTGTCGCCGGCAACGCCGTCCGGGCAGGACACCCGCTCAGCGGCTATTGGGTTGGGTGACACGCTCGACTTCGGCGACGCCTCGTCCGTCATCTCGACCGGCGCGGCCGCGTGATGAACTTCCTGCATGCGAACGGCGACCATCCTGGGGCTCATCGGTCTCGTGGTGGCCGGCGGCGTCGTGACCGCGGCCGTGATCGACGATCCGGCCGGGACCACGCGTCGCACCACCGTGACCCGGGTCGTCGACGGCGACACCGTCGAGATCGCCTCCGGCCAGCATGTCCGGCTCATCGGCGTGGACACCCCGGAGCGGGGCGCCTGCGGCTACGACGCGTCGACGAAGGCGATGCGGCGGATGGTCCAGGGACGGAGGGTGGTCCTGGTCGACCCCGGCAGCGTCCAGGACCGCGACACCTACGGACGCCTGCTCCGGTTCGTCGACGTCGCCGGCCGGGACGCCGGGCTGGCACAGATCCGCTCCGGGCTGGCGACGGCGAGGTACGACTCACGCGACGGCTTCGACCCGCACCCCCGCGAGGATCAGTACCACCTGGCGGATCGCCACCATGACGGGCCGTGTGACCGGTAGACCGGCGCCTACCCGGGCGGCGTGGAGCGCAGCTCGACCGATGCAGGCAGTCCGGAGACCGAGGCACCCGCCGCAGTCACCTCCAGGTCGACCCGGTGGCCGCCCAGGGTGAGGCCGTCGAGTCGCAGGGGGAGGTACGACGCCGGCACAACCGGTGCGACCGACACCCGGGCCCGGGGGAGCAGGGGGTCCAGGCGCAGGAGCGTGCGGACCAGCTGGACGGGGGCGGCCGCGGCCCAGGCCTGCGGGGAGCACGAGGTGGGGTAGGGGACGGGCTCGGCGTACGTCTCCCGGTCGAACCCGCAGAACAGCTCGGGCAGGCGGCCGCCGAAGCGCTCCGCGGCCTCCAGGACCGCGCTCGCGACGCGGCGGGCCTCGTCGACGAAGCCGTAGCGCATCAGCCCGGCCACGATGAGTGCGTTGTCGTGGGGCCACACCGAGCCGTTGTGGTAGCTGACCGGGTCGTAGGCACCCATGGTCGTCCCGAGCGTCCGGATGCCCCAGCCGCTGAACATCTCGGGCGAGAGGAGCTGCGCGACCACGCTCGGCGCCTTGTCCTCGTCCACGATCCCGCTCCACAGGCAGTGCCCCATGTTGGAGGCACACGAGTCGACGGGCACCTTGTCGCCGTCGAGGGCCAGCGCGTAGCGGCCGTGCTCGGGCAACCAGAACCGTTGGTTGAACCGCGTCCTCAGCTCGGCCGCCCGCCCGGTCCAGCGCTCGGCATCGCCGTCGTCGCCGAGGTCCCGCGCCAGCTCCGCCCGTGCCCGGTAGGCCTGGTAGACGTACCCCTGGACCTCGCACAGGGCGATCGGGGTGTCTGCGGGGCGACCGTCGGCGAAGGTCACGCCGTCCCACGAGTCCTTCCAGCCCTGGTTGCGCAGTCCGTGCTCCGCCGAGCGCTGGTACTCGACGAAGCCGTCCCCGTCGCGGTCGCCGTACCGCTCGATCCACTCCAGCGCCCGGTCGGCGTGCGGGAGGAGCTCCCGGACCTGCTCCGGGTCGGCTCCCCAGCGGGCGAGCTCCGCGAGCACGACGACGAAGAGCGGGGTGGCGTCGGCGGTTCCGTAGTACGCCCCGTCCCCGCCGACCGCCTGCCCGGCCTCGAGGCCGTGCCGCAGCTCGTGGACGATGCGGCCCGGCTCCTCCTCGGACCTCGGGTCCGACCGCCGGCCCTGGTGGCGCGCAAGGGTCCGCAGCGTCCCGAGGGCCAGGCTGGGATCCAGCGGCAGCGCCATGTAGGCGCTGAGCAGGGAGTCCCGCCCGAAGAGCGCCATGAACCACGGCGCGCCGGCGGCGACCGCGGCGAGCGTGGGGTCCTCGTCCTCGAAGATCCGCAGGGCCCCGAGATCCTCCTGGCTGCGTCGCAGCACCTGCTGGAGCCCCGCATGGCCCGTGGTGGTGACGGTCGTCGACTCCCGCCACGAGCGCAGGCGTACGGCGGGCAGCGACTCGGCGACGGGTCGGCCGAGCGGGAACGACGGCTCGACCTCCCGTCCTTCGACGACCGGACGGGCCACCAGGGAGGCGGACCACCGGCCGCCGGCCGGGATCACCACGTCGTAGCGCACGGTGGCGGGCTGGTCGGGCCGCGAGGCCGCCAGGACGGCCTCGCCGTTCGCCTCGACGGCGATGCCGCGGCGGTCAGCGCCCGAGCCCTGCTCCAGCCTCAGCTGCTGTCCGTCGGTCCGCGCGCTGGTCCCACCGGCCCGGCGCAGCCGCCCGGCCTTGACCTCGAAGAGGTCCGCGAGGTCCGCCTCCACGGCGAGAACGACCGTGCACGAGGTGGGTTCGGCTCCGGGGTTGTGGATCGTGAGGTCCTCCCGGAGCCCGTCCCCGATCCGGCGCTCCCGCTCGACCAGGAGATTGGTGTCGGTCCGCCCGGATCGCCGAAGCCGGCCCAGGAAGGTCCCCCGATAGGGGTCGGGGACCAGTGCCCCGAGTGGCTGGGGCTGCCGGCCGTCCACCGTGAGGTTCCAGCGGGAGAGGATGCGGGTGTCCTGGAAGTAGACGCCGAACGGCTCGGACCCGAGGTCGCCGGTGGGGCTGCAGAGGCAGAAGGAGGAACCCTCGACCAGGGTGACGGATCCGTCCGTGCTCGTGGGTTCGCTCTCGGGGGTCCAGGCGCCGCTCATCGACCCCATGATGGCCGAGCGGCCGCGGCCTCGGGGAGGTGGGTGCGATGGTTGGTAGCCCACCGGTCCGTTGCGTTCCGCGTCGAAATGCGCCTGTCGGTCTAGGGTTTCAGTATGAAAGATGACGCGCGTCCCGGCGTCGACGTCGATGCGCTCACCGCCGAGATCGACAAGGCGCTGAACAAGGCCGACGCTGCGCTGGCTCGCGACTACCCCGGAGAGCGCGCCGGACGGCAGCCGGTCCACACCGTCTACGTCCCCGCCGACCGCATCGAGCCCGACCTGCTGGCGTCGTACGCCAACGAGGCCCAGATGTCGATCGTCGAGAGCGGTGCGGAGTTCCTCGACGTCCTCGGCGGTGACGAGGACCTGGTGGGGCGGGTCCTCGCCAAGCTGGAGCGGGAGGCGATCGAGGACCTGCGGATCGACTTCGAGGACGGGTACGGCGTCCGGTCCGACGACGAGGAGGACGAGGCGGTCCGGGCCGCGGCCGGGGTGCTGGCGCAGTGGGTCAGGGAGGGCAAGGCGCCGCCGTTCCACGGGATCCGGTTCAAGAGCCTCGAGCAGCCGACGCGCGGCCGGGGGCTGCGGACCCTCGCCCTCTTCCTCGAGGCGCTGACCGGCGAGGTGGGGCTGCCGCCCGGTTTCGTGGTCACCCTGCCCAAGGTCACCTCGGTCGACCAGGTCGCGGCGATGACCCTCGCCGCGGAGCGGCTGGAGCAGGACCTGGCGCTGCCCCCCGGTGCGCTGCGGTTCGAGCTGCAGGTCGAGGCGTCGCAGGCGGTCCTCGGCAGTGACGGCACCGTCACGGTCGCCCGGATGATCCATGCCGCCGCCGAACGCTGCGTGGGCCTCCACTTCGGCACCTACGACTACTCCGCCGACCTCGGGATCGCCCCCTCCCAGCAGAGCATGGAGCACCCGGCCGCCGACCACGCGAAGGCCCTGATGCAGGCCGCCGCCGCCGGCACCGGCGTCCGTCTCTCCGACGGCTCGAGCAACGTGCTCCCGGTCGGGGACGCCGAGGCGATGCGTGCCGGGTGGGCCAACCACCTGCGCCTGGTCCGCCGGTCGCTCGAACGCGGCTTCTACCAGGGCTGGGACCTGCATCCCGCCCAGCTCCCGACGCGCTACGCCGCCACCTTCTCCTTCTTCCGCGACGGCCTCGAGCCCGCCATCGAGCGCCTGCGCGCCTACCGCAAGGCCGAGGCGACCCAGATCGCGGACGAACCGGCCACGGTGCGGGCGCTCGCGGCCTTCCTGCTGCGTGGGCTCGACTGCGGCGCCATCTCCGACGCGGAGGTCGCGACCGCCAGCGGGCTGAACCTGAACAGGCTGACCGAGCTGGCCGGTCGCCCGACCGAGAAGCGCAAGGCCGGCTGAGCGTTGGGCATCGTCCTGGGGCCCAACCGGTACGGCAAGGCCGAGAACCGCGTCGTGCGCATCTACCGCGACACGGCGCGGCACGAGATCCGCGACCTCAACGTGTCCACCTCCCTGCGGGGCGACTTCGACGACGCCCACATGACCGGCGACCAGTCCCACGTCCTGCCGACCGACACCCAGAAGAACACCGCCTTCGCCTACGCCAAGGAGCACGGCGTCGACTCCCCGGAGGACTACGCGATCGCGCTGGCGACCCGGCTCCTCCACGCCACCCCGTCCGCCGACGGGGCCCGCGTCGAGGTGGAGGAGTACCCCTGGGACCGGATCCAGGTCGACGGCCAGGGTCACGACCACGCGTTCGTGCGACGAGACAGCGCGGTCCGGACGGTCGCGGTCGACGTGACCGCAGGTGCGACCGTGGTGACGTCGGGGCTCAAGGACCTGGTGGTCCTGAAGTCGACCGGCTCGGAGTTCAGGGGCTTCCTGCGCGACGACTACACGACCCTGCCCGAGGCCGACGACCGGGTCCTTGCCACCTCGCTGACCGCGACCTGGCGGTACGTCGCCGGCGACCACGACTGGAACGCCGCGCACGACGACATCCGCGGCCTGCTGCTCGGGACCTTCGCGACGACGTACAGCCGGGCCCTCCAGGAGACGCTCTACGCCATGGGGACCGCCGTCCTGCGGGCGCGACCGGAGGTGGCGGAGATCAGCTTCTCCGCGCCCAACAAGCACCACCACCTCGTCGACCTGTCACCCTTCGGGATCGACAACGACGGCGAGGTGTTCATCGCCGCCGACCGCCCCTACGGCCTGATCGAGGCCACCGTGACCAGGGAGGCACAGTGATGGACCGGGCGACCGACCTCGACGCGTTCAACGCCCTGCCCGAAGCCACGGCGCGCGAGCGGCTGGCGGACTGCCTCGACGTCCCGCGGTGGGTGGACACCGTGCTCGAGGGCCGCCCGTACGCCGACCGCGCGGCGCTGATGAAGGTCGCCGAGGTGGCCGCGGGCACGATGACCGACGAGGAGCTCGAGTCCGCCCTCGACCACCACCCCCGCATCGGTGAGCGTGGCGCCGGCGGCCATGACGAGGAGCACTCGTCCAGGGAGCAGGCCGGCGTCGACCCGGCGGACCGGGACGTCGCCCGGCGGCTTGCGCTGGGCAACGCCGCCTACGAGGAGAGGTTCGACCGGGTCTTCCTGATCCGCGCCTCCGGACGCACCGGCCCCCAGATCCTGGCCGAGCTCGACCGGCGCCTGGGCAACGACGCCGCTGCGGAGCGCGCCGAGACCGTCTCCGAGCTGCGCGAGATCGCGCTGCTCCGCCTGGAGCAGGTGCTCTGAGATGGCCACCCTCAGCACCCACGTCCTCGACACCGGGGCGGGGCGACCCGCGACCGGGGTGGCGGTGGTGCTCGAATCCCCCGGGGGCGAGGCGCTGGGGGAGGCCCGCACCGACGCCGACGGCCGGGTCGGGTCCCTCGGCGGCGACCTCGCGCCGGGCGACTACCGGCTCCGCTTCGACACCGGCGGGTGGTTCTCCGCTGCCGGTGTCGAGGCGTTCTACCCGGAGGTGGCCGTGTCGTTCACGATCGCGACCGACGAGCACTTCCACGTGCCGCTGCTGCTCAGCCGCTACGGCTACTCGACCTACCGTGGCTCCTGAGCTCGACGTCCTGATCCGGGCCCGGCGCGCGGTGGTGGACGGCCGCGAGACCCCGGTCGCGGTCGGGATCCGGGCCGGCCGGATCGCCGCCCTCGGTGCGTACGACGACCCCGGCGACGCGGACGCGGTCGTCGAGCTGCTCGACGACGAGGTGCTGCTCCCCGGACTGGTGGACACCCACGTGCACGTCAACGAGCCGGGCCGCACCGAGTGGGAGGGATTCGAGACCGCGACCCGCGCCGCGGCGGCGGGGGGTGTCACCACCATCCTCGACATGCCCCTCAACAGCGTCCCGCCGACCACGACCGTGGCCGCGCTGGAGGAGAAGCGGGCAGCCGCCCGCGACCAGGCCTGGGTCGACGTCGGCTTCTGGGGCGGGGCGGTGCCCGACAACCAGGCAGACCTGGCCGGCCTGCACGAGGCCGGGGTCTTCGGGTTCAAGTGCTTCCTGCTCGACTCCGGGGTCGAGGAGTTCCCGCACCTGTCGTCCGGCGAGTTCGCCGAGGCCATGGCGGAGACCGCCCGCCTGGGCAGCCTGATGCTGGTCCACGCCGAGGACGGCGACCTCATCGACGACTCCCGCGCGCCCGGCAGTGCCTACGCCGGGTTCCTGGCCTCGCGCCCGCCCGCGGCCGAGGAGCGGGCGATCGACCTGGTCATCGACGGTGCCCGGAGGACCGGCGGCCGCGCACACGTCGTACACCTCAGCGCCGCCGGGGCGATCCCGGCGCTGAGGGACGCCCGGGCCGACGGCGTCGACCTGTCGGTGGAGACCTGCCCGCACTACCTGACGTTCGACGCCGCCGGGATCGCGGACGGGTCCACGGAGTTCAAGTGCTGTCCGCCGATCCGGGACGCCGACAACCGTGACCGGCTCTGGGACGGGCTCGCGGCCGGCGACATCGACCTCGTGGTCACCGACCACTCGCCCTGCATCGCTGAGCTCAAGTGCCGGGACGTCGGCGACTTCGCCCTGGCCTGGGGCGGGATCGCCTCCCTCCAGCTGGGCCTGCCGGCGGTGTGGACCGGCGCCCGGGAGCGGGGCCACGGCCTCGCCGACGTGGTCCGCTGGATGGCCACCGCACCGGCGGACCGGGTGGGGCTGACCGATCGCGGCCGGATCGCGGTGGGTGCCTCGGCGGACCTGTGCGTCCTCGCGCCCGACGAGACGTTCGTCGTCGACCCGGCGCGGCTGCTCCACCGCAACCCGATCTCGGCCTACGCCGGGCGTACGCTCACCGGCACGGTCCGGCAGACCTGGCTGCGCGGCGTCCTGATCGACCTCGACGCCGCCCCACGCGGCCGGCTGCTGACGAGAGGGGCATGACCATGAGCTACCACGTGCCGCGAGGCGGGCTGCCGCCGCAGACGGACCTCACCACCGACCGGGCGGTCTTCACCGAGGCCTACGCCGTCCTCCCGGCGCGCACGCTGAGCGACATCACCGCCAGCCGGCTCCCGCACTGGGACCACACCCGGCTGTGGGTGCTGGCCCGCCCCCTGTCGGGGTTCGCCGAGACGTTCGCGCAGTACGTCGTCGAAGTCGGCCCCGGCGGAGGCTGCGAACGCCCCGAGCCCGACCCGGACGCCGAGGCGGTGCTGTTCGTGGTGGACGGCACGGTCCGCCTGGTCCTCGACGGCATCGACCACCTGCTCGGCCCCGGAGGCTACGCCTTCCTCCCACCCGGGAGCGCCTGGCAGGTCGGCAACGACAGCGAGGTCACGGCGACGTTCCACTGGATCCGCAAGGCCTACGAGCGGGTGGAGGGAGTCGAGGTCCCGGAGGCCTTCGTGACCTCGGAGTCCGACGTGCCGTCCCAGCCGATGCCCGACACCGACGGAGCCTGGGGCACCCAGCGGTTCGTCGACCCGGACGACGTGCGCCACGACATGCACGTCAACATCGTCAACTTCGAGCCGGGCGGGTCGATCCCGTTCCCGGAGACGCACGTCATGGAGCACGGCCTCTACGTGCTCGAGGGCAAGGCGGTCTACCTGCTCAACCGGGACTGGGTCGAGGTGCAGGCCGGCGACTTCATGTGGCTGCGGGCCTTCTGCCCCCAGGCCTGCTACGCCGGCGGGCCGGGACGCTTCCGCTACCTGCTCTACAAGGACGTCAACCGGCACCCCCAGCTCTCCCTCGGATGACCCGGGCCTCGCGTACGATGAGCGCAGGTTCGTCGTTCGGCATGGATAACCGGCGACCCGGGACATTTCCGAACCATGCTCGAGCATGGCGCGCCCGGGAGGACCGATGACCCCGCCGATCTCACGGCCGGCTGCCACCGTCAACGGGACACCGCGCGCCCTCGACGGCCTACCGGCACACACGACCGCCCTCGACTGGCTGCGCGACCTGGGCCTCACCGGCGCCAAGGAAGGCTGCGCCGAGGGGGAGTGCGGCGCCTGCTCGGTGATGGTGGTCCGGCCCGCGGCCGACGACACCTCGCAGGGGCACTCGCAGTGGCCCTCGCAGTGGACCGCAGTCAACGCCTGCCTGGTGCCCGCGCTCGCCCTCGACGGCCAGGAGATCGTCACCGCCGAGGGTCTCGGCACCCCCGACCACCTCCACCCGGTGCAGCACGAGCTGGCCCAGCGGGGCGGCTCGCAGTGCGGCTACTGCACGCCGGGGTTCGTCTGCAGCATGGCCGCGGAGTTCTACCGTCCGGACCGCGCGCCGGGCGACGCCGACGCCGAGCACGGGCCCAACGGGTTCGACCTCCACGCCATGGGCGGCAACCTCTGTCGCTGCACCGGCTACCGGCCGATCCGTGACGCGGCCTGGGCTCTCGGGTCACCGGAGGCCGGCGACGGGCTCGCCGACCGGGCCTCCGCGCCGGCCCCGGAGGTGGCGGCCACCCGCGTCGACGGCTTCGCCCGCCCGGCCGACCTGGCCGAGGCGCTGGCCCTGATCGAGGAGCGTCCCGACGCCACCGTCATCGCGGGCTGCACCGACTGGGGGGTCGAGGTCAACCTCCGTGGCGAGCGGGCGACGTACGTCGTCGCGGTGGACCGGCTGCCCGAGCTGCGCTCGTTCGATCTCGGCGAGCAGGGCCTCGAGATCGGGGCGGGCCTCACGCTCTCCGAGGTCGAGACGCTGCTCGCGGGGCGGGTGCCGATCCTGGCCGAGGTGTTCCCGCAGTTCGCGTCGCGACTGATCCGCAACACCGCCACCATCGGCGGCAACCTCGCGACCGCC
>NZ_DASSXS010000193.1:0-9364 GCF_035703625.1 Nocardioides sp. | reverse complement strand
CCCACGAACGGCGGCCCCCACGACCGGGTGTCGTCACCGGACGGGGACTCGACCTTGATCACCCGGGCGCCCTGGTCGCCGAGCATCATCGCCGCGTGCGGGCCGGCCAGGGCACGGGTCAGGTCGAGGACGAGCAGGTCGGACAGCGGTCCCTCGGTCATGTCCTCCAACCTAGTGTCGGAGCCGGATGATTGTCTTGGGGCATGGTCTCCACGTCGTACCACCTGGTGCCGCACCCCGCGGCGCCGGAGGTGCCGACCCTCGACGGCGACCAGCAGCGGGTGGTCGACCACGCCGGCGGACCGCTGCTCGTGCTGGCGGGTCCCGGCACTGGCAAGACCACCACCCTCGTCGAGGCGATCGCGCGGCGGATCGCGGAGGGAGCCGCTCCCGACGAGGTGCTGGCGCTGACCTTCAGCCGCAAGGCGGCCGAGCAGCTGCGCGACCGGGTGACCGCCCGGGTGGGGCGGACGATGTCGACGGCGATGAGCTCGACGTTCCACTCGTTCGCCTACGGCCTGATCCGGCGCTACTCGCCGGCCGAGCTCTACGAGGCGCCGCTGCGGCTGCTCAGCGCCCCCGAGCAGGACGTCGTCCTGCGCGAGCTGCTGAGCGACCACCCGGAGTCGGTCACCTGGCCTGAGGCGCTCGACCGCGCCGTCGGCACCCGCGGCTTCGCCCGTGAGGTCCACGCGATGCTGTCGCGGGCCCGGGAGAAGGGCCTCGACGGCGCCCGGCTGCGCGAGCTGGGGGAGCGTGAGGGGCTGCCGGAGCTCGTGGCGGCCGGCCTCTTCCTCGACCAGTACCTCACCAACCTCGACCACCAGGGCGCCATCGACTACGCCGACCTCATCCGGCGGGCGACCATCGAGGCGGAGGCCCATCGCGAGGAGCTGCGGGCGAGGTTCCGCCACGTCTTCGTCGACGAGTACCAGGACACCGATCCCGGGCAGGTCGCT
Source organism: Nocardioides sp. (assembly GCF_035703625.1). Lineage (GTDB taxonomy): Bacteria > Actinomycetota > Actinomycetes > Propionibacteriales > Nocardioidaceae > Nocardioides. The sequence continues at coordinate 8,405 of NZ_DASSXS010000193.1, read as the reverse complement.
CTCCTCCGGGCGATCGCGGGTGACGGCCGTGACCTCACCGTCGTCGGCGACCCCCACCAGTCCATCTACGGCTTCCGGGGCGCGGAGGTGCGCGGCATCCTCGACTTCCCCACCGAGTTCCCGAGGGCCGACGGGCGGCCCGCCGAGGTGGTCGCCCTGCGCACCACGCGCCGGTTCGGCCCGCGGATCCTCGTTGCGTCCCAGCGGGTGGCCGGGCGGCTCGGCCTGCCCGGCTCGATCCCCGGGGAGGCACGCGAGGCGTTCCTGCGGCCGGTGGCCGAGGCCGGGAGCCTGGGCGAGGGCCGGGTCTCGGTCCGCACCTTCGACACCGAGCGGGCCGAGGCCGAGCACCTCGCCGACCTGCTCCGGCGCGCGCATCTCGAGGACGGCGTCCCCTGGGACGACATGGCGGTGCTGGTCCGCTCCGGCCGTACGTCGATCCCGCCGCTGCGTCGCGCCCTCGGCGCCGCCGGGGTGCCGGTCGAGGTCGCCAGCGACGAGCTGCCACTCGTCCGTGACCCCGCGGTCCTGCCCCTGCTCGACGCGCTCCGGGCGGTGGTCAACCTCGACGACGAGTCCAGCAACGACCACATCGACCACATCGACGCCGGACGGGCCGAGGCGCTGCTGCTGGGCCCGCTGGGCGGCCTCGACGCCGGCGATCTGCGTCGGCTCGCTCGCGCGCTGCGGACCCGCGAGAAGGAACGCGCCAGGTCCGAGGAGCGTCCCCCCCTGCCCTCGCGCGAGCTGGTCCGCCGGGCGGTGGTCGACGACGGCTTCCTGGCCGACCTGGAGGGACCGGAGGCGGGCCGTGCCCGGGCGCTCATCGACCTGCTCCGGACAGCCCGTGCCCGGCTCGCCGACGGGGCGACCAGCGAGGAGCTGCTGTGGACCCTCTGGTCGGGGACCGGCTGGCCGCGGCGGCTGCGGCGGTCGGTCGAGCTCGGGGGCGGGACCGCCCGCCGGGCCCACCGAGACCTCGACGCGATCTGCGCGCTCTTCGACGTCGCGGCCAGGGCCGAGGAGCGCCGCGACCACATCGGTGTGCGCGCGTTCCTCGCGACCCTGGTGGCCCAGCAGATCCCGGCCGACACGCTCGCCGACCGGGGAGCCCGGGGGGCGGCGGTGCGCCTCCTCACGGCCCACCGGGCCAAGGGCCTCGAGTGGCGGCTGGTGGTCGTCGCCCACGTCCAGCAGGAGGGCTGGCCCGACCTGCGGCGCCGTTCGACCCTGCTCCGGGCCGACCGGATCGGGGCCGGTGAGGTGGTGCCGCCGGTGACGGCCCGCGAGCTGCTGGCCGAGGAGCGCCGCCTCCTCTACGTCGCCTGCACCCGTGCCCGCCAGCGCCTGGTCGTCACGGCCGTCCAGTCGCCCGAGGACGATGGCGAGCAGCCCTCACGCTTCCTGGAGGAGCTGGGGGTCAACGTCGAGCACGTCGTCGGTCGGCCGGCCCGGCCGCTGTCGATGGCGGGGCTGGTGAGCGAGCTGCGCCGTACCCTCGCCGACCCGGCCACCAGCGAGCCGCTGCGCGACGCCGCGGCCCGGAGGCTGGCCCGGCTGGCGGCCGAGTCGGTCGGCACGCGCCTGCTCGTCCCCGCGGCCGACCCCTCGACCTGGTGGGGCACCCGGGCGGCCACCCGGTCGGTGGAGCCCGTGCGCGACCCCGACCGGCCGGTGCCGGTCTCGGCGAGCATGCTCGACTCGCTGGGGGTGTGCCCGACCCAGTGGTTCCTGGCACGGGAGGCGGGAGGCGTCGCTCGCGCCCACCAGTCGGCGAACCTCGGGGAGCTGCTCCACGCCCTCGCCCAGCGGGTCGCGACCGGCGAGCTCGACGCCGGTCCGACCGACGTCGACCTGCTGATGGCCCACGTCGACGACGTCTGGGACCGTCTCGAGTTCCGGACCCCCTGGTCGAAGCAGCGCGAGCACGAGCGGGTCCGTGCGGCATTGGGGCGCTTCCTCCAGTGGCACCACGCCAACCCCCGCCGGTTGCTCGACACCGAGTCCAGGTTCACCACGGTGGTCGAGCTGGCCGATGGCGAGCAGGTCAGCCTCACCGGCTACGCCGACCGGCTCGAGCTCGACGCCGACGGACGCGTCGTCGTCGTCGACCTGAAGTCCGGGCGTCGACCGCCCACCAACAAGTCCGTCGAGCAGCACCTGCAGCTCGGGCTCTACCAGTACGCCGTCGACAGCGGCGCGGTCGACGCCCTCACCGGCGGACCCGCCTCGTCCGGCGGTGCCGAGCTCGTCCAGCTCGGCCTCGAGAACAACAAGCCGGAGGCCGTCGTGCAGCCGCAGGGAGTGCAGGCCGACGACGGCCCCGAGCGCGACGAGCTGCGGGTCCGGCTGGCCCAGGCCGCGGCGCTGGTGCGTGCCGAGAGCTTCCCGGCCCGCGCGGGCGATCAGTGTCGCGAGTGCGACTTCGTCCCGATCTGCCCGATCAAGAGCGCGGGGGCGGTGACCGCCCTGTGACGACCCGGCAGATCACCACGCCCGAGGAGCTGGCCCGGGTGATGCGCACGCCGTACGCACCGAGCCCCCAGCAGTGGGAGGCGATCTCGGCGCCGCTGTCGCCGGCCGTCGTCATCGCCGGTGCGGGCTCGGGCAAGACGACCCTGATGGCCGCGCGCGTCGTCTACCTCGTCGTCACCGGCCAGGTCCGCCCCGAGGAGGTCCTCGGCCTCACCTTCACGACCAAGGCCGCCAGCGAGCTCCGGCAGCGCATCCGGTCCGCGCTCCGTGCCGCCGGCGCGCTCGAGGAGAGCGAGGACGACGGCGAGGACGTCCTCGAGCCCACCGTCGCCACCTACAACGCCTACGCCGCGAGCCTGCTGACCGACCACGGCCTGAGGATCGGCCACGAGCCCGACACCCGCGTGATCACCGACGCCGCCCGCTACCAGCTCGGGGCGCGAGCCGTCGACCGGTTCACCGGCGAGATCCGTCACCTCACCGACCACCCCGAGACCGCGATCCAGAGCCTGCTCGCCCTCGACTCGGCCATGAGCGAGCACCTCGTCCCGGCGAGCCGGGTCCGTGACCTTGACGCCGAGGCCCGGCAGCAGTTCGCGCGGGCGCTGGCCGAGGAGCAGGCGGGCAAGGACCGCAAGACCTACCGCGAGCCGATCGAGAAGGCGATCTCGGCGATCGACCGACGAACCGAGCTGCTGGGGCTGGTCGAGGCCTACCGACGGCTCAAGGCGGACCTCGGCCTGATGGACTTCTCCGACCAGATCGAGCTCGGAGCCCGGCTGGCGACCGAGCAGCCCGACGTCGGCGAGCTGGAGCGGTCGCGGTTCAAGGTGGTGCTGCTCGACGAGTACCAGGACACCTCGGTCGCGCAGGCCGTGATGCTCTCCCGGCTGTTCGGCGGTGGCCACGCGGTCACCGCGGTCGGCGACCCCAACCAGGCCATCTACGGCTGGCGCGGGGCGTCGGTGTCCAACATCCTCAACTTCGGGGCCACGTTCCCCGCCGGTTCGGGGCCGGTGCCGATCCACCCGCTGACGGTCAACCGGCGATCCGACGAGCGGATCCTCGCCGTCGCCAACCGGCTGGCGACCCCGCTCCACGACAAGTACCCCCAGGTCGAGCCGCTCGAGCCCAAGCCCGAGGCGCAGCAGGGGACCGTGACGACGCAGGTGTTCGAGACCCACGCCGACGAGCTGGCCTGGCTGGTCGACGCGGTCGGCGACGCCCACGACGACGCCTGGTCCAGGATCGGCGTGCTCACCCGCGACAACTCCCACGCCGAGGACGTCTTCGACGCCCTGACCGGGGCCGGCATCCCCGTCGAGATCGTCGGACTGTCCGGGCTGCTGCGCCTGCCCGAGGTCGCCGAGATCGTCGCCCTGCTCCGGCTGCTCCACGACGTGACCGCCAACGCCGCCCTGCTGACGCTGCTGAGCGGCCCGCGCTGGGCGATCGGCCCCCGCGACCTCCGGCTGCTCAGCCGGCGCGCCCACGAGCTGGCCGGACGCTCCGGACGCGGCGAGGACGCGGAGTCCATCACCGACCACCTCCTCGCCGTCGCCGACGGGATCGACCCGGCCGAGATCCCCTCGCTCGACGACGCGCTCGCCGATCCCGGTGACGGCCCCTACTCCGAGGAGGCTCTCGAGCGCTTCGCGCTGCTCGCCGGGGAGCTCCGGATGCTCCGGGCCCACGTCGGCGAGCCGCTGCTCGACGTGGTCCGCAGGATCATCGACACCACCGGCACCGACGTCGAGCTGGCCTCGGCGGTCAGCCCGTCGGCCGCTGCCCGCCGCGACAACCTCGACCTCTTCGTCAAGGCGGTCGCGGAGTTCCAGGCGGTCGACGGCGACGTCTCGCTGCCGGCCCTGCTGGCCTACCTCACCGCCGAGGACGACCAGGGCAACGGGCTCGACGTGGCCACCCCCACCGAGGCCGACTCGGTCAAGCTGCTGACGGTCCACCGGGCCAAGGGCCTGGAGTGGGACTCCGTGTTCCTGGTCGGCGTCTGCGAGACCCGCTTCCCGTCCAACCGGTCACGGACGCTGTGGACGTCCTCGCCGTCGATCCTCCCTGCCCCGCTGCGCGGCGACGCCCACGACCTGCCGCAGCTGGCCGGCCACGACAAGGCCGCGCTCGATGCCTATCGCGCGGACACCCGGGCCCACGACGCGGAGGAGGAGCTGCGGCTCGGGTACGTCGCGTTCACCCGGGCGGCCCACCGGCTGTCCGTGACGTCGTACCTCTGGAGCCCGCGGGCCACACCGTTCGGCCCCTCGTCCTACCAGGACGTCGTGCGCGGGCAGCTCGAGGAGTGGGGCGAGCCGGTGGAGGGCTGGCTGACCAGGCCGCAGAAGGGCGACCCGAACCCCTACGCCGCGGTCGACCCCTCCCGGCCGTGGCCGGCCACCGAGGCCGGGGTGGAGGCGTCGCTGCGGATCGAGGCCGCGCGCCGGGTGCGGGCGGCCGACCCGACCGCGGCCGACGCGGGGCTCGACATGATCGAGGCGGCTCGGGCCGCCGACTGGGACGACGAGCTCGACCGGCTGCTCTCCGAGGCGCGCGCCGACCGCAGCCGCGACATCGCGGTGCCGCTCCCGAGCAGCCTCTCCGCCACCGCGCTGGCCCGGCTGCGTGACGACCCGGAGGCGTTCGCCCGTGACCTGGCCCGCCCGATGCCGCGGCCTCCCTCGTCGGCCGCCCGGTTCGGCACCCGCTTCCACGCCTGGGTGGAGGCGCGCTTCGGCCAGCAGGACCTCTTCGACTACGGCGACCTGCCGGGCCGGGCCGATGCCGGGATCGACGACGACTCCGACCTCAAGGAGCTGATCGGCCTCTTCGAGGCCGGCCCGTTCGCCACCCGGGTGCCCCATGCGGTGGAGGCGCCGTTCGCGCTGGTCCTGGACGGACAGGTCGTTCGCGGACGGATCGACGCGGTCTACGAGGAGGACGACGGGTTCCTGATCGTCGACTGGAAGACCAACCAGGCCGCGACCTCCGACCCGCTCCAGCTGGCGATCTACCGCCTGGCCTGGGCCGAGCTGCACGACGTCCCGGTCGAGCAGGTGCGGGCCGCCTTCTACTACGTCCGCACCGGCGAGGTCATCGAGCCGCCCGAGCTGCCGGGACGGACCGATCTGGAGACCCTGGTCAGCCCTGGGCGAACGCCGCGGTGAGGGCGATCTCGACCATGTCGCCGAAGGTCTTCTCCCGCTCCTGCGACGAGGTCTGCTCGCCGGTCACGATGTGGTCGGACACCGTGCAGATCGCCAGCGCCCGGCGGTCGTACTTCGCGGCCAGCGTGTAGAGCGCGGACGCCTCCATCTCCACCGCCAGCACGCCGTAGTCGACCATCCGCTGTGTGAGCTCGGGCCGGGCGGCGTAGAACGAGTCGCTGGAGAAGATCAGGCCCACGTGCACGGAGGGACCCTCGGCCGCAGTCGCCTGCGAGGCGTCGTACGCCGCGCGGAGCAGGCCGAAGTCGGCGACCGGGGCGTAGTCGAGGCCCTCGAACGCGATCCGGTTCATCGAGGAGTCGGTGCAGGCACCCGAGGCGATGACCAGGTCGCGCAGCGCGAGCTTGGGGGTCAGTGCCCCGCACGAGCCGACCCGGATGACCGTCTGGACGTCGTACTCGTCGAACAGCTCGTTGGCGTAGATCGCCAGTGACGGCTGGCCCATCCCGGACCCCTGCACCGAGACCGGCTCGCCGCGCCAGGTGCCGGTGTAGCCGTACATCCCGCGCACCTCGTTGTAGAGCTTGGCGTCGTCGAGGTACGTCTCCGCGATCCACTTCGCGCGCAGCGGGTCGCCTGGCATCAGGACGGTGGACGCGATCTCGCCGGGGCGGGCGCCGATGTGGGTGCTCACGTACCGGGAAACTACCTCGCCGGGGCCCCTATAGCCTCATCCGCGTGACCCCCGGTCGAACCTTCCCGCACGTCGCGCTCTCCGCCCACGCGCACAACCGGCAGGGCCTGCTCCGCACCGACGACGCGTGGCTGGACCGACGCTGGGACGACCCGGGGACGCGGGTCCTGGTCGTCGCGGGCTCGCGGATCCGCCCCGTCGACGGGCAGGTGGTCTGGGTCGCGCCCTCCGAGGCGCCGGAGGAGGGGACCCGGGTGCTGCTCGGCGAGCGCGCGGGCCGGACCTGGTTCGCGCTGATCGTCGACCCTGCCCGCGCGCCGGGGGAACGTGAGGAGTGGGTCGGCCTGCGGGCCCTGCTCCCGACCCTGGCCGACGGCGACGACCAGGCCCCGCTGCTGCTGCACGCGATCGGGCTCGCGGAGTGGCACTTCGCGACCCGCTTCTGCCCCCGCTGCGCCGGGCCGCTGGAGGCGCGCGCGGCCGGGCACGAGCTCGCCTGCACCTCGTGCGGCCGGCAGCAGTTCCCCCGCACCGACCCGGCGGTGATCATGGCGATCACGCACGGGGAGCAGGGTGCCGCCGAGGAGGCCATCCTGCTGGGGCGTCAACGCGTCTGGCCGGCCGGCCGGTGGTCGACCCTGGCGGGGTTCTGCGAGCCGGGTGAGACGCTCGAGGACGCCGTACGCCGGGAGGTGGCGGAGGAGGTCGGGGTCGAGGTCGGCGAGGTCGTCTACTTCGGCAACCAGCCCTGGCCGCTCCCCGCCAGCCTGATGCTCGGCTTCGTCGGCCGGGCGATCACGCGCGACCTCGACGTCGACGGCGCCGAGATCGAGGAGGCGCGGTGGTTCACCCGCGACGAGCTCCGCGCCGGGATCGAGGCCGGGGAGGTGCTGATCCCGCGCAGCGTCTCGATCTCGTCGTCCCTGATCGAGCACTGGTACGGCGGCCCCCTCCCCGGAGGATGGTGACCTGGAGGCCGGTGGTTGAGGAGGTCGCTCAGCGACCGTCTCGAAACCCGGGCGGGTCAGCGTCAGGACGCGAGCGCCTCGAGCTTCTGCTTCACCTGGGCCAGGGAGGGGTTGGTGTGGGCGGTGCCGTCGCTGTAGACGAGCGTCGGAACCGTCTGGTTGCCGTTGTTGGCCGACTCGACGATCTGCGCGGCGTCCGGCGTCTGCTCGATGTCGACGATCTCGAACGGGATGCCCTCCCGGTCGAGCTGCCCCTTGAGGCGGTGGCAGTAGCCACACCAGGGCGTGGTGTACATCGTGAAGGCGGTCATCGCAGGCGTGTCCCCTCGGACGTCTAGGGTTTCTGGCACACGAGGGTAAACCGCCCGGACGGAGGTGTTGTTCCCGCATGGTCGACGCCGACGACCTGCTCGCCGCTCTCGACCCCGAGCAGCGCGAGGTCGCCACCACCCTCCGGGGTCCGGTCCGGGTGCTCGCGGGCGCGGGCACGGGCAAGACCCGCGCGATCACCCACCGGATCGCCTACGGCGTCGCGACCGGCGTCTACGAGCCGACCGAGGTCCTCGCCGTCACCTTCACGACCCGGGCGGCCGGTGAGATGCGCGGACGGCTGCGCCGGCTCGGAGCGCCGGGGGTGCAGGCGCGGACCTTTCACTCCGCCGCGCTGCGCCAGCTCCGGTACTTCTGGCCCCACGTCCACGGCACCGAGCTGCCCACGCTCACCGAGTCCAAGATCGGGATCCTGGCCACCGCCGCCCGGCGCAGCCGGATCGACGCCGACCAGGCGCTGCTGCGCGACCTGGCCTCGGAGATCGAGTGGGCCAAGGTCAGCAACGTCCACCCCGACGACTACCCCCGGATCGCCCCCTCGCGCGGCCGCTCGGTCGCCGGCCACGGACCCGAGGTCGTCGCCCGTGTGTTCAGCACCTACGAGGACGTCAAGCGCACCCAGGGCCGGATGGACATGGAGGACGTCCTGCTCTTCACCGCCGGACTGCTGGCAGACGACGAACGCGTCGCCGCCCAGGTCCGCCGCCAGTACAAGCGGGTCGTCGTCGACGAGTTCCAGGACGTGTCACCGCTCCAGTCGGC
>NZ_DASSXS010000232.1:0-22235 GCF_035703625.1 Nocardioides sp. | reverse complement strand
GCGCGCGCTGGGAGGCCTCGCTGTTCGAAGAGCACGACTTCCACGACTTCAAGATCTCTGTCAAGCACAACGACCCGGTCATCATGGTGCAGGCCTACCGTCTGCTCGCGCAGATGGGCGATTGGCCGCTGCACCTCGGGGTGACCGAGGCGGGGCCGGCGTTCCAGGGCACGATCAAGAGCGCCACAGCGTTCGGGATCCTGCTCGCCGAGGGCATCGGAGACACGATCCGGGTGTCGCTGTCGGCGCCCCCGGTCGAAGAGGTCAAGGTCGGCATCCAGATCCTCGAGTCGCTGAACCTGAAGCCCCGCCGGCTCGAGATCGTGTCCTGCCCGAGCTGCGGCCGGGCGCAGGTCGACGTCTACAAGCTCGCGGACGAGGTCACCGCTGGGCTCGACGGTCTCGAGGTCCCCCTGCGCGTCGCCGTCATGGGGTGCGTCGTCAACGGTCCCGGTGAGGCCCGCGAGGCAGACCTCGGTGTCGCCTCGGGCAACGGCAAGGGCCAGATCTTCGTCAAGGGGGAGGTCATCAAGACCGTGCCCGAGTCCCAGATCGTCGAGACGCTCATCGAGGAGGCCATGCGGATCGCCGAGGGCATGGACACCGTCGACGGCGCCGGGCCCGACGTCAGCGTCGGCTGACGACGGGTCCCTGCCTCACCGGCCGTGCTGATCCCGGCCCGCTGACGACAGCTCAGCCCGCGCGCTGGACCTGGTCCTGGACGACGCCCGCGGGCGAGACCGACAGCGCGATCGCCAGGTTGGCGCCGGGCAGAAGCGGCTCGATCGCCCGCTTGATGGCGTCCTCCAGCATGCTGGCCCACGCCCTGAGGTCCACGGAGGTCGACACGTCGTCGCCGTTTCCCTCGGAGAGGCCCGACGAGAGGTTCTCGGGGACCGGCGGCAGTCCGGTCGACAGGGCCATGTCCAGCGCCGTGACCTCGGCGTCCTCGGCGAGCCCGAGGTCACCGATCGACCGGGCCACCTCGGACAGCTGCCGCAGGACGGCCACCTGGTCGGCGGGCGACGACGACAGCGCCTCGGCGCAGTCGCGGCCGTGGGCGAGGTGGGCCCGTGACGCGTTGTGGTCACCCTTGAGCTGGGCCTCCCGTGCCGACGAGATGGCGGCGTCGCAGGCCTGCAGCGGCTCGGCCGCCTGCATCCAGTGGTGGGCGCGGTCGCCCTCGTGGGCAACCGACGACCGGGCGATCCGGTCGTGCAGCCGACGGCGTTCGGCAGGACGCACCCAGGCCTCGGTAGCGGCTCGCATGATCGGGTGGCGGAACTCGTAGCCGGAGCGGCCCAGGCGCAGGGCGCCGAGGTCGGTCAGCCGGTCGAGGGCCTCCGCGACCTCGCTCGTCCCGGTCTCGGGCCAGACCCGGCGATCCAGCAGCTGCACCAACGCCGCCGCCGTGACCGGGCGGTTGACCAGCGCCACCAGCTGGATGACATCCATCGACAGCGGAGCGACCCGCTCCAGGATGCCGCGGATGACAGCGCCGAGCTCGGGGTTCGTGGCGTCCCCGGCCGGAGTCGAGGAGAGATCGAGGCCGGAGAGGGTCCAGATCACCTGTCCCTCGGAGAGCCAGCGCCGCAACATCGCGACGGCGGCCCCGGCCCGGCCCTCGGTCTTCTCGACCAGGACGTCCACCAGACGCGGCGCGGCGTGCCCGCACAGCACGGTCTCGGCGATCTCGGCCAGCTCGGTGCGCTCGAGCCGGTGCGTCTCGAGGCTCTCCGCCCTGACCCCCACCATCTCGAGCTCCATCAGGAACGGATCGAGGTTCGTCGCCGCGACCGGCACCACGAGCGTCAGGTCGACTCCGGCGCCCAGGGCGGCGATGTCGTTCACCAGGTCCGCGACGTCCTTGTCGTCGTGTCCGTCCAGCGGAGGGAGCACAGCGACAGTGGTGCGTCGTGCGGCGCACTCCATCTCGGAGGCGGCCGGCAGGTCGAGGGGCCGGCGGCCGTGGACGTGCGCGCCCTCGACCCGTGCGCGCCTCAGCGACTCGTCGATCAGGGCCTCGCGGCCCGAGCCGGCCTCACCCACCACGCACACCACACCGACGTGGTGCGCGTTGACGTTCCGGCGGACCAGCTCGCCCACGGCCGAGCAGTCCTCGCTCCGACCCACCCAGGACGGAACCACGTCGTCACGGTCCGGGGCCGAGAGGATGTTCATCTGCAGCGCGGTGGTCTGCCTCGAGGGTGCCACGCCCAGCTCGTCGGCGAGCACGGTGCGCAGGTCCCCGAAGACACGCAGTGCGCTGTCGGTCTCGCCCAGGCCTGCGAAGGCCCTCATCAGTGCCCGGTAGGCACGCTCGGAGTAGGGGTCCGCGGCGATGGCCGACTCGGCGAGGTCGATCGCGTCCCGCATCCAGGACAGCTCCACTGCGCTCTCGGCTGCGTCCGTCAGCAGCGAGCGACGCGTCGCCGTGAGGGACTCCCTTGTCTCCACGGCCCAGCTGCTGCCGCCGTCGTGCGCCTCGAAGTCGCCGAGGTACAGCGCCTCGGCCTCGCGGGTGAGGCCCACGACCCGGGCGTGGTCACCGCTGCGGCGAGAGACCCGGGCCTCGACGGCGAGGTCGCGGAACGCCGTGACGTCGACCCACGCGTTGGTGAGCACGAGCCCACCGAGACGTCGGGCGACGCAGTCGGTGCGGAGGGTGCGGCGGATCTGGGAGGCCGCGGTCCGGAGGCTGGCCCGCCCCCGGGCCTCATCGACGTCCGGCCACAGCTTCTCGAGCAGGCTGTCGATGCGCACCGGCTGGTCGGCGTCCAGCGCCAGCAGTCGGAGCAGGTCGAGCGTCTTCCCGGTGCGCCACTCGGAGGCGTCCACCACGGTGCTGTCACCGCGACGCACCCGCAGGCTGCCCAACAGTCTGATCTCGACCGGTTCCTGGTTCATTTCCATCTCAAGCCCCCGCTTGTCAGATGCCGTCTAGGTGCCCGAGAGATCACTTCGTTGAAGTTGCTACTACCCTGCTACGCAGTTCGTCGCAATTCCCGAGAGTGAGGACGAACGCCCCAGATACGCGGGACTTTTGGCCTCCTGGGGCTAATCGCGGCATGACCCGTTCGCGTCATGCGCGCCAAGGGGGTCCAGTCCTCTTAAACAAACCTTGAAGTTTTACACGGCGTTCACGGGGGCCGAGAAGTCTGGCCGACATGATGGCCCTGCGCCGCATCGCGGCTGTACTTGTACTCGCAGCGCTCTGCTGCGTGTGGGAGGCGAGTCCGGCGTCCGCGCACACCGACGTCGTGTGGAGCTTCCCCGCAGAGGGCGTCAGCCTGCCCTACCCGCCGGCCCAGGTGGCCATCGAGACCTCGGAGCCCGTCGATCTCGGCCTCAGCCAGATCGTCGTGAGGGACGCCGAGGGGCACGCGCAGACCGTGACCGACAAGGCGCTCACGCAGGGAGCGTCCGTCCTCGTGGTCAGCCTGGACGACTCGGGGGCCTGGGGTCAGTGGACCGTCGACTACCGCCTGGTGGGCTCGGACGGGCACCCCGTCACGGGTCGCATCGACTTCGCCGTGGGCGAGCCGGCGCAGGCAACCACCGAGGCCCAGGCGGCGACGACCCGGTGGCTGATGCTGGGTGGCGGCGCACTCGCACTGCTCGGCGGTGCGTGGTACCTGCGATGGACCACGGGTCGCGCGTCACGGGCGGAGGCACGGCAGCCGGCTCGGACTGCCTGATGGCGCCGACGGACACGAAGGTCACCTCGACCTCCCCGGCCGTCTCGCGCCGGGTGGTCGGTTCGGTGTGCTTCGTGCTCGTGACGACGGCGGTGACGGCCAGCATCGCGACGAACCCCGAGGTGCTCGAGCCGGCCGTGCGGGGCATCAGGGAGGCTGGGCCGGCCACCGATCTCGCGGCCCCGGTCGCCCGGGCACTTCGCGTGATCGGCGCGGTCGCGACGGTCGGCGCACTCGCCGTGTCGCTGCTGGCGGGGTCGCGGGGCCTGAACGGGCGCGCGATGAGCCTGAGGGTCGCGGCGAGTCGCTGGGCGCTGCTCTGGGCCGCTGCCGCCGGCTGCTCGCTCGTGCTCGAGCTGTCGCAGGTGTCCGGCCTCCCGGTCATCGAGGTGCTCCGAGGCGGAGGTTCGACCGCGGCCTCGGGAATCGCGGCCCAGGTCACCGGCCTTGCCCTGGCCGCCTGGCTCGCCGTACTCGTGTCCTTCTTCGCACGCCGGGTGGAGTCGGTGCCCGGTCTTCGGCTGGTCCTCCTGGTGGCGCTCGTGGCCCTGGTGATCCCGGTCCTCACCGGGCACTCGGGCCACGCCGGCTTCGAGCCTGTCTCCCTGGCCACCTTGAGCCTGCACGTCGTCGCCGTGTCCGCGTGGGTCGGGGGACTCCTGGCGCTGTGTGCGCACGCCGACGAGGAGACCCGGATGGACGTCACCCTGCTGAGCCGTTTCAGCACCATGGCCCTGGTCTGCTACGTCGTGGTCGCCGCCTCCGGCGTCGCCAACCTGTGGACACGGCTCACCTGGGCGGAGCTCGTCGCCAGCGGCCCCTATGCCGTCCTCCTGCTCCTCAAGCTCGCGGGGTTCCTGCTCCTGGGAGGCTTCGGCCTGGCCCACCGCCGCCGGACGCTGCGCCGGGTCGCCTCCGGCGAGGGCGCCTCCTTCTGGTCCCTCGCGGCGGTCGAGGTCGCCGTGATGGCCGCGGTCCTGGGCCTGGCGGTCACCCTGACCGCGACGGCGCCGGGCGAGACCGACGACGCCATCCACGCCTCGTCGGTGCCCGCGGAAGGGCATTTCACGAAGCCTTGATGCGCCCCGGAAACCGTATGCCCCTGAACGTGTGTGGGGTTTGTCAAAGGGGGCTTGGATCAAGATGGAACTGAAGCGACGCGACGTCATGAAGCTCGGTGGCCTCGGGGTGGCCGGCGCCGCGGCCGGGAGCCTGTTGCCGATCGGCGACCTGATCCGGGCGGCAGACTCCAGCACCATCGATCCCGCGTTCCTCCCGGAGCCGTTCACGTCCGCGTTCAGGCGTCCGCCGGTGCTGCGCCCGTTCGACAGCCGGCGTGGACCCGACGGGGTGTGGACCGACCACTACGAGCTGCGCCAGCGGATGACGAACGCCCAGATCCTCAAGGGCGGCCGCACCACCAAGATGTTCGGGTACAACGGCGAGGTCCCCGGCCCCACGATCAAGGCGACCCGTGGCCGCCGGATCCGGCTGCGGGTGCGCAACCAGCTCCCACCGCGTCACCCCTCGATCGGTCACGAGTCCACGACCTCGTTGCACCTGCACGGCTCCGCCTCGAAGCCGCAGTACGACGGCTACGCGAGCGACGTCACCCCGTCCGGCTTCTACAAGGACTACTACTACCCGAACTTCCAGCCGGCCCGCACCCTCTGGTACCACGACCACGGCGCCCACCACACGGCCCAGAACGTCTACTCGGGCCTGGTCGCCCAGTACCACCTGCACGACAAGGTCGAGAGGGAGCTCCTCCCCCAGGGGGAGTTCGACGTGCCGCTGGTCGTCTCGGACGTCGCGTTCCGCGAGGACGGCGAGCTGCTGTTCGACGACGGTGGTCACAGTGGTGTCTACGGCGACGTCGTCCTCGTCAACGGCCGGCCGTGGCCGGTCATGAAGGTGAAGCGACGGGTCTACCGCTTCCGCATCCTCGCGGCATCGGTGTCGCGGTCGTGGCGTTGGCGGCTCGGCCCCGGCTACCCGATGACGATCGTGGCCACCGACGGTGGGTTCATGCCGAAGTCGCAGACGGTCAGCGAGTTCCGGCACGGCGGTGCCGAGCGCTACGAGGTGCTCGTGGACTTCTCGAAGTTCCGCCCGGGGACCCGGATCGTGCTCAACAACCTGAGCAACGACAACAACCGCGACTTCCTCAACACCGACAAGGTCATGGCGTTCGACGTCGTCGACGACCCGTTCGACAAGAGCGACCCGACCTGGAACCGGATCCCGGGGCGGCTGGTGGACTCCCACGTGATGCACCTCCGGCCGGGTGACGAGAAGCGTCGCCGTACCCTCAACGTCGAGCGCTTCCTCGGCACGTGGGCCATCAATGGCATGACGTGGGACGACGTCATCGCCAGCGACTTCCAGATGCTGATCGCGGACCCGAACCTCGGCGACGTCGAGATGTGGACTGTCGCGAACCGGTCGGGTGGATGGTTCCACCCGGTCCACGTCCACCTGGTCGACTTCCGGATCGTCAGCCGCAACGGTCAGCCGCCACACCCGTGGGAGCTCGGTCCCAAGGACGTCGTGTACGCGGGGGAGGGCGAGAGCGTCCAGCTGCTGATGCGGTTCGAGCACCAGCGCGGGCGCTACATGGTGCACTGCCACAACCTCTCCCACGAGGACCACGACATGATGGTGCAGTTCGGTGTCGGCTGGAAGCCTGGTCAACCTGACCGCAACGACCCGATCCGAGCTGCACGGTGCAAGTTCGACGACCTCCCGGGCTGAGCGGCACCACGGCCACCTTGCCCCGGCGCCGGAAGCGACCAGCGATCCTGCTCGTCCTGGTCCTCGTGGCCGCGCTCCTGATCGGCCTGCTGGTGAGGACGTTCGTCCTGCGTCCGCTCACCGTCAGCTCGACCAGCATGGAGCCGACCCTCTGCCCCGGTGACAGGGTGCTGGTGAACCTGTGGAGCCCAGGGCTCGATGACCTGAGCCGGGGCGACCTCGTCGCCCTGAGGCTGGATGGCTCGGAGGTGCCCGTGGTCAAGCGCGTCGTCGGCCTGCCCGGGGACGAGGTCGCCATCAGGGACGCGCTGCTGTACGTCAACGGCGATGTGGTCGATGAGCCGTACGTCGACCACAAGTCCATCGATGCCCTGTTCTACGGGCCCGTCGTGGTGCCGGGGGACCGCCTTGTCGTCATGGGCGACGCACGCGCGACCTCCGTCGACTCCAGGGCCTACGGACCGGTGTCCTCGGAGCGGCTGCTCGGCACGATCGCGGCGCGGTGGCCGACAGGGGACTGCTGAACCCGACAGTTTGCGCTCCTTTGACGAGCGTCGACCACCGTGCCACCACAAGCCACAGCGGTGCCTCGGAAGGTGCCGCGGGAAACCTTGCGGCAACCATGGGACGGGGAGGAGTCGTGGCCGACATGCACAGGTGGGGACCCATCACCACGATCGGCGTGCTGACCGCAGCCATGGCCTCGGGCATCAACCAGCCCGCCGGCGCAGCGGATCCGGCCCACTCCGTCACCGTCTCGAAGGACGAGTCCATCGTCCTGGTCGGCGGCCTGACCGAGGGCGAGACGGTGCAGGTGGTCCTGCGGCGCAACGGGATCCAGATCGGCAGTGCCACCGGCGTGGCACCGGCCGGGGGACTGTTCGAGCTCAACCACAAGATCGAGCTGGTCGACCCACCGGTGGTCGACCCGGCTACAGGCGGCGAGGACGAGGTGAACAACACCGGCACGGCCGTGTGCTGGACCGACTTCACCCCGGAGATCCTGGGCGGTGACGAGCTCACCGTCACCACCGGAACGACCGTGGACGAGCTGGTGGTCAGCGACATCGACATCACCCAGGAGCCGACCAAGGTCGACGCCAACACGGGCGTGGTCAGGGGACGCGTCGCGGGTCCAGTCCCTCCGATCAGCCAGCTCAGCGTCTCGACCCAGGGAAGGACCGCCAGCGACGAGCGCTTCGACGGCCTTGCGCCCGGCCTCGTCGACGGTGTCGCGGGAACGCTCAAGTACACATCGGGCGGGAGGTTCAAGGCGACGTTCGACGGCTTGAGCCGGATCCAGATGGGGGCCTTCCTCGACTCCGAGGACGTCAGGGTCATCCACGAGACCGCGTCGGGCCTCGCCGGGTCGCACACCACTGAGGCGGTCTACGGCGCGGATGCGCGCTTCACCGAGGACCTCTGCCCTCCGGTCGCCCGGCGCGCCGTCACCGGCGCCAGCCTCGGTGCGATCAACCGGAGCAACGTCGACCGTCCCCTGAAGATCTGGGGCGTCAGCGCGGACGCCACGTCCGTGCGGGTCGGCGTGGAGGATCGCAACGGACGGCGGCGGACCTGGCCCGCGACGGTCACCGGCACCGGCATCGCACAGACCTGGTCGGTGACCTACCCGGCCGGAAGCCTGCGGCGGTTCGCCGACGGCCGGCTCACCATCAGCGCCACCCACATCGGCGATGCCGGCGCGCTGGCTGGGGGACCTCGCCGGATCCACAAGGACACCGTGGCGCCGGCCCTGCCGAAGATCCGGCCCGGCGGCAGCAGGAGGTTCGTCGGTCGCGAGCTGGTGCGCCTTCGGTCCTGGGGGGCCCAGGAGATCTGGTACACGCTGAACGGCAGCAGGCCTGCGCGCAATCGTGGTGCCGAGTACACCGGTCAGTTCCGCCTGGCCAGGACCGCGGTGCTGAGGGCGATCGCGTTCGACCGGGCCGGCAACGCCAGCCGGGTCTCGGGCGCCAGGTTCCTGCGCGTGCGCGCCCGGTAGTCGCGCCCTGCACGTCGCAGGTGGGGCAGATCATCTCCCGGAGGACCGTCGTCCGTCCGGCAGCTGCTCGCACGTCCGGACGCAGGTGCGTGGCAGCCGGTTCCTCCACCAGGTGTGGACCGTGCCCCGGAACGGGGCACGAGATCGGTGTCGTGCGACCGCGTCGGCGCGCGCCGAGAGCGCCGACCTGAGGACTGCCGCATGCCGGCCTTGGTGACCCGCGGCGTGCGTGTCCGGGCCGGAGGGGTCGCGCGCTGCGGTGCGCGCAGCTCACCCGGCCGGGGCGAACAGCCGGGGCGAACCGCTCGTCCAGCCGGTTTAACGAGTGGTTGACGTCACTCGTCGACTCTTGCTCGCACGTACCCGGCATGCGTGCGCCTGACGCTCCAGGACCGGGGACGAGCGGGGACAACGCAAGCACCACCTGGGTGGGTGGACGAAACGTAGGAGTGGGGACATGGAACTTCTGGGCCAGGGACTGCCTCGTGACGGCAGGGAAACTCGGCGTCGGCGCACCGGCGCAGGCTCCCGGCGCAGGGTGGTCTCGCTGACCACGACCCTGCTCGTGGGTACGGCGCTCACACCATTGACGGTGCTCGCGCCGACGGCGGTCCTCGCTCCGGCGGAGGCGGCCGTCGGACAGGGATTCAACCTGAACCCGTCCGACCTCGAGTTCATCCTGAAGCAGATCGAGATCGCCGAGCACCACGCGGCCAACTACGACGCCGCGCACCCGTGCGACGGGCTGATGGGCCCGGGGGAGTTCCAGATCCCCACCACCGCCCAGGGCGAGGAGCTCCCGTGGGGCCTGCGCACCGTGGACGGCACCTGCAACAACCTGGTCCCCGGACAGCACAAGTTCGGCGCTGCCGACCAGGCGTTCCCACCCAGCGCCGGCCTCGACTATCGCGAGGCCGAGCCGGCACCCCCGGGATTCCCCAGCAACGCCACCAGCACGGGCGGCAACTCGTCGTACGCCCGCCCCGGTAGCGTCGTCGACTCGCAGCCGCGCAAGATCAGCAACCTGATCGTCGACCAGACCGCCGGAAACCCGGCCGCGCTCGCCGCCGCGGGCCCCGGGGCGACCGCGGACTCCGCCGGCAACCTCCCCAACCCCAACGTGGCGACCGACGTCGGCCTCTCCGCGCCGTACAACGGGTGGTTCACCCTCTTCGGCCAGTTCTTCGACCACGGCCTCGACCTGGTCAACAAGAGCGGCGGCACGGTGTTCATGCCGCTCAGCCCGGGCGACCCGTTGTACAACGCGGCGACGCCGCAGACGAACTTCATGGTGGTCACCCGGTCGACCGGCAGCCCCGGTGGGACGACCAACCAGACCGCCACGTTCGTGGACCAGAGCCAGACCTACACCTCGCACCCGTCGCACCAGGTGTTCCTCCGGGAGTACGTCGCGGACGGGAACGGAAAGCCCGTCAGTGACGGCCTGATGCTGAGGGGCACCATGGCGGACGGCGAGCGCGACGGCATGGCCACCTGGGCGACGGTGAAGGACCAGGCGAGCACCCTGCTCGGGATCGAGCTCGACGACCAGGACGCCCTCAACCTCCCGCTGCTGGCGACCGACCCGTACGGCAAGTTCCTGCCGGGTGCGAACGGCTTCCCGCAGCTGGTCCGGTCGGACAACACGCTGGTGGAGGGCAACCCTGCCGCCCCGGTGGACGCCTCCCAGGCCGTGCGGACCGGGCACGCGTTCCTCGACGACATCGCCCACACCGCGGTTCCGTTCGGCGACCACGACAACAACCCCGGAACCCCGCGACGACCCTTCACGCCGGACGCCGACACGGCGGTCAACAACACCGTGTCCACCGGCGTCTACGACGACGAGCTCCTCGACGAGCACTTCGTGGCCGGCGACGGCCGGGTGAACGAGAACATCGGCCTCACCGCGGTACACCACATCTTCCACTCCGAGCACAACCGTCTTGCCGCGGACCCGAGCCCCGGTGGTAGCGGCATCAAGGACGTCCTCGTCAACGAGGACCCGGCCAGCATCGAGGACTGGCAGATCTCGCCGGGCGTCTGGGACGGCGAGCGGATCTTCCAGGCCGCGCGCTTCGTCACCGAGATGGAGTACCAGCACCTGGCGTTCGAGGAGTTCGTTCGCAAGGTCCAGCCCATGGTCAACGCCTTCGGCGAAGGTGGCACGGGCTACAACACCTCGATCAACCCGGCCATCCGCGCGGAGTTCGCCCACGCGGTCTACCGCTTCGGCCACTCGATGCTGACGGAGACCGTCGCGCGGCGCGAGGCCGACGGGACGAACACGAGCATGGACCTGCTCGAGGCATTCCTGAACCCGGTGGGCTTCGACGAGGGCGGCACCGTTGATCCCGACATCGCGGCGGGCAGCATCGTGCGCGGCATGAGCCGCCAGACCGGCAACGAGATCGACGAGTTCGTCACCGAGGCACTGCGCAACAACCTGCTCGGCCTGCCCCTGGACCTCCCGGCGATCAACCTCGCCCGGGCGCGCGAGGCGGGCGTCCCCCGGCTGAACGCGGTGCGTGCGAAGTTCTACGACGAGAGCAACAACTCCGCGTTGGCGCCGTACCAGAGCTGGACGGACTTCGGCTTCAACCTCAAGCACCGCGAGTCGCTGGTGAACTTCGTGGCCGCCTACGGGAAGCACCCGAGCATCAGCGGCAGCCCTGCCAACCGCCGGTTGGCGGCGACGCGGCTCATCGAGCAGGACCCGTCCGACCCGGCCACCCCTGCCGACGCCGCCGCGTTCATGAACAGCACCGGCACCTGGAACAACAACACGACCGGCATGAACGACGTCGACCTCTGGGTGGGCGGACTCGCCGAGAAGCGGATGGTCTTCGGCGGGCTCCTCGGGTCCACCTTCAACTACGTCTTCGAGTTGCAGATGGAGGACCTGCAGTTCGGTGACCGGTTCTACTACCTCTCGCGGACCGCGGGCCTCAACCTGCTCACCCAGCTCGAGGGGAACTCCTTCGCGGAGATGATCTCGCGCAACACCGACGTCGACACCCTGCCGGCAGACTCGTTCTCACGGCCCGACTTCGTCTTCAACGTGGGCACCCTGACCTCCGGGTCCGGAACCACCGTGGTCGACGACCCGCTGACCGACGACTACAACGAGGGCGACCGGCTCGACGATCCGGGCAGGGACCTGTGGAGGACGGGCACGAACGGCCTGCGCTACACCGGCCCCGCGCACGCCGTGTTCAACGGCACCTCGAGCGCCGACCGGGTGTGGGCCAGCGAGGGTGACGACACCATCCGCGGCAACGACGGCGACGACTGGATGCAGGGCGGGGACGGCGTCGACAACCTGATCGGCGGCCTCGGCGACGACATCCTGAACGACCTGTTCGGTGACGACGTGCTCAAGGGTGGCGACGGTGACGACGCGATCTCCTCGGGCCAGGGCTTCGGGGGTGACCTCAACCAGGGTGGCCGCGGCCGCGACTTCATCGTCGACGGCAACGACATGACCGAGTCCTTCGCCGGCCCCGGCAACGACTTCATCCTCGGCGGCGACGACATCGACACCGTCTTCGGTGACGACGGGGATGACTGGATCGAGGGCGGGACAGGTCCGTTCAACCTCCTCCAGGGCGACAACGGGGCACCGTTCCAGGACGACCCCAACGCGCCCGGCGACGACGTCATCGACGGTGACGGCGGTGAGCAGGACTTCGACGCCGAGGGTGGCGACGACATCATGCTCGGTGGACCGGGCATCCAGCGGGCCGAGGGAATGCTGGGCTTCGACTGGTTCATCCACCAGGGCGACCCGCAAGCGGGTCGGTCCGACCTGAACTTCCTCGGGGCCTTGCCACCAGGACCCGCCGCTCTCCGTGACCGGTTCGACCTCGTCGAGGCCCTGTCCGGCTGGGAGCACGACGACGTGCTGCAGGGTGACGACCGCAATGTCGCCGGCGTCGTCGTCCCGGGCGACGTGCCCATCGGTGCCGGCCACGGCCTGGAGCCCGCCGGCATCGCCCGGATCCCCGGACTCCAGGAGGTGCTGGGGGAGGGCGTCACCTCGTTCGACACCGGCAACCTCATCCTCGGTGGCGACGGCAGCGACACCCTCGAGGGCCGCGGTGGCGACGACATCCTCGACGGCGACAAGTGGGTCCACGTCTACCTCAGCGTCCGCAACGACGCCGGTACCGAGATCGACACCGCCGAGAGCATGGGGGAGCTCAAGACCGCCGTGTTCTCCGGGGCGATCGACCCGGGCAACATCGTGATCGTCCGGGAGATCCTGGACGGCACCGGCGTGGGCACCGACAAGGCGATGTTCTCGGACACCCGGGCCAGCTACATCTGCACCGACCTCTCGGGTGCGACCCCACAGGTGCTGTCCCAGTGCCCGCGGCAGTGGAGCGGCGGCCGGCTCGAGGTGAGCCACCTCGCCGGCGGCGGGCCTGTGGACCCGGTCGATCCGCCGGACCCGGGTGGCGTGGTGCTGGCGAACGACGGGACCGACATCGTCGAGAACGTCGAGGAGCTGGTCTTCTCCGACAGCGCCCCGCCGGCAGCGCCCACGGGGGTGACCGCGGTCGCGGGCAACGGCAACGCGCAGGTCAGCTTCATTCCGCCGCTCAGCGTGGTCGACAGCTTCCAGGTGGAGGTCATCGACCAGCTCGGTCAGCCGGTGGGCGAGCCGCTGGACATCCTCGACCCGGAGACCACCAACCTGCTGGTGGGGGACCTGGTCAACGGCCAGCCGTACACCTTCCGCGTGCGGGGGATCAACGCCTTCGGGACAGGTGAATGGTCGCTGCCGTCGGCGCCGGTGACCCCACGTGCCGACGCCCCGGACGCCCCCGGTGTCCCGACCGTGAGGCCAGGCGACCGCCACGTCGAGGTCAGCTGGACCGAGCCTGCCGACGGTGGCTCGATCATCACGGGCTACGACCTCCGGATCACCCAGCTCAACGGCACCGAGACGCTGATGTCCACCACGGACACGACCCTCGACGCGACAGGCCTGGTCAACGGGAGGGACTACTTCTTCTCGGTTCGGGCCAAGAACGCGGAGGGCACCGGCCCCTGGTCCCCCGAGGTGGGCGCGGTTCCCCGTGCCCGGCCCGGCGCACCCACGATGACGTCGGTGGATCCGCGGAGCCACAGCGTCATGGTCCGGTGGCGCCCGCCCGCCGACGACGGCGGGAGCGACATCACGCGCTACCAGGTCCAGGTGCTCACCCTGACCGGTAGCCAGGTGGGGCGTCTGCGGGCGACCGAGGGCCCGGTGCATCGTCTGCTGGTCAAGGGACTCGAGAACGGGCGGCCGTACCGGTTCCGGGTCAAGGCCGTGAACATCGCGGGTGACTCGCCGTGGTCGGGCACCATGAAGGCCAGGCCGCACTAGCAGCTCCCGAGGAGCTCGGGCCGGGTGGTTCGCCACCCGGCCCGAAGTCCTGTCCGCGTAGGCTTCGCCTGTGCTCACGACCCGCCACGGTGTCCGGGTTCTCGGGCCCGAGGATCTCCCCGAGTTCGTGCGGCTGGTCGCCCGTGACCCGGTGGTCAACGTCTTCGCCGACTACCGCGCCCGCACCACCAACCTGGAGCCCCGATGGCTGGGCGGCGAGGTGTGGGGGCGCTTCCTCGACGGCACGCTGACCGCGGCCTGCCACGTCGGCGCCAACCTCGTGCCGGTGCAGGCCACGGAGGATGACGCCCGGGTCTTCGCCGAGCGGGCACTGACCCGGGGGCGCAACGTCTCCACGATCGTCGGCCCCCAGGAGGCTGTGCGCACCCTCTGGAACGGTGTCGCCGGCACCTGGGGGAGGCCCCGGGAGATCCGCTGGGACCAGCCTCATCTCGAGATCGCCGCCAGTCCACGGGTCGATCCCGACCCGGGGGTGCGGGTCACGACCATGGACGACCTGGCGGAGGTCTATCCGGCCTGCGTCGCGATGTACACCGAGGAGGTGGGCGTCTCGCCCGAGTCGGGCGGCGGGGCGGACCTCTATCGCACGCGGGTCAGCCAGCTCATCTCCCGCGGCTGGTCGTTCGCCAGCTTCGACCACGGACGACTGGTCTTCAAGGCCGAGGTCGCCTGCGCGACCCCGGCCGCTGCCCAGGTACAGGGAGTGTGGGTCCCGCCGGACCGGCGCGGCGAGGGCCTCGGGGTCCGTGGCATGGCGGCGGTGGTCGAGCTGGTCCGCCGCGACATCGCCCCCGTGGTGGCGCTCTACGTCAACGAGTTCAACGTCCCGGCCCGCCGGGCCTACGAGCTCGTCGGCTTCCGCCAGACGGCCACCTTCGCGACCGTCATGTACTGAGGACCTGGGGTCGGCGGGTGGCTGCGCGCAAGGACGTCCTCCTGCTGGCGGGGATCTTCACGACCAGCGGCGTGGTCCACCTGGTGCGGCCCTCGGTGTTCGAACCGTTGATGCCGACGTTCGTCCCCAGGCACCGGGAGGTCATCGTCGGCAGCGGCGTCGCCGAGATCGCGTGCGCCGCCGGACTCGCGCACCCGCGCACGCGCCGCGTCGCCGGCTGGGCCAGTGCCGCGCTGCTGGTCGCGGTGTTCCCCGGGAACCTGAAGATGGCCGACGACGCCCGGCGGTCCGGCAACCGGAGGTTACGGGCGGTTGCCTACGGTCGCCTGCCGCTGCAGCTCCCGCTGATCGCGATCGCCCTCCGCGCCGCGCGCCGGGGGTAACTGGCTCGCAGCCGCCGAGGCCGCGCCAGTAGCCTTCGCGACATGATCATCCGGATGTCGAGCCTGTTCGTGCGGACGTTGCGAGAGGACCCCGC
Organism: Nocardioides sp.; assembly: GCF_035703625.1. Taxonomy (GTDB): domain Bacteria; phylum Actinomycetota; class Actinomycetes; order Propionibacteriales; family Nocardioidaceae; genus Nocardioides. Next base: position 7,010 of record NZ_DASSXS010000232.1, on the reverse strand, counting down.
GGACGCGGAGGTGCCGAGCCACCGGCTGCTCGTCCGTGCGGGCTACATCCGCCGCACCGCCCCCGGCATCTACACCTGGCTCCCGCTCGGCCTGCGGGTGCTGCGCAACATCGAGGGCATCATCCGCGAGGAGATGGACGCCATCGGTGCCCAGGAGCTGCAGTTCCCCGCCCTGCTGCCCCGCGAGCCCTACGAGGCGAGCAACCGCTGGACGACGTACGGCGACGGGATCTTCCGGCTGCGAGACCGCAAGGGCGCCGACTACCTCCTCGGCCCGACCCACGAGGAGATGTTCACCCTCGCGGTCAAGGACATGTACTCCTCCTACAAGGACCTGCCCGTCTGGCTCTACCAGATCCAGACCAAGTACCGCGACGAGGCGCGTCCGCGCGCCGGCGTCCTGCGCGGGCGGGAGTTCATCATGAAGGACTCCTACTCCTTCGACACCACCGACGAGGGGCTGGACCGCTCCTATGCCGCGCATCGCGAGGCCTACGTCCGGACCTTCGACCGGCTGGGGTTCGACTACGCGATCGTGAAGGCGACCAGCGGCGCCATGGGGGGCTCGAGGTCGGAGGAGTTCCTGGCCAAGGCGGACGCGGGCGAGGACACCTACGTCCGCTGCACCAGCTGCGACTACGCCGCCAACGTGGAGGCGGTCGAGGTTCGCCCGCCCAGCCCGATCCCCTACGACGACGTACCCGCCGCCCACGCGGAGCAGACTCCGGACACCCCGACGATCGCCACCCTGGTCGACCACCTCAACGAGAAGTTCCCCCGGGACGACCGGCCCTGGCAGGCGGGTGACACCCTCAAGAACGTGCTCGTGGTCCTCAAGCACCCTGACGGGACCCGAGAGCCGGTGGCCATCGCGCTCCCCGGCGACCGCGACGTCGACACCAAGCGGCTCGAGGGCCAGCTCGAGCCCACCGAGGTCGAGCCGTTCGGCGACGAGGAGTTCGCGAAGTACCCCTCGCTGGTCAAGGGCTACATCGGACCGCGCTCGCTGGGGGACAAGAGCGACTCCGGGATCCGGTACCTCGCCGACCCCCGAGTCGTCGACGGAACTCGCTGGGTGACGGGCGCGGACGCCGAGGGCCAGCACGTGCTCGACCTGGTCGCCGGGCGGGACTTCACCCCGGACGGGAGGATCGAGGCGGCCGAGGTCCGCGACGGCGACCCCTGTCCCAACTGTGACGGGACGCTGGAGTCCGCGAGGGGTATCGAGATGGGCCACATCTTCCAGCTCGGCCGCTGGTTCGCCGAGGCGCTCGACCTGCGGGTCCTCGACGAGAACGGCAAGCTGGTCACGGTCACGATGGGCTCCTACGGCATCGGCGTCACGCGAGCGGTCGCCGCCATCGCGGAGGGCAACAACGACGAGCTCGGCCTGGTCTGGCCCCGTGAGATCGCCCCGGCCGACGTGCACCTGGTCGCCACCGGCAAGGACGAGGCGATCTTCTCGGCTGCCGACCGGATCGCCCACGAGCTGTCCGCAGCGGGGGTCGACGTGCTCCACGACGACCGGCCCAAGGTGTCCCCGGGCGTGAAGTTCAAGGACGCCGAGCTGATCGGCGTCCCCACCATCGTCGTCGTCGGCAAGGGGCTCGCCGACGGCACGGTCGAGGTCAAGGACCGCCGTACGGGCGACCGCGAGGACGTGCCCGCCGACCGCATCGTCGACCACCTGGTAGCCCTGGTCACTGGATGAGCATCGAGGCGGTCATCTTCGACTGGGGCGGCACCCTCACCCGCTGGCACGACATCGACTTCCACGCCGAGTCGCTGGCCCTCGCCCAGGCCGTGGTCAACGCCGACCACGACATCGAGGTGTCGCGTGATCGGCTGCACGCGGCGGGGGAGACCATCTGGGGTCGGAGCAGGGACCACCAGCAGAGCTCGACCGTCGCCGACCTCTTCGCGGAGGCCGGGCTCGACCACGACCCGGCCCTGCTCTCGGCGTACTACGACTTCTGGGAGCCCCACACCTTCACCGACGACGAGGCCGGGCCGATGTTCGAGCAGCTGCGGTCCGAGGGCTATCGGGTGGGAGTGCTCTCGAACACGATCTGGCCCCGTGACTGGCACGAGGGGTTCTTCCGTCGCGACGGCGTACTCCACCTGATCGACGCAGGGGTCTATACCAGTGAGCTCCCCTGGACCAAGCCCTCTCCGCGTGCGTTCCGTGCCGCGATGGAGGCGCTGGGAGCGACCGACCCGGGGCGTTGCGTCTACGTCGGCGACCGGCTCTTCGACGACGTGTGGGGAGCCCAGAACGCAGGCCTGTATGCGATTCACGTGCCCCACAGCGAAATTCCCGCGAGCCAGATCGGTCACACCGAGGGCGAACCCGATGCGGTGGCACAGCGCCTGGCCGACATCCCCGGCCTGGTGCGCGCCTGGACCTAGGGTGGTTCTAGCACCCAGGGACTAGTCCTACTACCAAAGGTCCATGGTTAACACGACCTAGGGATGGGTAGGTTCCCCGGCAACCTTTCAAGAATTCGCGGGGGCGGGTTGTTGAGGGAAGGACCCCAGGAGATGCGTTTCGCGCGAACCGCTTGTCTCGCAGCAGTAGCAGGCATCGGTGCAACCGCACTGACCGTCGTCGGCATCGCCGCACCCGCCCAGGCCGCAGTCGTCGATGCCGGGCAGGCGTGCCTCACCCCTGACACGAACGAAGCGGCCGCCGCGGCCCGCGGAGGCGGCTCCGGGCTCGACCACCGCGGCATCTCCGCCGCCGAGCAGCGTGCGATCACGCGCCAGACCAACAACCAGCTGGCAGCCAAGGGCGTGACCGCCGCGAGCGGCGCCACTGCCCTGGTTGCCAGGAAGGTCCCGGTCTACGTCCACGTGATGCGTGACCGCGCCGGGCGCGGCAACGTCACCAACCGTCAGGTCGCCCGGCAGGTCGCAGTCCTCAACCGTGACTTCTCCGGCCTCGGCTACCGCTTCGACCTGGTCCGCATCGACCGGTTCAAGAACACCGCCTGGCACAAGGACCGGCGGTCCGGCCACTACCGCGCCGTGACCCGCAAGGGCGGCGCCAGGGCCCTCAACATCTGGCTGGTCGACTTCGCCTACCTCGGGATCGCGACCTTCCCCTGGGACTACGCCAGGCGGGGCGCGGTCGACGGCATCCGCGTCCAGTACAACTCTCTGCCCGGCGGCAACATCCCCCACTACAGCGAGGGACGGACGGCGACTCACGAGACGGGCCACTGGCTCGGCCTGTTCCACACGTTCCAGGGCGGCTGCACCTCGCTCAACGACCAGGTCGACGACACGCCGGCCCAGGCCAGCCCCACCAGCGGGTGCCCTGCCGGCCGCGACTCCTGCCCGCTCGACGGCACCGACCCGATCCACAACTACATGGACTACAGCTGGGACAGCTGCTACTCCGAGTTCACGCAGGGTCAGGCGGCACGTGCGCACAAGATGTGGACGGCCTACCGCGCCTGAGCGTCGCCAATCGCATCACAGTGCAGGTTTGTGCAATGCAAGAAGATGAGTATCGCCGGTGCTGGCGCATCTCCTTCGCTTCGTTGCAGAATCGTGCAGGAGGGAGTGATCCGCTGCTGGCGGACGCTCCCTGATTGGTCTCTCGGGCCCAGTCACCCACGGTCCGCGGACTCGTTGCCGCCGGGGAAGATCTCGGGACTTCCTCGGTACACGAGTTCGCGGACCGCGGTGTCTGAGAGCGCGTCGACGGCCCAGCGCCGCTGGTGGCCGACCGTGTTCGCCACCAGCCACGCGTAGGTCGAGGCACATCGGCGCTCCAGCTCGAGCGCAGCGGCGTACACCGCGGACTCCGTGCCGAGGCGTGGGGGGACCTCGTAGGCCGTCTCGGACGCGACAGGTGTCGCGCCCTCGTCGAGCACCAGCCCCGTCAGGTGGTCGCGACGGGTCCGGTGCGTCTCGTAGGCGTCGGTCACCGCCGCGAACAGCTGCGGGGAGTCCGAGGCCGAGGTCTGGGCACCCAGCACGCCGTACACGTAGATCGCCGCATGCTCCCCGGCCAGTGCGACCTGGAGTGCTTGCACGGGCGTCACCGGCTCTCACCCCCCGGCAGTGCGGCCAGCTGCTGGGCGATCGCCGCCGACATGGAGGCCAGCAGCCTCGCCAGCCGTCCGCTCCGGGCAGCCACCGAGTGGTCCGCCAGCAGCCGCTGGAGCCGCAGCTCCCGATCTCGTACCAGCCTCAACGCGTCGGCCGCATTCCCCGGCCGCGGAGCCCGACGGCCGGACCGGCGGCTCGACTCGAGCGCCGCCAGGTGTGCGTCGTGCACGCGGACGAGCTCGTTCAGCGGGCGGCGCAGCGAACCGTGGCGGCGCTGGAGCGACTCGACGAGCTGCCGGGTGGCGAAGATGTCGGCGGCCACGTCCTCGACCAGGGCGGCATCCGGGTCGTCGGCGTCGGCTGGGGGCTCGGAGGACGAGCCCGGGTCCCGGGGGTCCAGGTCGCAGCCGACCAGGACGGTCGCGGCGGCGAGGACACCGCCGAGCGTCGTACGCCGGGTGATGCGCAGGGCGGGGACAGGGGACACGGCGCAGACCCTATCCCTGCCCCGCTATCGTGGAGATTCGCTGGACGAGGAGGTCGCTCGAACGACCGCCTCGAGATCTTCCAACTGCACAGGAGGCGGGCACGCGTGAGCAGTGTCAGACAGGACGCCGTCCGGGAACGCATCGAGACCGAGCTCCTCGCCCCCCTCAGTGCCCTGGAGCTCGACGTCGAGGCGGTGGAGATCACTCCGGCCGGCAAGCGACGGATCCTCCGGATCGCCGTGGACAAGGACGGCGGCGTCACCCTCGACGACGTCGCCGACGCAACCCGGGAGATCTCCCGGGTCCTCGACGAGTCCGACGCGATGGGGGAGCAGCCCTACACCCTCGAGGTGACCTCGCGGGGGGTCGACCGCCCGCTCGTCCTGCCCCGGCACTGGCGACGCAACGTCGACCGCCTGGTCAAGGTGACGACCACGGACGGCGAGACGGTCGAGGGCAGGATCGTGAGCAGCGACGAGACAGCGGCGGGCATCGACGTCTCCGGGACGATCCGCGAGATCGCGTACGCCGACGTCGGCCGCGCCCTGGTCCAGGTCGAGTTCAACCGGCCCGGATCGAAGGAGGCGTGATGGACATCGATCTGAGCATCCTGCGGATGCTGGAGCGCGAGAAGGAGATCTCCTTCGACATCCTCGTCGAAGCGATCGAGCAGGCCCTGCTCACCGCCTACCACAAGACGCCGGGGGCCCAGGAGCGCGCCCGGGTCGAGCTGGACCGCAAGTCGGGGCACGTCACCGTCCTCGCCGCGGAGCTCGACGAGGAGGGCAACCAGGTCGGGGAGTACGACGACACTCCCGAGGGCTTCGGTCGCATCGCCGCGACGACCGCGAAGCAGATCATGCTGCAGCGGTTGCGTGACGCCGAGGACGACATCCGGTTCGGGGAGTTCTCCGGCAAGGAGGGCGACATCATCTCCGGGGTGATCCAGCAGGGTCGCAACCCCGACGACGTGATGGTCAACCTCGGCAAGCTGGAGGCCCTGCTGCCCCTCGGGGAGCGGGTGCCCGGCGAGCGCTACGACCACGGCACCCGGATCAAGTGCCTGGTCGTCTCCGTCCGCAAGGGCATGCGCGGGCCCCAGATCACCCTCTCGCGTTCCCACCCCAACCTGGTCCGCAAGCTGTTCGCCCTCGAGGTGCCGGAGATCGCGGACGGCACCGTCGAGATCGCGGCCATCGCCCGCGAGGCCGGTCACCGCACCAAGATTGCGGTGATGTCGACGGCGTCCGGGGTCAACGCCAAGGGTGCCTGCATCGGCCCGATGGGCCAGCGGGTCCGCAACGTGATGTCGGAGCTGCACGGCGAGAAGATCGACATCGTCGACTGGTCCGAGGACCCGGCCGAGCTGATCGGTCACGCACTCTCCCCGGCGCAGGTGACGTCGGTCGAGGTGGTCGACGCCGACACCAGGTCGGCGCGCGTCGTCGTCCCTGACTTCCAGCTCTCCCTGGCCATCGGCAAGGAGGGCCAGAACGCGCGGCTCGCCGCTCGACTCACCGGCTGGCGCATCGACATCCGTGGCGATGATGTGGCCGAGCCGCCGCGGGGTGAGTCTGCGAATCCCGCGAGCAGCGGCGAAGGTTGAGGAGCGTCGACTCAGGCCCGCGCGGAGCGAGGGACTGAGTGACGCGTCTCGAAACCCGGTGAGCAATGCAGGGCGGTGACCACAGCGGTCACCGCCCTGCCCACGGTTCCGGGGTTTCGAGGCTCAGGCCGCCAGACGGCCTTCGCACCTCAACCTCCGGGGGCGGGGCTCGCTTCGCTCGCACCTCATCCACCGGCGCTCGCACGTCGGTTCGAACTTGTGTCGCCGTACCGGTAGGGTTGAAACCAGTGGCGCGCGACCGACTTTCCACCGCACGGGCGGCAGGCCAGCCTGTTCGTACGTGTATCGGATGCCGGGAACGGGCCACGACACGTGAGTTGTTGCGTGTCGTCGCGGGACTGGATGCGACCGGCCGACCGGCCGTCGTACCCGATCCGCACGGCACGGCACCCGGACGGGGCGCACACCTGCACCCCACGTCCGCGTGCTACGACCTCGCGGTGCGCAGGCGAGCGTTTGCCCGAGCCCTCCGGCTCGAGCAGGGGCTGGCCAGCACACCGGTGGGGGACTACCTCGCCTCGCACACACACTGAGTCCGACCGACAGAAACTGGAGCAGCAGCTCATGAGCACTCGATGAGTACTTCGCGATGAGTTTGCACACCCGCTAACGGTCTGAGACAAACCCCCGGAACCCGGGTCTCAGGCCAGAAGGAGAAACGTGGCTAAGACCCGAGTTCACGAACTCGCCAAGGAGTTCGGTGTCGAGAGCAAGTTTGTTCTCGAGAAGTTCAAGGAGATGGGGGAGTTCGTCAAGTCGGCGAGCTCCACCGTCGAGCTCCCGGCGGAGATGCGGTTCCGCAAGGAGTACGGCGACGAGCTGAAGAGCTCGGCTGC
>NZ_DASSXS010000294.1:0-8269 GCF_035703625.1 Nocardioides sp. | reverse complement strand
GCTCATCGCCTTCGCCGAGGCGGGCGGCACGCTCCTCGACACCGCGGCCGGCTACGGCGACGGCGCGTCCGAGGAGCTGATCGCCACCCTGATCGGCGACGTGGTCGCCCGCGACGAGATCGTGCTGGCCACCAAGGCCGGTATCTCGCGCCGGCGGGGCACCCGCGAGACCGACGTCTCGCGCGGCCACCTGCTCCGCACGCTCGATGCCTCTCTCCAGCGCCTCGGCGTCGACCACGTCGACCTGTGGCAGGTGCACACGTGGGTCGACGACACCCCCCTCGAGGAGACCCTGTCCGCACTCGACCTCGCGGTCACCTCCGGCCGCGCGTCGTACGTCGGAGTGTCGAACTACTCCGGCTGGCAGACCGCGCAGGCCGCGACCTGGCAACGGGCGGTTCCCGGGCGGGCGCTGATCGCCTCGACCCAGGTGGAGTACTCCCTCCTCAACCGGAGCATCGAGCACGAGGTCCTGCCCGCGGCGGCCGCTCTCGGCATCGGCGTGCTGCCGTGGTCCCCGCTGGGTCGCGGCGTGCTCACCGGCAAGTACCGCACCGGAACGCCATCGGACTCGCGGGCCGCGTCGCCCCACTTCGCCAACTTCGTGGACGGCTACCTCGGGGAGCGGTCCCGCGGCATCGTCGAGGGCGTGGCACGCGCGGCCGACGGCCTGGGCTGGTCGTGCCTCGAGGTCGCGCTGGCCTGGGTCCGGGACCGGCCCGGAGTGACCGCACCGATCGTCGGCGCGCGCACCGCCACCCAGCTCAAGGACGCCCTCGGCGTCGAGGACCTGACCCTGCCGGACGAGATCGTCGAGGCACTCGACGACGTGTCGGGAGAGTGACGTGGCCACTCGTGCGACCCAGAACCCGCTCGGACGCGGGGTCGAGTGGGAGTTCGAGAGGCTGCTCATCTCGCGGGACTTCTCCCGCAACGTGGTGACGAGGCTGCTCGTCGAGCGCGCGGAGCACGGCGGGTGGGAGCTGGACCGGGTGCGGATCGCGCCCGACGGCACACGGAGGGTCATCCTCCGGCGGCGGATCATCCGGCAGCGGCTGACCTCACCCGTCTGACAGGTGCCTGAGCAGGTTGGCGGCGAACCGTCGCCCCATCACTGCCATCACGCCCCGCATGGCCCCCTGGACGGCTGCGCGTGCCGCGCCCGGCAGCGGCAGGTCGACGCAGATGTCGACCTGCATGCTGAGCCGGGTCCCGCCCTCGGCTTCCTCGAGCTGGTAGCTGCCTTCCACCCCGGCCTTCTCGTGCTCTGACCGGGGGTCGTGGGTGAAGGTGATCCGCCGCGGCTCGTCGAAGGTCATCTGCTCCGTGAACGACGGGGCGACGCTGATCCCGAGCACCGGGATCCGGGCCATGTTCCACCGCCACCGGTCGCCGTCGACGTCGATGCTGTGCAGGTAGGGCGTGAGCCGGGGCAGCAGGTCGGGATCGGTCAGCGCGGCCCACAGGGCTTTCCGGTCGGCCGCGACGACCTCGGTGGACCGGTCGCCGGCGGTGAACGTCGCCACCCGCTCAGGCCTCGTCGAGGAAGCGGTCGAACACCCGTGCCCCGAACTCGAGCGCGTCGACCGGCACGCGCTCGTCCACGCCGTGGAACAGCGCGGTGAAGTCGAGATCGGCGGGCAGCCGGAGCGGGGCGAACCCGTAGGTCCGCATCCCCAGCTTCTTGAAGTGCTTGGCGTCGGTACCACCACTCATGAGGTACGGCGCCACGATCGCGTCCGGGTCCTCGGCGAGGAGGCATCGGGTCATGGCGTCCACGAGCTCACCCTCGTAGGGCACCTCCCACGGCGGCTGCCTGGAGACCCACTCGACGTCGACGTGCTCACCGCACAGCTCGGCCAGCGTGGCGAAGAACTCGTCCTCGAAGCCCGGCAGGAAGCGCCCGTCGACGTGTGCGGTGGCCTCGGTCGGGATCACGTTCACCTTGTAGCCGGCGCCGAGCATGGTCGGGTTGGTGGTGTTGCGCAGGACCGCGCCGAGCATCCGGGTCGCCGTGCCGAACTCGTCGACCAAGGCCTCCGCGTTGTCGGGTGTCGCCTCCGTCCCGGCCACCTCCGCGACGGACGCCAGCAGCACCTTCATGGTCGGGGTCAGCCGCACCGGCCACTGGTGGGCCCCGATCCGGGCCACCGCCGCGGCGAGCTCGGTCACGGCGTTCTCGCGGTTGATCATCGACCCGTGGCCGGCACGCCCACGGGCGGTCAGCTTCATCCAGGCCATGCCCTTCTCGGCGGCCTCGATCAGGTAGATGCGGCGACCGCGGACCGTGGCACTGAACCCGCCGACCTCGCCGACCGCCTCGGTGCAGCCCTCGAACTCCTCGGGGTGGTCTCGCACCAGCACCTCGGCGCCCTTGTGCCCCCCGGCCTCCTCGTCGGCGGTGAAGCAGAGCACCACCGGGCGTTCGGGTTCGCGTCCGGCGCGGGCGCGTGCCCGGACCACCGCGAGCAGCATGGCGTCGAAGTCCTTCATGTCGACTGCTCCGCGGCCCCACAGGTAGCCGTCGCGGATCTCGCCGGAGAACGGGTCGACCTGCCAGTCCTCGGCGGCGGCAGGCACCACGTCGAGGTGGCCGTGCAGGAGCAGCGCGCCCTTGTCGGACGATCCGCCGCCCCAGCGTGCGACGACCGACGTCCGCCCCGGCTCCGACTCGTACAGGCGGCTCTCGATCCCGACCTCGTCGAGCAGCGTGGCGACGTGCTCCGCCGCCTTGCGCTCCCCCGGCCCCGAGCTGTCGCCGTAGTTCGAGGTGTCCATCCTGATCAGGTCGCGGCACACCTCCACGACCTCCGCCGCGGGGTCGTGATCCCGCCCGATCTCAGCGCCCGACATGCCCCCAGCATGACACTGCGGGGCGGCCGATCCCGATGCGGGGAACGCCCCCCTGCTTTGCTAGAGTTCCTGCGCACTCGTCCGGGTGGCGGAATTGGCAGACGCGCTAGCTTGAGGTGCTAGTGCCCGTATTAGGGCGTGGGGGTTCAAGTCCCCCCTCGGACACCATCAGGTCACCAGACCCGAGGCCCCTCTCCGTGGGTCGCGGGTCCGGACTCGTCGTCCAGCGCGCCGCACAGGCTGCAGGTCGAGGCGATGTCGAGCCGGCCACGCCCTTCTCCGACGACGGCGAGCACCCAGACGTGCTGAGCACACCCCGAGTCGTTGGCCGCCATGTGCCCGGTGGTACCCAGCGCGGGACGGTCCATGCCGGCTCCCGGCCAGTTGTCCGTCAGCCGTCCTTGTGTGCCAGCTGGCTGCAGAGCGCCCAGATGACCATGACGTTGAAGACGATGAGCAGGATCGCCCAGAACGGGTAGTGGGGCAGGAATGCGAACTCGGCGATCATGTTCACGAACGCGAGCGCGATGCCCGCGAGCAGTCCGACGGTCATCCGGGTGAGGATCCCGATCCCGATCCCGACGCCGAGCAGGCCCAGGACGAGGTGCAGCCATCCCCACGCAGTCACATCGAACTTGAAGACGTACTCCTCGCCGGCCACGAAGAACTCGTCGTTGGCGATCGCGGCGATCCCCTGGAGCACCTGGAAGCACCCCACCGCCATCAGCATGATCGCGGCGAAGCCCGTCACGCCGGAGGACAGCATTCCCTTGGTCGAGTAGTCGTAGGCACTCGGGGACGTACTCATCGGACCTCCTGGCGGCGGCGTACGGTCGGCTACCGGTCTGCTCCTGCGACGCTAGGCGGGTACGGCGTCCGACGGGTCACCCGTAACAGGCGACTTCCCCGGCCCCGGTCCCCCGCTCCGGGTGATGCGTCCCCCGTGCCCGGGCTCGATGATCTGCCCATGCCGACCAATGGCGCCCGTGCGCGCAGCCGGAGACTCGTGCGGTTCCCCCTGCCCCCCGTGTCGGGTCTCGACGTGGGCGTCGCAGCCGTCACCGGAGTGGTCGGCGGAGCGGCGGCGACCGGTCGCCGGCTGGTCTCGCTCGGCAAGCCGCTCGCCGAAGCGGTGGTGCTGAGCCCCCCTCTGGTGCCGGAGCGCTACCACCTGCGCCGAGCGGTCGAGCTGCTCGCCCTGCGGGGCTCCCAGCAGCGCGAGGACCTCGGCCGGGAGCTCGCCGAGGTGCTCGACAGGGTCGTCCCGCTCGTGGCCGACCAGCTGCTGAGCCGGGTGGACCTCAACACGGTGCTGGCCAGGCTCGACCTGGCCACGCTCGCCGACGAGGTCATCGCCTCCGTCGATCTGCCGGAGCTCATCCGGGAGTCCACCGGCGCGGTGTCGTCCGAGACGGTGCGCGAGGTACGGATGCGCAGCATCTCCGGGGACGAGGCGCTCGGCCGCGCCATGGAACGCCTCAAGCCACGTCGTCGACGGGTTGCGGCGAGTGACGAGCGCTGAGGGGATCCCGTCGGCGGTCCCGCGCGAGGCCCGGCCCTACCAGGGGCGCCGGGCCGGCATGGTGACCCGCGGCGTGGCCGGGGTGGTCGACGCCGCCGTGGTGCTGACCGCGGTCATGGTCGGGCTCCTCGGCGTGAACGCACTGTCCTTCGCGCTCGATCCGCGCAACTTCCGCGTGCTCGGCGCATCGCAGCAGGTCCTGATCCAGGTGGGCCTGGCCACCGCCATCGTCTACCTCGCCGGCAGCTGGGCCGTCATGGGCCGCACCTACGGTTCCCGCCTCATGGGGCTGCGAATCGTGGACCGGCAGGGCCGGGCGCCCCGGCTGATGCGGTCGCTCCTGCGGGCGACGCTCTGTGTGCTGTTCCCACTGGGCCTGCTGTGGTGCGGCGTCGTCCGGTCCCGCAAGTCCCTGCAGGACCTCGTCCTGGGCACCTCCGTGGTCTACGACTGGATGCCCGAGCACCATCCGCGTCGGGTGAGCTGACTCAGGACGCCGGCTCTGCAGCGGGCTGGCGGGTCGGGATCCCGCGCGCGGCGAAGAGGGCACCGAGGGCCACCAGGGCGAGCACGGCGAGGGAGGCGCGCAGTCCGGCGATGCGAGCCTCGGTGTTCTCGGCGACGACCGCATCCGCGGTGTCACCGGTGACGCCCGCCTCGGTGAGTGCCGCCTCGAGCTGGTCGTCAGGGATGAACGGCACCCCGCTGCTGAGCTGCACCTCGGCCTGCGAGGAGAGGCTGGCGGGGACGTCGGGGTTCTGCTCGATCCCCTGGAAGAACGACGTGGTCAGCGCCGACATCAGGATCGCTCCGGCCAGCGCGGTCCCCACCGCGGCGCCCATGAAGGTCACGGAGTTCTGCAGTCCTCCGACCTCGGCGCACTCCTCGTCGGGCACCGCGGAGACGGTCACGCTGCCGAGCTGGGAAGCAAGGGCACCGATCCCGGCACCCGCCAGGAGCATCGGCACGAAGACCACCTCGGGTCCGACCCCGACGCTGAGGCCGGCGGTGAGCAGGGTCGTCCCGATGAAGAGGGCGGCGAAGCCCGACCGCACCACCCTGCGCGGTGAGGCGTCGGGCAGCAGCTTCGGGATGGCCAGGGCCGCCACCAGCAGCGCGAGAGACAGTGGCAGCAGCCGCACGCCGGTCTCGATCGCCGACAGGCCGAGCGAGATCGACAGGAACAGCGGTACGACGAAGAAGAGGCCGGACTGCAGGAAGTACTGCAGGAAGAACGACACCAGCCCACCGCGCAGCCGCACGTTCCGGAGCATGGCGGGATTCAGCAGGATCGACCCCCCCGACTCGAGCCTGCGGGTCTCCCAGGCCAGCAGACCCCGCAGCACCACGCCGCCGGCGAGCACGAGCCAGAGGACGGGTGAGAGCCCCAACCAGTCGGGCGCGCCCGGCTTCGGCGTCACGAACCCCCAGGTCCCGGCCTGGAGGATGCCGAAGACCATCAGGCCCAGCCCGAGGGCGGACAGGCAGGTCCCGACCAGGTCCAGCCGCGCCCCCTCGTCCGGCGGGGCGTCGGCGATCTTGCGCGTCATGGCCAGGATGCCCAGGACGATGAGGACCTCCCCCGCGAAGACCCAGCGCCACGAGGCGTAGGTCGTGAACACCCCACCGATGAGCGGGCCGACGGCCACGGCGATCGCCCCGAACGCCGCCACCACGCCATAGGCCCGCGGGCGCTCGGCCCGCTCGAAGTTCGTGGCCACCAGCGCCACGATCGCCGGCATGATCAGGGCGGCCCCGATGCCCTCGAGCAGGGACCAGCCCAGGAGCAGGACGCCGAGGTTGGGCGCGATCGACGTCGTGAACGAGCCGCAGCCGTAGATCACGCACCCGATGGCGAAGGTGCGCTTGCGCCCCAGGATCTGACCCAGCTTCCCGCCGGTCATCATCAGCGACGCCATCACGAGCATGTACATCGTGATCGCGACCTGGATACCCGAGACCGTCGTGTCGAGGTCTGCCGCAACGGCGGCGATGGAGACGTTCATGACGGAGCTGTCCAGCGCCATGAGGAACTGGCCCGACGCCAGGGTCACCAGGACGACACCTGTCGCGCTGGCCGCCCGGGCCTCCTGCACAGCCACTCAGATCACCCGCGGGTTGTTGTCGACACAGTGTCGTCGCATGGGTACCTCCACCACCGAAACGGGCTCCAGCACAGCGCAGGGAGCGCCCCTGACGCCTCACCCCATCCGGATGAACCGTCCGCCGGCCACCGGGTGGCCCTAGGTTGTCCGCATGGGTGAGGCGCTGCGGCTCGGGTTCGTGACGGGTGCGACCCCCGACAAGTGGGCCCGGACGTGGCGAGCGCGGCGCCGGGAGCCACTCGAGCTGGTGCCGCTCGAGCAGGAGGGTCAGATCCAGGGGATCCGCGACGGCAGCCTCGACCTGGCGCTGGTCCGGCTGCCGATCGACCGCGAGGGGCTCCACCTCATCCCGCTGTACGACGAACAACCGGTCGTCGTCGTCGGGAAGGACCACCTGGTGACCGCGGCCGAGGAGGTGACCACCCACGACCTCGTCGACGAGCAGCTGGTCCTCCCCCACGAGTCCGGCTGGTCCCCCGAGGCCGAGCAGCTCGACTTCCCCCCGATGACGCTCCGGGAGGCGGTCGAGGTGGTCGCGAGCGGAACCGGCGTCCTGGTCGTCCCCATGTCGGTCGCCCGCCTCCACCACCGCCGGGACGTGACCTTCCGCCCGGTCACCGACCTGCCGACCACGAAGGTCGGGCTGGCGTGGCTGGTCGACAACGACGACCCCAGGATCCAGGAGTTCATCGGGATCGTCCGCGGGCGCACCGAGCGCAGCTCTCGGGGCTGAGCGACCCCGCGCGCGGGGGGTCCGGGCGGGCCCGCAGTTTGCATACCAGGGGTATGCAACGACAGGGTGGCGGGTGGAGATAATGGAAACAGGAGGCGGCGCCCGACGCGCCGGACATCACACGTGACAGCCACGAAGCCTGACCCGACCACCGCCACGACCCACGAGAACGACCACCCCGACGCCGTGACCCACCCGGCGCTGGACCCGTCCGTGGAGCCCACCACCCGCCGCGAAGGCGGTCTCGACAAGCTCGTCTTCGGCGTCACCGCGGCGATCGCCGTCGGCTTCCTGCTGTGGGGCTTCCTCAGCACGAGCTCCCTCGCCACGGTGTCGGGCGACGCCCTGACCTGGACGATGGGGTCGATGGGCTGGCTCTTCGTGCTCACGGCGAGCGCGTTCGTGGTGTTCGTCCTGTGGCTGGCCCTCGGACGCTTCGGGGCCATCCCCCTCGGCCGCGACGGCGAGGTGCCGGAGTTCCGGACCGTCTCGTGGATCGCGATGATGTTCAGCGCCGGGATGGGGATCGGCCTGATGTTCTACGGCGTGAGCGAGCCGATCACCCACTTCGCCACCCCGCCCCCGGGCACCGGTGAGGCCGGCAACCCCGAGGCCGCCCAGAACGCCATGGCGACCACGCTCTTCCACTGGACGCTCCACCCTTGGGCGATCTACGCCGTCGTGGGGCTCGCCGTCGCCTACGGCGTCTACCGCAAGGGCCGGCTCCAGCTGATCTCCGCCGCCTTCGAGCCGATCCTCGGCAAGCGGGCCCACGGCCCCGCCGGCAAGGTCATCGACATGCTCGCCATCTTCGCCACGCTCTTCGGCTCGGCCGCCTCGCTCGGCCTCGGTGCCCTGCAGATCCGCAGCGGCCTGGAGATCGTGGCTGGCATCGGCGAGGTCGGCAACGCCGTCCTGATCGGCATCATCGCCGTGCTCACCGCCGCGTTCGTCCTGTCGGCGGTGTCCGGCGTGGCCAAGGGCATCCAGTGGCTCTCGAACATCAACATGGTGCTGGCGCTCGCGCTCGCCGGGTTCGTGTTCGTCGTCGGTCCC
>NZ_DASSXS010000198.1:0-13333 GCF_035703625.1 Nocardioides sp. | reverse complement strand
CCACCCTCGAGCGCTACAACGAGTACGCCGCCCGCGGCGAGGACCCCGACTTCCACAAGCACCCCGACTGGCTGGCGCCGCAGTCGACCGGACCCTGGGGCGCCTACGACCTCACCCTCGGCCACGCGCTCTACGCCGGCTTCACCCTCGGCGGCATCCGCACCAGCGTGGACGGCGAGGCACTGCGCGCCGACGGCACACCGATCACCGGCCTCTACGCCGCCGGCGCCTGCGCCTCCAACCTCGCCCAGGACGGCAAGGGCTACGCCTCCGGCACCCAGCTCGGCGAGGGGTCGTTCTTCGGCCGCCGTGCTGGGCGACACGCGGCCGCCCGTCGGTTTCCCCGGCCCACCGGGGAAACCGACACTTCTCAGCCGTTGCAACCCCCGGGAAGTGAAGGTTTCCCCGGCTAGCCGGGGAAACCGACGCACCCAGATAGCCTCAGCGGATGAGCAGCCGGTACGCCGTCGCGGAGCGGGCCAACGTCCCGCCCTTCCACGTGATGGACCTGCTGGCGGCGGCCGACCAGCGTCGGCGTACCCATGGCGACCTGGTCAACCTGGTCGCCGGCCAGCCGAGCACGGGCGCACCCGCGCCGGTGAAGGCCGAGGCGATCCGGCTGCTCCAGTCCGACGACCCGCTCGGCTACACGGTGGCGCCCGGGATCGCCGAGCTGCGCGAGCGGATCGCGCACCACCACTGGCAGCGACACGGCGTCGACGTCTCCCCCGACGAGGTGATCGTGACCACCGGCTCCAGCGGGGGTTTCCTGCTGGCCTTCCTCGCGGCCTTCGAGCCCGGCGACCGGGTGGCGATGGCCCGGCCCGGCTACCCCTGCTACCGCAACGTGCTGACAGCACTGGGGTGCGAGGTGGTCGAGCTGCCCTGCGGGCCGGAGACGCGGTTCCAGCCGACGGTGGGCCAGCTCGACCAGGTCCCGGACCTCAAGGGCGTGGTCGTGGCCAGCCCCGCCAACCCGACCGGCACCATGCTCCTGCCCGAGGAGCTGTGGGCGATCGCGTCCTGGTGCGAGCGCAGCGGCGTGCAGCTGATCTCCGACGAGATCTACCACGGCATCGAGTACGCCCCGCTCGACGGCGAGACACCGCTCTCACGCTCGGCATGGGAGACCTCCCGCGAGGCGGTGGTGTTCAGCTCGTTCTCCAAGTACTTTTCGATGACCGGGTGGCGGATCGGCTGGATGCTGGTCCCCGAACGGCTGCGGCGACCGGTCGACGTGCTCACCGGAAACTTCACGATCTGCCCGCCGGTACTCGCCCAGTTCGCGGCGTGCGCGGCCTTCGACGACGCGTCGTACGCCGAGCTCGACGGCCACGTCGCTCGGTACGCCGGCAACCGGGCACTCCTGCTCGAGGGGCTCCCCCAGCTCGGGATCACCGGACTTGCGCCGGCCGACGGCGCGTTCTACGTCTACGCCGACGTCGGCCACCTGACCGACGACTCGATGGGCTTCGCGCACGACCTGCTCGGGAAGACCGGCGTCGCCGTAGCGCCCGGCATCGACTTCGACACCGAGGTCGGTCACCGCTACATCCGGCTCAGCTTCGCCGGCCCCCGCGGGGACGTCGTCACCGGACTCGACCGGCTCGCCGCCTTCCTCGCCACCCGTTGAGTCGGGGATTCCCGCTCGTCGAGTACGGGATTCCCGTCCGTCGAGTGGGGCCTTTCAGCCCTGGGGCAGGCCCTCGACCAGCGACTGCTCGACGAAGGCGTTGCGGACCCGCTGCGGGTGGTCGCCCACCTTGGCGGTGTCGACGATCCGCCCGGTGCGGTAGGAGATCTTGGCGACCTGGTCGGTACCGCTCCACGAGATGTAGCAGTAGTCGCCGTCCCAGCTCGGCGTGACCCAGTAGGGCTTGCCGTCCTTCTTCTTCAGCAGCTTGCCGCGCTGGTAGGTACGGCGATCGACCACCGTGGCGTAGTCCGACATCGTGCCGGCGACACAGATCTTGGTGCCCTCCGGGTTCATCGCGATGCCGTGGTGGGCGGAGTCGAGGAGGTACTGCTCGCGGGGCATGTCCGGGACGAGGTTCGGCAGGTGCTTGACCCGCTGGATCTTGCCCGAGGACCGGTCCATCTCCAGGAAGCCGTGGAAGAAGGAGACCTGGAAGTAGATCTTCTGCTCGTTCGGCGACAGCGTCATCGGGCGTACGGCGGTGCTGTAGTCCTCCAGCCCGCGCTCGTCGAGCGCCTGGCGCAGGTCGTAGCGACGGAGCACCTCGTAGGTGTCGGCGTCGACGATCTGCAGCACTCGCTCGCCCTTGGTGGGGTCCAGGGGCGGCTGGTCGAGCGGGGTGTAGACCATGCCGATGCTGGCGTGGATGATCTTCTCGCCACCGTCGATGTAGACGTTCTCGTGGGGCGACCCGCCGGACGGGAACTGGCCGAGCTCCTTGCCGTCGGAGACCCGCAGCACGTGCACCACGTTGCCGGTCGAGGCGCTGACCACGACCTCGCGGCCGTCGGGGGAGATGGCCATGTGGTCCGAGCGATGGCCGGACACCGGGAAACGCCACTTGATCTCGCCGGTCTCGAGGCTGATCCCGACGACGTCGGCGAAGGACGGGCGGGAGACGATCATCAGCTTGCCGTCGTTGGACGAGTACATGTCGTCGACGTACTGGTCGTTGCCCTCGCCGATCGCCTCACGGATGGCCAGGAAGTAGGCCAACCGCTCGGGGTTGGAGGCGATCTCCTGCATCCGCTCCTCGCGGTCGGGGATGATGTTGATCGTGCCGAGCTTCTCGAAGGTGCCCGGCGCCAGGACGTCGGCGGTGCCGGCCCAGTTGTTGCCGACGAAGACCACCCGGCGTACGTCGCCGACGGGGGTCTGACCTTCCGCCGCGGCCGCGGAGCCGCCGGATCCCAGCACGGACACGGCCCCGGCGACCACGCCGATCGCGATGCTGCGCGCACGTCGTCCGACCGGCATGGGGTTCCTCCTGAGGCTTGGGTGTGGTGGTGACTCATCCGGATCAACGAGGCCCCGGGAGCCCGGGTTACGGCGGACGTCCGTGTGCTGGACCACGGCCGCCGCAACCGTCAGGGTGGCGGGGTGAGGAAGATCGGCCTGCTGGGCGGCATGAGCTGGGAGAGCACCGCCCTCTACTACTCCCTGCTCAACGAGCTGGTGCGCGAGCGACTCGGCGGCTTCCACTCGGCGCGGTGCCTGATCTCCTCCGTCGACTTCGCACCGGTCGAGGAGATGCAGCGCGCGGGCGACTGGGACGCCGCGGGGGCACTCCTCGCCGCGGAGGCTCGGGTTCTGGAGGACGCGGGCGCCGAGCTGCTGCTGCTCTGCACCAACACGATGCACAAGGTCGCCGACCGGATCGAAGGTGCGATCTCGGTGGAGTTCGTGCACCTGGCCGACGTGACCGCCCGGGCGGTGCTGGCGGCGGGGCTGGGGTCCGTCGCCTTCCTCGGGACCGGCTTCAGCATGCGGGAGCCCTTCCAGACCGAGCGGATCGCGGGCCACGGTCTCCGGGTCAGCGTGCCGGAGGCGGACGAGCAGCAGGTGGTGCACGACGTCATCTACGACGAGCTGGTGCACGGGGTCGTCCGTGACGAGTCGAGGGCGGCGTACCTGCGGATCATCGACGCAGCCGTCGCCCGCGGGGCCCAGGGCGTGATCCTGGGCTGCACCGAGATCGAGCTCCTGCTCGGGCCGGAGGACTGCCCGGTACCTGCCTTCCCCACGACCCGGCTGCATGCCGAGGCGGCCGTGGACCTCGCCCTGGCCGACTAGGCAGGTGCGTCTGATCCGCGGTGCCTCAGCCAGTTGACGATCACGTGCGGGAGGCAGGCGCGAGAGACGCCCTGGGGCGGCGATGGACCGGTCCTGCCGTTCATTGAGAATGCCCTCGTGGAGAACGAGCAGGCATCGCAGGCGGCCGAGGGTGAGGCGAAGGTCATCACGCTCTGCGGCTCGACCAGGTTCGAGGCCGAGTTCGCGGAGGTCAACCAGCGGCTCACGATGGATGGCTGCGTCGTGATCAGCCTCGGAATGTTCAGCCTCCCCGACCTCCCGGACTACGACTGGACAGCGGACTCCTCGGACCTCGAGGAGCGGCTCGGCGCCACGCACTTCCAGAAGATCCGCATGGCTGACGAGGTGTACATCGTGGATCCCGGTGGCTACGTGGGTGAGTCAACCCGACGCGAGATTGCGTACGCGGAGTCGCTCGGCAAGCCGGTTCGGTACCTGAGTCGCGAGCGCTTGGCTCGAACGGGAGATGGCCCCGAGAGGGAGTCGGATCGGACCTAGGGCCGCCCGCATGCACGACCGAGCGGATCGCGCCATGGTCGGGCTCCACCCTCATGGCGGCATGTCCGGACACGAGCGTGCGAACATCGAGGCGTGAATGAGGAACTCGATCGGGCGGGTAGGTCCGCATTGCACTACGCAGCACTCGACGGCGACCTCGACCGCGTGACTCAACTGATCGCCGCAGGTTCCGACGTGAATCTCGCTGACAAGAACGCATACACCCCATTGCACTTCGCCGCGCAGGGCCAGCGCGCGACGACCGCGCAAGCGCTCCTGTCGGCTGGAGCCGAAGTGGACGCACGCGACCGATTCGGCAAGACGCCCCTCAGCGTTGCTCTGTTCAACGTCCGGGACCAGGACGGCGAAGTCATCCGCGTGCTGCTCTCGGCCGGCGCCGATCCAGACCTCGAGAACAACCGCGGAATCAGCCCGCGGAACCTCGCTGAAACCATCGACAATTACGACCTCAAGAAGTTTCTCGACTAGGCAAGGGCGCCCTCAACGCGGCAGTGAGTGCGTTCGCGGGGCGGCGCCACGCGGCCGTTCCCGAGGGCTATCTGGCCATGAGTGCCTTCCGGCGCTCACGCCCGGACGAGCGCACTCGCGTCGAGGTCCCTGTGGTGCCCGACACCAGCGATGGTGAGGGTGATCTCGAGCTCGGCGAGGAGCGTTCGCAGCATGTGCCGGACGCCGTCTTCCCCTCCGAGCGCCAGGCCGTGCACGTACGGGCGGCCGATGACGACAGCGTCGGCCCCCAGGGCCAGCGCCCGGAAGACGTCGCTCCCCGTGCGGGCGCCCGAGCCGAACAGCACGGCAAGCTTGCCGCCGACAGCATCCGCGATCCGCGGCAGGACGTTGATGGTCCCACCGACACCGGGACCACGGCGCCCGCGCTCATTCGAGACGACGATGCCGTCGAAGCCACGGCGAACGGCGAGCCGCGCGTCCGGCACGTTCTGGATTCCGCCGAGGACGATCGGTCCGTCCCAGGCCTCGCGGATCGCCGCGAGCGCCCCCCAGCCCTGCCCGGGCTGCGGTGGGGAGAGCACGAGGTGGGTGCACCCGGTTGCCTGCGCGCGGGTGAGTAGCACGGGGTCGAAGCCGCCCCCGTCCGGCCAGTCCAGGCCGAACCACCGCGGGCCGTTGGGTGCGGCCACGGCGACCTCCTCGGGCGATCTGCTCGCACGCGACGAGTGGACGTAGGTGAGCTCCAGCCCCGCTGCCGCCCGGGCGGTGGCGATCTCGCCGTCTGGGTGCGCGATGGCCTGGCGCCCGACCGGGCCGAGGATGACCGGGGCCGGCATCGAGGCGCCGAGCACCGTCGTGCTGAGGTCGCGCTCGTCGCGGTCGATGAACATCCGCGGGACGATCCGCCACGCGGAGAGCGCCCGCGCGTTCGCTCGCACGGCGGCGGAGCCGCCCGCCCAGGCGAGCAGATGCCGGCGCGCGGCCTCGGACAGCACCTCCTCCGCAGCGGCTTCGAGGTCGGACAGGTTCGTGGTGAAGATCGGCTCGGTGCCGGCGGTCATCCCGGCGATGTAGATCTCGGACTGGTAGCTGCCGAACGGGGCGCCCGGGCCGACGGGCAGTGGCGACTTCGCGGGAGGCCCGGGAGTGGCAGCGCCGGGGGCCACCCCGGGCTCGGCGAACGCGGGCCGCGCGATGAGGGTGGCGACGGCAGTCGCGGCGGCGACCTCGAGAAACTGACGACGAGTGTGCTCGGACATGTCTGGGCTCCGTTTCAGCGCGCGCGGGTCAGGGAGGAACGGGAGAGCGTGCGGTGACTGCGGTGACGCGCCTTCCGGACCTCCTCCTCGAGCTCGTCGACGAGGCTGCGCATGACCCTCCGGGTACCCCTCTGCCCGTCCAGCGCGAGGCCGTAGAGATACGGGCGGCCGACGAGCACCGCGTCGGCGCCGAGCGCCAGCGCCTTGAAGGCGTCACGGCCCGTACGGATCCCGGAGTCGAAGAGCACGGGCATCCTGCCGTCGACCGCCTTGACGACTGGACTGAGCGCGTCGAGCGACGCGATCGCCCCGTCGACCTGACGTCCGCCGTGATTCGAGACGACGATGCCGTCGATGTCGTGCTTGATGGCAAGTCTGGCGTCGCGTGGGCTCTGGATCCCCTTGAGCAGGATCGGGCCGTCCCAGTTCTCGCGGATCAGCGGCAGCTGGTTCCAGCTCAGGCCGGGGTTCTGGAAGACGCGTGCGAATGCGATGCCGGCCGCCAGCGGGGCAACCTCTGCCGGCACGGGCATGTGCTTGCGCTGGAAGACAGGGTCGCTCGTGTAGTTCGCGATGCCCTTGTTCTCGAGGAAGGGCGAGTACCCGATATCCAGGTCGAGCGGCCGCCAGCCGAGCAGCGTCGTATCGAGCGTGATCATCAGATGGGTGTAGCCGGCCGCCCTGGCGCGGCGCAGGAAGGACACCACCAGCTCGTCATCGGTGGGCCAGTAGAGCTGGTACCAGCGCGAGCCGTCGCCGTTGGCCGCCGCCACGTCCTCCATCTTGTAGGCGCCCTGCGTCGAGTGCACGTAGGTCAGCCCGAGCTCGGCCGCCGCGCGGGCGCTGGCGAGGTCGCCGTCCGGATGCGCGAGCGTCTGCACACCAACCGGTGCGAAGATGACCGGCGCGGGCATGCGCGTCCCCAGGATGGTGGTGGAGAGGTCAACCTTCGCCGGCTTGCGGCCAACGCGCCGCTTGACCTCCCAACGCCGGAACGCCGCGGCGTTGGCGCGCGTGGTGTCCCGGTCCCCCGCTCCGGCGCGGATGTAGCCGAGGGCCTCGGGGCTCAGGTTCTCGGCCGCGTGCGCCTCCAGCTGCGAGAGGCCGCCGGGGATGGCCAGTTCCTTCATCGTCACGTCAGGCCAACGAGCCGTCCCGCCGTCTGGCTACGGGTTCGCTCTGAACGTCTGTCGTCCGTACGGTTGCACCGACCTCGGCATGTCCGGATGGTTCGCGAGCCTCAACGCAGCCGGACCCGTCGGGCCAGAGTCAGCCTTGGTCGCTTGCGTGGACCTCACAGGTGGGGCCAGGGTTGCGGGGGTGGCCACTCGTGCAACCTGTCCATGTTGCGGTCACCGGTCTCTCCCCGACGGGCCCGGCTCCTACGAGGTGTGCCCGGTCTGCTTGTGGGAGGACGACGGGACGCCGGACGGTCCGTACGGGGTTGGGGGTCCCAACGGATTCAGCCTCGTGTACGGACAGCGCCGATACCTGAGGGAGCATCGCGCGCACAACGACTCGCCGCCGGGATTCTGCGCCCGGCCTCCGCGCGAAGAGGAGTCTCCGGACCCCGCCTGGACACCCCACCCTGACAGTCTCAGGAATGACTTAGTGCTCGGATGGGCGAAGCGACAACGCGTACCCAAGTTCGTTGGTCAGGTCGCCGCACTGACGGATTCCCCCTTCAGCGAAGCCGACGCGGCCACCATTGCCTCGAAGTTGCCGACTACCAACGTGTACCAGGGAAACTTCCTCGAATGGCGACCGAGGGATGCCAGCGGGGTCGTTGCCTACGTCGCCGTCGCCCCGGGCGACGACGACGTGACCGTGCGCGTGGTAACCGAGGGAGACGCGAATTTGGCCGCGCGACTGAGGGAACTCCTCGAGAACGCCCTGTAGCACCCCCGCATACCGGCAAGACAGCGCGGTCAGCGCCAATAGCGTGCGCCTGGCGGCGCGCGGTCAGCGGTGCGTACGCAGTTCGCGGATGGGAAGATCACGGCGTGACGCACTTTTGGCTCGGGGTCATGGGTGTGGCCGTCGCGGTGGTCGGCGTCTTGGTGACGATCTTCAATCGTCAGTTCGTCCGAGTGATGCCACCCCCAAAAGGGCGGGTTGCGCGAATCAGGTGGTTTGAGCCGGGATCGAATGGTCGGGTGCCGATACTCACGATCATCTCGCTCGGCTGGGTGGCGGTCGGCTCCTTGTTCA
Organism: Nocardioides sp.; assembly: GCF_035703625.1. Lineage (GTDB taxonomy): Bacteria > Actinomycetota > Actinomycetes > Propionibacteriales > Nocardioidaceae > Nocardioides. The sequence continues at coordinate 5,104 of NZ_DASSXS010000198.1, read as the reverse complement.
TATGGGTGGCTGCAACCGGCCAACCATTGTGAGCGCAACCGCACTTCCTGGCAGCGACCTGACAGCGGCTACTTGTTTCATTGACCTCAGGACCGGTGTCTGGCGAGGCTCGGTCCAGGCGTCCGGTCCGTCGCTCTGATTGCGGCTGCCCGCGCGACCCCGAGTGGGTTCCGTGTGGCTCTCACATGGCATGCGCGGACCGGGCGTCGCAGGGCCAGGAGAGGCTCAAGAGGGGTCTGCCCAGCTCGAAGTAGCGTTGCCCTCCCGGCTCGACAACAACCCAGTGATCGATCGAGCATCGGAGCCATTGATGAACCAAGAAGCCAGCCGGGTCGTGATCGGGATGGACCCGCACAAGCGGTCCGCCACGATCGAGGTGATGACCGCCGATGAGACCGTGTTGGGCGGTGACAGGTTCGCCACCGACTCGGACGGTTTCGCCGCGATGATGCGCTATGTCACCCATATTCAGCCGGTCCTCGAGGACCGAATCTGGGCCATCGAGGGCTGCAACGGCATCGGCCATCACGTCGCGATGCGGCTGCTCGCGGCCGGCGAGGAGATCGTCGATGTGCCCCCGAAACTCTCGGCGCGAGCCCGGGTCTTCGCCACCGGCCAGGGCCGCAAGACCGACGCCACCGACGCCCACTCGGTCGCGCTGGTGGGCACCCGGATGTCCGGGCTGCGGCCGGTGGTCAACGACGAGCAGCTCGCGGTGCTGCGGGTGCTGGTCGACCGGCGTCGCTCACTGGGTGACGACCACACCCGGATGATCTCCCAGCTGCACCACTTGCTGCTCGAGCTCATCCCCGGTGGCGCGAAGAAGGACCTCTCCGCCGCCCAGGCCAAGGCCCTGTTGGCCAAGGTCCGCCCCCGCGACACCGCCGGCAAGACCCGTCGCCGAGTCGCCGCCGAGCTGATCAGTGACCTCGAACGCGTCTATCGACGCAAGAAGGCCGCCGACAAAGAGCTGCGCGAACTGGTGGCAGCCACCGGCACCACCCTGCTGGACCTGCACGGCATCGGCCCCACCGGCGCAGCCCGGCTCCTGGTCGAGGTCGGTGACATCACCAGGTTCCCCGACCGCGGCCACTTCGCGTCCTGGAACGGCACCGCACCCATCGACGCCTCCTCCGGCGACCACGTCCGACACCGACTGTCGCGCGCCGGGAACCGGCAGATCAACCGGATCCTGCACACCATGGCCACAGTCCAACTACGGAACCCGACCGAGGGACGGGCCTACTACGACCGCAAGAAGGCCGCCGGCAAGAGCTCGATGGAAGCCATGCGATGCCTCAAACGCCGGCTGTCCGACCTCGTCTACCGAGCCATGGTCGACGACGCTCTGGCCACCACGGCGGCCCCCAGGAGGACGGACCCGGGAGGGCAACGGGGAGACGACTCTGACTCCAGCGCGGCCGGCTCACATCCCCACACCGACTCTTCGGACAAGCCACTTCCCGGGCCCGCCACACCACAGCCTAGAACCCCACTACTCACTGCTCCTTGACACAGAGGGGCGCCATGTCCGGATGCCTCAGCCGTGCAAGGCGTAGTACGTGCCTTGCTCGATGGCGTGCGCAACGTTCCGTTCATCCATCCACGGATAGGTGGACCGAATGAACGCGCCTGCAGCACCGGCGTCGGCCTTGGACCAGTCGCCAGGCGCTTCATCCCAGGGTTCAGAATCCATTCCTCGATCGACGTTCGGGTCTGCTCGATTTCCTCCGCGAGCGCTGCCCACTCCACCTGGTTCATTTTCGGCAACCGTTCCGCGGCGAGCGCCGCGATGTCGCGGCGCCAGTTCTTGCCCATGAGTCCGCCGTACTTGTTCCGCTGTACCTAGACCGTCCCGTTTCCCCTTGAGCGCGTGCACGCGCTGCTGGTCGACCTGGAGCGCTACCCGGAGTGGTGGCCGCAGGTGCGGGCGGTGGCGAAGCTCGGCGAGGACGACGCGCTGGTGGTGGCCGCTCTGCGCTGCCCTACTCGCTCGACTTGCTGCTGCACGCCGAGCGCCGCGACCCGACCACCTCGAGACGTCGCTCACCGGCGACCTCGAGGGCGTGGTCCGGTGGCCTCCCGCGCCGGCCGTCCGGTGATGGCGGGGAACCACGAGCGCATGATGCGGGGCTGCCCGACCGGGGTGCACGCTCGCTTGGGATGAGACTTTTCGGACGCTTCCGAGGAAGTGGGAGTGCCCGCTCATGCCTGCGGGTTCACCGACCGCTCTCCTCGGGCGCGTCCCCGCGCACTTGGGTCAAACACGCTCTGCCGTTCGCAGCCGATCGCCCGGTCGTGCACCCCGCGCCGCCTTATCCAGGTCACGCTGTCGATCCCAGGACCACACCAGATCTGGTCGGAGCGACCGTCAGGCCAGACCGAGACGCGGTCGATGCCTGGACCGCCAAACACCTTGTCAGCGCCAGTGGCCGCGGCGAATCGGTCGGCGCCCAGCCCCCCGTAGAACTCATCGGGGCCTTGCCCAGGTTCCACCTCGGTGGTGACGCCATCATTGATGCTGTCGCGACCCCTTCCCCCAATGATGATGTCGTGCCCGCGCCCGCCATCGGCGGAGTCAAAGCGGCCTCGACCTAGTCTGATGACGTCGTCGCCGCCACCGCCAAATGCCTCGTCACTGCCGCCCCGCGCGAACAGGTCATCGTCTCCACCGTGGGCGTCAATTAGGTCGCTGAATGGCGTGCCGACAAGGTGGTCATCACCAGCGGTCCCCTCGATGGTCCCGGCGCTTGCAGCCGGCGTCGGCAGCAGCAAGGCCAGCCCGGTCGCGATCGCCAGGTTGACGGCGCCGAACACTCTGAGACTGGTCCTCGACCTCGACAAGCCATCTGCGAGCTCACGGACTTCCACGGTAATGACGCCTTTCCCCCAGGACTTCAGTGCCGCTGACCATGCGCGCCGAGTGAGCGAAATGGAATGGCTAGACCGGGGGGTATTGCACCCGGCGCAGAGTCGGGGGTCTCCGCGAGAACCGAGCGGAGCGCGGCTTGACTGGGCGGCCGGTTCAGGAGCAGTGAATGCGGAACTGGCCGGCGGCGTTGCGGTCGAAGTGGTGGTGCATTACGTCGATGCCGACGTCCGGCCACCCGCCGAAGATGATCGTTCCTGCGTCGCACTGGCGTGGGTTGTACCCAACCTCGTAGGGGACGCGGATGAACGTGCCGGCGGCGACATCTAGGTCTAGGTCAAGGCCAGCGTCGACGCCTTGCTTGCCGTCGGAGTCGACGTCGGGGTCGCCGTCGATCGAGGTGACGATCACGGGATGCGAGTTGCCGGGTCCAGCGAGGCCAAAGGTCACGTTGCTGACGTGCACCGCGCGACCGGAGTCGTTGTGGATCTCGACGTACCCGGTGCACGCGACATCGGGGCCAGAGACGTCGATGCGGTTCGATCCGACCCGAACGTCGTCGCCACGACACTGCAACTGGTCGCGGTAGACCAGAACCTGCCGAGCAGTGTCGGCAGCGGTGTCGCGGTACCAGGCGTATACGCCAGCGGCAACCGCCAGCACCGCAAGCGCGGCCAGGACGGCCGCCAGGGAACGGGTACGTGACCGGCCTGCCTGCGTCTGGTCAATCTGATCTGGCCCGGGCGACTCATGTTGCCCTTCGCGTGGATCGGCATCGGTCGGTCGCGGCTGCTCGGTGGTCACAGGTCTCCTAGCGTAGCGGCTCGTGGATCCTACTTACGCTCTCGCGACATACTGAGCCCCAACTGAGGGAGGACGTCATGCCTGATGACGGTTTCGGGTCGGAACTCTGGAAGAACCTGCAGTCCGTCAAGTTCGGAGAGGACGGCGGCATCGAAGCGCCAGTCCGCGCGAACGGACGGGAGGGCATCGTAGTTGGTCTGGATGCGGTTGCTGAGAGTGAGAACTCCCGCGCCCAGGACGCGCCGGCCACGGCGGAGTCATCGCGCCGGTGGTGGAAGCGACTTCTCCGCCGTTAGGGGGCCCTTCTCGTCGAGGCTGCGTCCGTCTCGTGATGCCGGAGGCTTCGGTCGCCTAACCGCACGGGCAGGAGTGCGCCATCAGCGGCATGAGTGATCACGCCATACCGTCCATGAGCGTCCCCCAGGACCGCAGGGCTGCGGCGGCGTACGGCGGTGCCGTGGCCCCAACGGGGTCGGTGCGATGTTGGGTCGGTGGCAACGAACTGCGCACCAGGGTGCCACCCGCAGCCGGGTCATCGTCTCGAAAGTCGGTGGGGTGTACCGCCACTGAGACGAGGTCCGGCGCCGACAGTCACCGGTTATTAGTGCCCTTCGGACCGCTTGGTGGAGCCTCCCTGCTCATGACTCCGGCCCCGGACGGTGGTCACAATTGGAGAAAGAGGAGGGAAGCCATGCGAGGTCGGGTAACCGTGTTGTGGGCCGCAGCGTTGGTGCTACCGCTTTTCGCATTATCTGTTCCCGCCGGAGCTTCGGGGGCTGAGGACCGCGTCTCACGCGTCGTTCTCAAGGATCCGACTGGGGATGTGTGGGGGTACGGAGAGCGCGGGCAGTGGGTCCCCGCCGGCGACGTACCTGCCGCCGACGTCGTCCGCGCCGTGGTCCGCCACGGTCGCTACCAGGTCCGGATGAAGATGACATTCAGCGACCTACGCCGCGACGAGCCTCAGCAGTACGGCGCCTACATCGTCTTCAGTCGCCTTCGGTTCGCTGCGGTCTACGTGAACGCCCGGCCGGGAAGGTGGCAGGGACGCCACCTGATGATTGTCGGCAGGATTTTGGTGGACGAGTCGAGGGTGAAGTGCCGCGGACTCAAACACACCATCGACTACGCCACCGACCAGGTCAGCATCTCGGTCCCACGCAGGTGTATCGGCCGACCCGATTGGGTCAAGGTCGGCATGTCGAACTTCATGTTCCCCGCCGGTGGCACCGAGATCACCGACAACCCGCACTCAGCCCGCGGCGATGGGCCAATGACTCAGCGCCTCTACCGCCCGGTCGGCTGACCGGCCTCTGATCCTCGCGTTCGTTAGGCAGGTGAGGAGCTTCGATCTCAGTAGGGGTACCCAGTCAGGCGTTGACGACCTCGACCTGCACGGCCCGGGCGTCGTCGAGCGCCCGATCCAGGACG
>NZ_DASSXS010000256.1:0-34115 GCF_035703625.1 Nocardioides sp. | reverse complement strand
CCGGACGGCCAGCTCCTGGCCGGGTGGTGGCAGCGGGTGTGGGCCTACCTGCTCGATGGGCTGATCGTCGGCATCATCGGCGGCGTGCTGGCCTCACCGTGGCTGGGAGACGTGGTGGACGCCTACCGCGCGTTCCTGGACCAGATGGTCAGGGACGCCGAGGCGGGCCGGCAGACGACGGACACGGCTGCACTCGAGCAGCAGCTCGCGGGCCCGATGGCGACGATCGCCCTGATCTTCCTGGTGGTCGGGTTCGTCTACCACGTCGGGTTCCTGATGGCGCTCCAGGCGACCCCCGGCAAGCTCGCGCTCGGGCTGAGGGTCCGGTTGCGGAACCGCCCCGGTCGGCTTCCGATCGGCTCGGTGCTGCTCCGCTGGGCCAGCCAGTTCGGCTACTCGGTGCTGAACCTGGTCCCGTTCGTGGGAGCGCTCCTCGGGATCTACGGACTGCTCGACTGCCTCTGGCCGCTCTGGGACGGCAAGAAGCAGGCCATCCACGACAAGGTCGCGCGCACCAACGTGGTCCGGGTGCGCTGAGCGCAGCTCACTGGGGGGCGCCGTCGCAGCAGTTGGCCTTCATGTGGCAGTGGGGGCACAGCCACCGGGTGGCGATCGGATCGAACTCCTCGCCGCAGTAGTCGCAGGGCACGGCTCGAGCGTAGGTCAGCGGACGCCCGGCACACGGGCGCGACTCGCCGCTCAGAACGGCGGCCGGCCGGTACCGGCGATCCGGAGCCGGCCCCACGGGTCGACGTCGGAGAGTCGGCCCTCCGCGTCGCCGTGCTCGGTGCGGATCGTCACCCGGTCGCCCGACGCGAGGCGCTCGTGACCGGCCACCCGGCCGTACCAGTGGAAGCGGCCGTCGATCGGCTGGAAGCCGCCGCGCAGGTTGACCGTCACCTCGACCGAGGTGTCGCCGACGATCTCGGCCGGTCCGGCATACTGCTCGCCGGGTTCGTGCGTCACGGCCGCTTCCTTCCCCTGATCGGCGTCGCTCTCGACGGTCCGGGAGCGGCGCTCGGGTGGTCGAGAGCGGAGAGGGGTACGCCGAGCTCCGAGGCGGCCCCCTCCAGGGCGTGCCAGACGAACGCGCTCAGGTAGCGGCCCACCGCCGCCTTGCTCATGGTCCGGCGTTCCAGCCACCACTCGCCGGTCGAGAGTCCGAGGCCGAGCAGGCCCTGCGCCCAGGGCTCGGCCCCGGCGGCGTCGACGTCGAGCTCGCGCAGCGTGTCGCCCAGGAAGCGGGTGAACGCCGCGGCGATGGTGGCCTTGCCGTCGGCCAGTGGGTCCGAGCCCCGGTGCCGCACCAGCAGCAGGAAGACCTGGGGGTGCTCCTCGAGGGTGGTCAGGTAGGCGTCGACGGCCCGGGCGACCCGTTCCCGCACGGGAGCGTCGCCGCGCAGCGCGGGCAGCATCCCGGCCAGGACCTCGTCGGCGCCCCAGCGTCCGACCGCCGCGTGCAGCTGGTCCTTGTCCGTGAAGTACCGGTAGAGGACGGGCTTGCTCACGCCGGCCTCGGCCGCGATGTCGGCGATGGTCACGTCGGGACCGTGCTGGTCGATCGCCCGTACGGCGGCCTGTACCAGCTCGGCCCGGCGCTGGTCGCGGTGCGCGTCCCAGCGCGTCGTACGTCCGTCGCCCTTGACCTTCGGAGCCATGTCGGCCACCCTAGCAAATAAGTGTTACTTCAGGTTACGCATACCGGAGAGGATGCGCATGACACTCACCGACCCGGTCTCCGAGCGGCTGCTGCAGTCGACCGCCCGCCATTCCTACGACCCGGTCGTCGACATCGACTGGGACGCGCCCCTGGTCGAGGGCCTGTGGTTCATGCAGCCGGAGCGGATGTCGCTCTACGGCACACCCCTGTGGGACACCCTGTCCGAGGAGCAGCGGATCGAGCTGTCGAGGCACGAGGTGGCGAGCATCTCCAGCGTCGGGCTCTGGTTCGAGCTGATCCTGATGCAGATGATGGTTCGCGACCTCTACGACGAGGACCCGCGCTCGGCGCGGATGCACTACGCGCTGACCGAGGTCGCCGACGAGTGCCGGCACTCGCTGATGTTCGGCAAGGCGATCGACCGGTGCGGAGTTCCGGCCTACGGACCGACTCCCCGCCTCCACCGGCTGGGCCGGCTGATGAAGACGGTCGGGTACGGCGTCTCCGGCTACGCCTCGATCCTGGTCGCGGAAGAGATCCTCGACCGCTGGCAGCGCGACATCATCGGGGACGAACGGGTGCAGCCGCTGGTCAGGATGGTCAGCCGGATCCACGTCCTCGAGGAGGCCCGGCACATGACCTTCGCCCGCGACCAGATCGAGCGGATGCTGCCGGAGCTCAACCGGGCCACGCTCGCCTGGCACCAGGCCATGCTCGGCCAGACGGCGTTCCTGGTCGCCCGTGGCCTGGTCAACCCCGCGATCTACCGGGCGGTCGGCCTGGATCCGGCCGAGGCCCGGCGGGCGGCGCTCTCGAACCCGCACTACCAGCGCACGCTGGAGTGGATGGGCGAACGGGTCACCGGGTACCTCGACGGGCTCGGGCTGATCCCGCGCCACCAGCGCCGGCTCTGGCGCCGCTCGCTCCTGATGCGCTGACCGGGGCGCCGCACCGCCTGTGGCGGGTAGTCTCCCCGGGTGGGTCGCGTCCTGGTCGCGTTGTCGGCGCTGCTGTTGACCGCGTGCGTCGCGCCCGCCGCCGAGCCGGAGGCGCAGCCCGGTACCGCCCACTCGAGCTCTCCAGCGCCGTCGAGGTCGACACCCACCGAGACTCCGTCACCGAAGCTGGCGCCCCCGGCGGTCCGCCTCGCCAGGGCGGTGACAGCCCTGCGCCGGAGCGAGCCCCTCGAGTACCAGTACATCCTGGAAGACTCGCACGTCCCGGTCATCAGGTCCCTGGGGTCGTGGGACCCGGGGGCGCCGTCGGCCTCGCTGTTCGTCCTCATCTCGAAGCGCACGGCCCTGGCCGAGCGGCTCCAGGGGAACCTCATCACGATCGGTGACGTGTGGTACGGCGAGGTGAGGAACCACTGCTGGATCCGCCTCGACCGCGCCGACCTCGCCCGGCGCTACGGACTCACCGAGCACACGATCGGGCTCACGGCCGCGGTCGCCCTCACCGGAGCCCAGGTCACGGGCGTGTCCCCGGGCTCCAGGGACGTCCTCGAGGTCAGCTTCGAGCTGGGCCGGGTGCTGGCGATGGCAGGCGTGTCCGACGTCGACGCCGGGACGCGACGGGTGCCCGGGCAGGTGACCGTGCTCGACGGGCGCGTCACGAAGTGGACGGTCGAGGGTGCCGACCTGGCCGAGAGCCTGGCCGGTGTCGTCTCGCCCAGGCGCGGTCAGGACCTCTCCCTCCTCGCACTCGAGATGACCTACACGCACGGGCCGACGGACAGCATCCGCCGGCCACCAGGTGACGAGCTCGAGCCGAACTGCCGGGCACGGGAAAACCGCCCGGCCTGACGCGACCCGTCAGAGGACCTTCGAGAGGAACGCCTGGGTCCGCTCGTGCTGCGGGTTGCCGAGCACCTCGCGCGGGTCGCCCTCCTCGACGATCACGCCGTCGTCCATGAACACGACCTTGTCGCCCACCTCGCGGGCGAAGCCCATCTCGTGGGTGACCACCATCATCGTCATGCCCTCGGAGGCGAGGTCCTTCATCACGCCTAGCACGTCGCCGACCAGCTCGGGGTCGAGCGCGCTGGTGGGCTCGTCGAACATCATCATGTCGGGGTCCATCGACAGGGCCCGAGCCATCGCCGCCCGCTGCTGCTGGCCACCGGACAGGTGTGCGGGGTAGGCGCCCTCCTTCTCGGAGAGCCCCACCTTGGCCAGGTTGCGTCGGGCGATCTCGACGGCCTCGTCCTTGCCGCGCTTCTTCACCCGCTGCTGGGCGATGGTCAGGTTGCGCAGCACCGTCAGATGGGGGAACAGGTTGAACTGCTGGAAGACCATGCCGATCCGGCTCCGGATCGCGTTGACGTCGACGTCGGGATCGGTGATCTCGTCGCCCTCGATGAAGATCCGCCCCGAGGTCGGCTGCTCCAGGAGGTTGACGCAGCGCAGCAGCGTCGACTTGCCGGATCCCGACGGCCCGATGACGCACACCACCTGCCCGTTGTCGACGTGGAAGTCGATGCCCTTGAGCACCTCGTTGTCGCCGAAGTGCTTGTGCAGCTCGATCACGTCGATCGCCGCGTCGGTGCGGGTCTGCCGCTGCGGTGTGGTCATCAGCGGGCCTTCCCGGCGCGGGCTTCCATGCGGCGTACGACGATCGACAGCGGCACCGTGATCAGCAGGTAGCACAGCGAGATCACGACGATCGGGGTCATGTTCTTCTCCTGGTTGAGCGCCTGGCGGCCGAACGAGGTGAGCTCCACGGTCGAGGCGGTGTAGCCCAGCAGGTAGACGAGCGAGGAGTCCTTGGTGAGCAGGATCAGCTCGTTGGTCAGCGGCGGCAGGATGATCCGGAACGCCTGCGGGATGATGATCGAGACCATCGCCCGCGACCCGGACATGCCCAGCGACCTGGCCGCCTCCGTCTGGCCCTTCGGGACCGCCTGGATCCCGGCCCGGATGGTCTCGGCCATGTAGGCCGCGCCGACGAGTCCCAGGGCGAGGGTGGCCGTCCCGAGCACGTCACCGGGAACCACATAGCCCGGGAACGCCGTCGGGATGCCGACGCTCAGGGCGAGGAAGACCACCAGGGCCGGCACACCGCGGAAGAACTCGATGAACGTCGTGGCCATCCACCGGTAGGGACCGACGGACGAGAGCCGCATCAGCGCCAGCACCAGGCCGAGCGCGAGGCCGAAGGTGAAGCCGCACGCGGTGTAGATGATGGTGTTCTTGAGGGCGGTCGTGATCACCTCGGGGAACATCGCCAGGGCGATGTCCGGGTCCGCGAACTTGTCCTTGATGGTCGTCCAGTCGGCGGACAGGACGATCACGACGACGACGACCGCGAGGACGACGTACTGCACGCCCCGCGAGATCCGGGCGCGCTTGCGCGGGCTCATGCCCATGGCTGCGCTCCTGTCCGGCCGGTCAGCCGAGCGACGTGGGCTTGTCCAGCGTCGGGAAGTACTTCTCGAACAGCTTGTCGTAGGTGCCGTCCTCGTGCGCGTCCGCGAAGGCCTTGTTGACGGCGTCGAGAAGGTCGGCGTTCTCACCCTCGGCGACCCCGAAGCCGTACTGCTCGCCGGTCTCGAACTCCGCGGTCATCTCCGTGTCGGGGTTCTTGGCGGCGTAGTCGACCAGCACGGTGTTGTCGTTGATGGCCGCGTCGATGGTGCCCGACTTGACCGCCTCGAGCAGGAGCGCGAGGTCCTCGAACACCTTGATCTCCACGCCGTCGGGGACGTTGTCGTTGGCGTACTGCTCGCCGGTGGTGGCGACCTGGACGCCCAGCGTCTTGCCGTCGAGCGACTCCAGGGAGTCGTAGCCCGCGCCCTTCTTGACCAGCAGCGCCTGGGTCGCCTCGAAGTAGGGGTCGGAGAAGTCGATGACCTGGTCGCGCTCGTCGGTGATCGTCATGCCGGCAGCGGCGATGTCACACTTGCCGGTGGCCATCGCCTGCCCTGTCTCGATCGTCTCGAACGGCGTGTTGACGATCTCCTGCTCCAGACCGAGGTCGTCGGCCGCGAGGTCCATCAGGTCCACGTCGAAGCCCACGACCTCGCCGCCCTTGTTGTACTGGAACGGCTCGTAGGGCAGGTGCGTGCAGACGGTGAGCTTGCCGCTGTTGACGACCTGGACACCGCTCTCGGTGGTGGTCTTCTCGGTATCGGTGGCGCACGCGGTGAGGGCGAGGCCGAGGGCGGAGACTGCGAAGACGGCAGTGAGTGCTCGACGGTTCATGCCTGCGACGATAGTCGGGTCCCTGAGTAGGAATTGACTCCGCCCCCGAGCCGGCGGGTCGTGGTCGGGCAGGATGGGCGCATGCCGACGTACGTCGCCTTCCTGCGGGCCATCAACCTCGGGCCGACCCGGAAGTTCCCGAAGGACGCGATCAAGGCTGCCGCGGAGAAGGCGGGATTCAGCGACGTCGAGACCTACATCAACACCGGCAACCTCCGGGTGACCACGAAGCTGCGCTCCCGGGCGAAGGTCGAGCAGGCGCTGGAGAAGGCGTTCCTCGAGGACCGTGGGTTCGAGGTGCCGACCATCGTCTTCACGCCGGCCGAGGTCACGGCCATCGCCGAGGAGGCGACGGAGCTCGCCAAGGACCACGACGGCATGCACTACGTGTCGCTGCTCAAGGACGAACCGACGGACGAGCTGGTCGAGGCGATCGAGGCCGTCGGGAAGGGTGAGGAGTCGGCGCGGGTCGGCGGGCGGGCCGTCCACCTCCTGCTCGGGGACAACTACCACGAGGCGAAGCTCAGCAACTCGACCGTGGAGAAGCTCATGGGCGTCGCGACCAACCGCAACCTGAAGGTGATCCGCACCGTCGCCGAGAAGTGGGGCGAGTAGTCACTCGCCCCGGAACGTGGGCTTTCGCTTCTCGCCGAAGGCCCGCATTCCCTCGGCGACGTCGTCGGTGCCGAGCAGCAGGGTCTGACCGGTGCGCTCGCTTTCGAGTGCACCCTCGAGCTGGTCGAGGGTGGCGGCGTTGATCGCCCTCTTCGTGGCGGCGAACGCCAGCGGTGGTCCGCCGGCCAACCGCCCGACGATCTTCGCCACCTGCTCCTCGAACTCGTCATCGGCGACGACATGCGTGACCAGGCCGGCGTCGTAGGCGTCGCGGGCGCCGAGGGGCTCGGCCAGCAGGGCCATCCTCATCGCCCGGGCCCGCCCCATGGCCGCGGCCACCGTGGCGGTGGCTCCACCGTCGGGCATCAGCCCGATCCGGGCGAAGGCCAGCAGGAACGACGCCGATTCGGTGGCGACGATGATGTCGGCGGCCAGCGCCGCGGAGCAGCCGACCCCCGCCGCGACGCCGTTCACCGCGGCCACGACCGGCTTGTCGACGCCCACGATGGCCCGGATGATCCGGTTGGCGCGGTCGAGTGCGGTCACGTCGAACCCCTCGTGGGCATCGGCACCGGAGATGTCTGCGCCGGTGCTGAAGGCCGGGCCGGTGCCGGTCAGCACGATCACACGTACGTCGTCGCGGGCGGTCGCGCCCTCGATCACCGCCGCGACCTCGTCGGCCATCTCGCCGGTGAGCGCGTTGAAGACCTCGGGACGGTTGAGGGTCAGCCGCAGGACGCCGTCGGCGACGGCCACCTCGAGGTCAGACAAGGGTGGCCCCGGCGTTGCTCATCTCCTCGAACGCAGCCCGGGAGGTGTCCTCGGCCACGCCGGCGCACAGGTCGCGCAGCACGCGCACGTTGAAGCCGGCGGCGACCGCATCCAGCGCGGTGGCGCGGACGCAGTAGTCGGTGGCGATCCCACACAGGTCGACGTCGGTCACCGCGTGGCTCCGCAGCCAGTCCGCGAGGCCCACGTCGCCGGGCGCCTTCCCCTCGAAGCCCGAGTACGCCGCGGCGTACTCACCCTTGAGGAAGATCGCCTCGAAGGGCTGGGGGTCCAGGTTGGGGTGAAAGGCCTCGCCGTCGGTGCCGACCTTGCAGTGGACCGGCCAGGAGTCACGGAAGTCGGGCTCCCTGGACCAGTGACCACCCGGGTCGATGTGGTGGTCCTTGGTGGCCACCACGTGGGCGTAGTCGGCGGCCTTGGGGTCCTTGAGCACCCAGTGGTGGAGCACCTCCGCGATGTCGTGCGCCGCCTGGGCGCCCCCCGTCACCGCCAGCGATCCGCCCTCGCAGAAGTCGTTCTGGACGTCCAGGACGATCAGTGCCCGCTTCATGCCAGCGAGCGTAGTAGTTCCGACGGGCCTCGGTCAGCCCGCGGCACGGGCGCGTGTCAGACGTGCACGGTCTCGATCACCGGCTCGCCCTTCGACATCTGCTCGGCCTCGGGCGGGAGCTCGGCGCGGGCCCGTGCGTGCCGCTCACGCGCGGCGACCAGCGGCTCCGCGCCCACGACCCGCCCGTCCCGGACGAGCTCGACCAGCAGCGGACGGTCGTCGCCGTCGTCCTCCGGGGGTGTTCCGATGCCGACGACCTCGGCCTGAGCCACGCCGTCGTCGAGACGGCGCAGGGCCCACTTGCGCCCGCCGAGGGAGGTCTTGTCCAGGCTCTTCTTGGCGACCGACACCAGCCTGCCGTCGTCGTCCGCGCGGGCCACCAGCTTGTAGACGAACCCGCACGTGGGGTGCCCGCTGCCGGTGACCAGCTCGGTGCCGACGCCGTAGCTGTCGACCGGGGCCACGGCCAGCGCCGAGATCGCGAACTCGTCGAGGTCGCTGGTCACGACGATCCTGGTGTCCGTGGCCCCCAGCGCGTCGAGCTGGGACCGCACCTGGCGCGCGATCGCGCCGAGGTCGCCGGAGTCGAGTCGTACGGCGCCGAGCTCGGGACCGGCGACCTCGACGGCGACCCGCACGGCTTCGGCCACGTCGAACGTGTCGACGAGGAGGGTCGTGCCGGCGCCCAGCGAGTTCACCTGGGCCCGGAAGGCGCCCTCCTCGGTGTCGTGGACGAGGGTGAAGCTGTGGGCGCTCGTTCCCGTCGACGGCACGCCGTAGAGATGCCGCGCCGCGAGGTTGGAGGAGGCCCGGAACCCCGCGACGTACGCCGCCCGGGCGCTCGCCACGGCGGCCACCTCGTGGGTGCGCCGCGAGCCCATCTCGATGCACGGCCGGTCGCCCGCGGCCAGGGTCATCCTGGAGGCGGCCGACGCCACGGCCGAGTCGTGGTTGTAGATCGACAGCAGCAGCGTCTCGAGCAGGACCGCCTCGGCGAACGTCGCCTCGACGACCGCCAGGGGTGAGTACGGGAAGTACATGTCGCCCTCGGCGTAGCCCCAGACCGATCCGCTGAACCGGTAGTCACGCAGCCAGTCGAGGGTCTCCTGGTTCACGACGTCGGCCAGCATCGCCAGGGCGTCCTCGTCGAACCGGAACCGCTCGATCGCCTCGAGTGCACGACCGACCCCGCCCACGACGCCGTACCGCCGGCCCTCGGGGAGCCGCCGCGGGAACAGCTCGAAGACCGAGCGGCGGTGGGCGGTGCCGCTGGCGAGGGACGCCTGGAGCATGGTCAGCTCGTAGTGGTCGGTGAGGAGCGCGGTCGACCCGCCGCCGAGGCTGTTCACCGCCCCAGATTAGGGGCCTCCCGTGTGCCACGATGGGATTCGTGAGCGCCACCAGTCCGGTCGAGGTCGAGCCGACCGTCACTCCCGACGAGGTCACCCTCGTGGCCAAGCCCTGGGTGACGATCGTGTGGAACGACCCGGTCAACCTGATGTCGTACGTCGCGTTCGTCTTCCAGAAGTACTTCGGCTACGACAAGGCGAAGGCCGAGAAGCTGATGCTCGAGGTCCACCGGGAGGGCAAGTCGGCGGTCAGCTCCGGCTCCCGCGAGGAGATGGAGCGCGACGTCCAGGCCATGCACGAGTACGGCCTCTGGGCCACCATGGAGAAGCAATGAACGGATTCGCCCGCCATCGGCGGAGCGGCCGGGTCATCGCCACCTTCACCGGGTTCGAGGCCGACCTGCTGCGCTCGCTGGCCTCCCAGCTCGTGGAGCTGCTGCGCAACGAGGCCGCCGTGCCCCGCGAGGGGGCGGATCCGCTCGAGGCGATGATGGACTTCTCCGGACCCACCTCGGAGCCGGAGGACCCCGTTCTGGCGCGGCTGTTCCCGACGGCCTACCCGCGAGACGAGGAAGCCGCGGCGGAGTTCCGCCGGTTCACCGAGGGCGGGCTGCGCGACGGCAAGGCGGCCGGCGCCTGCGCGATCATCGACGCGCTCGAGGAGGCCGGCCTGCCGCCGGAGCTCGAGGAGGACGGGTTGATGATCGACGTCGAGCTCGAACCGCCGGCCGCGGAGACCTGGCTGCGGTCCTTCACCGACCTCCGCCTGGCCCTGGCGACCAGGCTCGGGGTCGAGGAGGGCGACGAGGAGCTGTGGTACGCACTGCCGGACGACGATCCCCGCTCACAGGCGCACGACATCTACGAGTGGGTCGGCTATCTCCAGGAGACCCTCGTCCACGCGATGTCGGACTGACCGCGCAACCTCCGGAGTTGTGTCCGAGGGGCAAGCCGCGCGTTCCACCACCTGAGACGCGGCTTAGTCTGGAGTGCGTGCTGAGCATCGACCAGGAGACGTACGACGCCATCGTGGCGCACGCCAAGCGCGACCACCCCGACGAGGCGTGTGGCGTGGTGGCCGGCCCGGCCGGCAGCGACCGTCCGGAGCGGATGGTGGAGATGGTCAACGCGGCCGGCAGCCCCACCTTCTACGAGTTCGACTCCCTCGAGCTGCTCGCGCTCTACAAGGACATGGACGCGCGGGACGAGGAGCCGGTCGTGATCTACCACTCCCACACCGCCACCGAGGCCTACCCGAGCCGCACCGACATCGGGCTGGCCAGCGAGCCCAACGCCCACTACGTGCTGGTCTCCACCCGCGAGCACGGGAATAACGACGGCCCGGTGGAGTTCAGGTCCTACAGGATCCAGGACGGCGAGGTGACCGAGGAGGAGGTCGCCGTCGTCCCCGCCCGAGACCCCCAGCCCGACCCCCAGTCCGATCCAGAGCCCGACCCAGAGCCCGTCCCAGAGTCAGCGAGGAGAACCTGATGGCCATCGAGGTCCGCATCCCGACCATCCTGCGCACCTACACCGGTGGTGAGAAGGCCGTGACCGCAGACGGGTCGAGCCTGAGCGCGCTCATCGACGACCTCGAGGCCAGCCACCCCGGGATCAAGGAGCGCCTCGTCGAGGACTCCGACTCGGGGACCGACCTGCGCCGCTTCGTGAACGTCTACGTCAACGACGAGGACGTCCGGTTCATCGGCGGGCTCGAGGCCGAGCTCGCCGACGGTGACCAGGTCGTCGTCCTGCCGGCCGTGGCCGGCGGGTGAACGGGCTCGCCCCGGGCACTCGATGAGCCGCTTCGACAACCTGCTGGCGGCCGTCGGCGGTACGCCGCTGGTCGGACTGCCCGGTCTCTCGCCCAGCGCCGACGTACGGCTGTGGGCCAAGCTCGAGGACCGCAACCCCACCGGCTCGATCAAGGACCGCCCGGCGCTGAAGATGATCGAGCAGGCGGAGAAGGACGGCCTGCTGCGTCCCGGCTGCACGATCCTCGAGCCGACGTCGGGCAACACCGGCATCTCCCTCGCCATGGCCGCGCGGCTCAAGGGCTACCGGCTGGTGTGCGTGATGCCCGAGAACACCTCTGCCGAGCGCCGGCAGCTGCTGGGCATGTGGGGCGCCGAGATCGTGTCCTCCCCGGCGGCCGGCGGCTCCAACGAGGCCGTCCGGGTGGCCAAGGGCATCGCCGCCGAGCACCCCGACTGGGTGATGCTCTACCAGTACGGCAACGAGGCCAACGCGCTCGCCCACCAGGAGGGCACCGGGCCGGAGCTGCTCGCCGACCTCCCCGGCATCACCCACTTCGTCGCCGGGCTGGGCACGACCGGCACCCTGATGGGGGTCTCCCGCTTCTTCCGCGAGGCCCGGCCGGACGTGCGGATCGTCGCCGCCGAGCCCCGTTACGGCGAGCTGGTCTACGGCCTGCGCAACCTCGACGAGGGCTTCGTGCCGGAGCTCTACGACGAGTCGCTGATCGACTCCCGCTTCTCGGTGGGCCCCCGCGACGCCGTACGCCGCGTCCGCGAGCTGCTGGACATCGAGGGCATCTTCGCCGGCATCTCGACCGGCGCGATCCTGCACGCCGCGCTCGCCCAGGCGGCGAAGGCGGTCCGCGCCGGGGAGTCCGCCGAGATCGCGTTCGTGGTCGCCGACGGCGGCTGGAAGTACCTGTCCACCGGTGCCTACGAGGGCACGATCGACGAGGCCGAGGAGCGGCTGGAGGGCCAGCTCTGGGCGTGACGGGCCACCCGGCCCGGGTCAGTTCCAGTCGAGGTCCTGGGCCCGGTCGTGTTCGCTGCCCCTGACCGGGCCCAGGCCGAGCAGGTCGAGAGCGACGTTGGCCACGTCGCCGTTGCGGACCGGCTGGCGGGTGTCGGAGTAGCTCGTCCGTCGCCGGCCCGGGTTCGCGTAGTCGGGGTTGAGGCCGTAGAGGTCGGTCCCCCGCGCGACGGTCGGACCCCACACCAGGAACGGGATCCGGTAGTTGACCAGTCGCGTCGCGTCGCCGTGGTCCCTGCCCGTTCCGCCGTGGTCGGCGGTGACCATCAGGACCAGGTGGTTGCGGAGCCTGCCGTGCTCGTTGATCGTCTGCACGATCTGCCCCAGCCGCCGGTCGGTGGCGCGGACCGCGCGGAGGTAGGCGCGGGACCGCCAGCCGTGGGTGTGTCCCGCGCTGTCGGGGGCGGAGAGGTGGAGGAAGGTGAATCCGCGGTTGTGCGCGAGCAGGTCACGGCGCGTCGCCCGGGTCAGCGCGGCGTTGTCGAGGCGGATGCGCATCTTGTTGATCGCCGCGTCCCACGAGCGCTCGAACAGGGAGAACTTCGTCTTGCTGGCGAACAGGGCGGTGCTGCGGTCCGCGCGGTGCACCACGCGGAAGACCGACGACACGTCGTGACCGGCGGCGCTCTGCACCGTCGGGGGCTGGCGGCGGTCGTCGTTCCAGGTCACACCGTGGCCCCCGCGGGACGCCACGATCGGGCGCCCGGTCACCATGCCGGTGTGGTTGGGGAGGGTGACGGTCATCTCCCGCTCGGTGCGGGCGTTGAGGGTCGAGGCGCCCTGGCGGATCAGGCGGTGCAGGGTGGGCGTGCCGGCGCGCCCGAGCTGGTTGATGACCGAGGGGCGCAGCCCGTCGATCGACACCGCGAGGACGCGGGTGACCGGAGGCCCTCCGACCGAGGCCGCCCGCGCGGCGGTGGTGGTCGTCTCGGGTGAGGAGGACGCGGCACCTCCGGACACCGTGAGTGCGAGCGTCGCGAGGGCGCACGCCGTACGGGTGCTTCGGGCCATGGTCCGAGGCTAACAAGACGTGATGACCGTCTCGTGTCAATCGACGGCGTCGATGTGCACGCGGGTGCCCGACGACCTAGCCTTGCGTGTCGTGCCGGCAATCTCGGCCGATGCTCCCATCGGCATCTTCGACTCGGGCTTCGGTGGTCTCACCGTGGCCCGATCGGTCATCGACCAGCTGCCGCACGAGTCGATCGTCTACGTCGGCGACACCGCCCGCCAGCCCTACGGCCCCAAGCCGATCGGCGAGGTGCGCGAGTACGCCCTGGAATGCCTCGACCACCTGGTCGAGCGCGGGGTCAAGGCTCTGGTCATCGCCTGCAACTCGGCCAGCGCCGCGGTGCTGCGCGACGCCCGCGAGCGCTACGACGTGCCGGTCGCCGAAGTGATCTACCCGGCCACCAGACGCGCGGTCGCGGCCAGCCACACCGGCCGGATCGGGGTCATCTGCACCCACGCCACGGCCGAGTCGATGGCCTACGACGACGCGTTCGCCGCCGCGCCCCACGTGGAGCTGATGACCCGCGTCTGCCCCCGGTTCGTCGAGTTCGTCGAGCGCGGGGTCACCGGGGGAGCGGAGCTGCACGCGGTCGCCCGTGACTACCTCGAACCGCTGCGAGAGGCCCGGGTCGACACCCTGATCCTCGGCTGCACCCACTACCCGCTGCTGACCGGCGTCATCTCCATGGTCATGGGAGAAGACGTCACCCTGATCAGCAGCGCCGAGGAGTGCGCCAAGAGCCTGTACCGGGTGCTGTCGACGACCGGCCTGATGCGTCCCGACGGCGAGCCGGAGCACCACTTCCTGACCACCGGCACCCCGGGCGACTTCGAGGCCCTCGGTCAGCGCTTCCTCGGCCCGGAGCTGGTCTCCGCCTCCCAGTTCGCAGGCGGGCTCGCATGAGGATGACGGTGGTCGGCTGCTCGGGCTCCTACCCCGGCCCGGACTCGCCCGCCAGCTGCTACCTCCTCGAGGCCGACCACGACGGACGCACCTGGCGGGTCCTGCTCGACCTGGGCAACGGTGCGCTCGGGGCGCTGCACCGCTACGTCGACCCGCTCGCGGTCGACGCGGTGTTCCTCAGCCACCTCCACGCCGACCACTGCCTCGACATGGCCGGCTACTACGTCCTGCGGCGCTTCCACCCCGACGGCCACCAGCCGCGGATCCCGGTGTGGGGGCCGGTCGGCACGGCCGACCGCCTGGCGCGCGCCTACGACCTCCCGCCCCAGCCGGGCATGCACGAGGAGTTCGACTTCCGGGTCTACGACGGCAAGGTCGGGCTCGGGCCGTTCCTGGTCGAGCCGATCGAGGTCGAGCACCCGGTGCCGGCGTTCGGCCTCCGCGTGACGGCGGAGGGACGCACGCTGGGGTACTCCGGCGACACCGGCCCCTGCGCGGGCCTCGACGCCGTCGCCAGCGACGCCGACCTGATGCTGGCGGAGGCGTCGTTCAGCTCCCGGGTCGTCAACCCCGCCAAGCTGCACCTGACCGGCGCCGAGGGCGGCGAGTCCGCGGCGCGCGGCGGGGCCCGGCGGCTCGTGCTCACCCACGTCCCCCCGTGGGGCGACCCGCAGGAGGCTCTGGCCGAGGCACGGACGACGTACGACGGCGAGATCGAGCTCGCGACCGCCGGCGCCGTCTTCGAGATCTGAGCCGGAGCTAGGAGGAGGCGAAGTGCCTCCACTGCCCCTCCGACACGACCTCGACGGTGCCGTCGACCACCTTGATGGCCGTCTCGTCGTCCATGGCGTACCCCGGTTCGGAGATACCGGCCGCCCATCCCTCCGCCTCGGCCATCGAGTTGCCCGGCATGCCGTCCGGTGCCAGGTGCGGGAAGATCGAGAAGTCCACGACACCGAGTGTGCTGTCGTCACCGGTCGGTGGCCGCCACTGGACGAAGTCCTCCCCGATCCGCGGGGTCAGCACCATGCTGCCGGCGCTCAGGCCCACCCAGACGGTCCCGCCCAGGGTGGGAATCAGGTCTGCCAGCCCGGACTCGCGCATCCAGTGGCACAGGTAGAGAGCATCGCCGCCGCCCACCAGCAGGACGTCGGTCTCCCGGACCAGGGGGACCCAGAGGTCGTCGTCGATGCTGGGCAGCGCAGTGAGCTCCAGGACGCCGACGGACTTCCAGCCCAGGTCGACCATCGGACCCTCGGACCTCCCGCTGATGAACCTCCACGGCCCCTCCCCGGGACCGACCATGGGGTGCGCGTACGACGCGGTGGGGATGCACAGCGCACTCGACTCGGCGATCGGCTTGCCCAGGAGGTCGACCAGCGCCCGGTGGATGCTGGCGTTCCTGACGCCCGCGGACGTGAGCAGAAGTCGCACGATGCCTCCCGGCTTCGGGGTTTGCGATGAGTGTGGTCGACCTACTGACCCGCGCCGACCGCCGAACCCATCGCTGCTGACGGCGCAAGTTTCCCGCACCTCCTCCCGCACCGACGCGGGAGGGGCGTGTGGCTGCTCAGGCGAGGCCGGCGTCGTGCACGAGGATCGCGATCTGGACCCGGTTGGTGACCTCGAGCTTGTCGTACAGGCGCGAGACGTGGGCCTTGACGGTGGGCACCGAGAGGTAGAGCTCCCCGCTGATCTCGGTGTTGCTCAGACCGCGGGCCACGGCAAGGGCGACCTCGCGCTCTCGCGCCGTCAGCCTCGCCAGTCGCCCTTCGGCCGCCGCGGACCTGTGGCCGGCGCCGTCGGCGCGGACGCGCTGGATCAGGGTGCGGGTGACCGACGGGGAGAGCATCGGGTCGCCGCCGGCCACCCGGCGGATCGCGTCGACGATCTCGGCCGGTGGCGTGTCCTTCAGCAGGAACCCGTCGGCTCCGGCTTCGAGGGCGCTGAAGACGTGCTCGTCCGCGTCGAAGGTGGTGAGGATGATGATCCGGGGCGGTTCGGGGCCGGAGTGGAGGTCGCGGGTCGCGTCCAGGCCGTTGCGGATCGGCATGCGGATGTCCATCAGGATGACGTCGGGCCGCAGCGACCGCGCCAGCGCCACGCCTTCGCGGCCGTCGCCTGCTTCGCCGACGACCTCCAGGTCGGCCTGGCCACCCAGCATGAGCGACAGGGCCGAGCGGACGAGCGGGTCGTCGTCGACCAGCAGGACGCGGGTCGCGTCCGGGGTGCTCATGCGGCCCACGGTATCCAGCCGTGCAGGACGAACGTCGACCCGTCGCGGCTGGTCTCGATCCGTCCACCCCGCAGCTGCGCCCGCTCGGCGAGGCCGACCAGTCCCAGCCCGGAACCCGGGGTCGCCGTGGGTCCGAAGCCCACCGGGTTGCGCAGGAGGATGTCGATCCCGTCGCCCGGTGAGCCGCTGACCCGGATGCTGAGCCGGGCGCCCGGCGCGTGCTTGCGGGCGTTGGTGATCCCCTCCTGCACGATGCGGTACAGCGTCCGGCCGACGGCGTCGGGCACGTGGTCGGAGCCACCGTCGAGGAGGTCGACGTACTCGAGGTCCAGCCCGCTGCCGCGGGCGTCGTCCACGAGTCGGGGGAGGTCGTCGTACGTCGGCTGGGGAGCGTCGAGCGGCTCTCCGGCCTCGTCACGGAGCACGCCCAGCACACCACGGAGGTCGGTGAGCGCCTCGTGTGCCTTCTCCTGGATCACCTGGACGCTGCTGCGCATCTCCTCGGCCGTGAGGTCGTCACGGAAGGCCAGGGCCCCCGCGTGCATCGAGATCTGGGAGATCCGGTGGGCGAGCACGTCGTGCATCTCCCGTGCGATGCGGGCCCGCTCGTTGCTCCGCGCCCGGGCGACCCGCAGCTCCTGCTCCGCCTCGGCACGCTCGGCCCGCTGACGCAGGGTCCACACCAGCTCGCGGCGGGACCCGACGTACATGCCCCAGCCGAGGACCGAGGCCAGGAAGGTCAGGTTGATCACCAGCACCAGCAGGTACGGATCCTGCGGGTTGCCGGTCGGCTCGACCGCCGCGAAGACCTGGGCACACACGAGACTGACGACGCCGACCAGCGCGACCTGGCGCCAGTGGCGGCGGGTGGCCACCGATGCGGCGGCCAGGGTCGCGGGGCCGGCCGCCAGCCCGGAGAGCGAGCTCAGCAGCGCGAGCACGACGGCGACCGGCATCGGCCACCGCCGCCGGAAGAAGACGAGCACGTAGGCGGGCACGGCGAGTGCGATGTCCAGCCAGAAGAGCGCCGGGTGGTCCTGCAGCTGTCGGGCCGCGACGGTGCCCCAGGCGATGGCGCTGATCGCGACCATCAGCATGATCCGCCAGACGTGCCCCCAGCCGGTGATCTGCGGCTGGAAGGCCTCGGGCGGCGGCTTGTCCACGGTCCAAGGCTAGGACGGGCGGGAGCCGCGGACAGGAGGCTCGGGTCTCGTCCAGGGCCCTACTCCGGTAGGTGCCCGAACATTCCGAAGTCTGATGCGACGCGCTCCGGCCCGGAGCAGGATGAGTCCATGATCAAGGTCGACGGACTCTCCAAGTCGTACGGCAGCTTCCTGGCGCTCGACGACATCAGCTTCACCTGCCAGCCCGGCCGGGTCACCGGCTTCCTGGGACCCAACGGCGCCGGCAAGACCACCACGATGCGGATCATGGCGGGGCTCACCCCGGCCAGCCGCGGCGAGGTCACCATCGGCGGTCACCACTTCCGGGACATCCCCAACCCGGGCCGCCACGTCGGCGTCCTGCTCGACGCGTCCGCGCAGCACGACGGCCGCACCGGACGCGAGGTGCTGACGATCGGTGCCCGGACCATGGGACTGCCGGACTCGCGGGTCGGAGAGATGCTCGAGCAGGTCTCGTTGACCCCGGCCGAGGCGAAGCGCCGGGTCCGGAACTACTCGCTCGGCATGCGGCAGCGCCTCGGCATCGCCCACGCGCTGCTCGGCGACCCCTCGGTGCTGATCCTCGACGAGCCGGCGAACGGGCTCGACCCCGCCGGCATCCGGTGGATGCGAGGCCTGCTCAAGGCGTATGCCGAGCGCGGCGGGACCGTGCTCCTCTCCAGCCACCTCCTCAACGAGGTCGAGCTGATCGCCGACGAGATGATCCTGATCGGGCGCGGACGGATCGTGGCCCAGGGCGACAAGAAGGCGTTACTGGCCGAGCGGGGCACGAGCACCCACGTGATGGCGCTCGACAGCTCCCGGTTGGAGGAGGCCCTCACTGCCAACGACGTGACCTGGACCCCCGCGGGAGAAGGCCTCGCCGTCGAGGCCGAGCCGGTCGAGGTCGGCCGGATCGCCGCCGAGAAGGGCATCGTGCTCATCGAGCTCCGGCCCGCCCACGGCGGCCTGGAGGAGCTCTTCCTCGAACTCACCTCGGACACCCAACGCGACGACATCACCCCAGGAGGACCGGCATGAGCGCCGTGACCACCACCGCCGTTCCGACCCTTGACCTCTCCGCCACCAGCGCGGTGCCGTTCCGGCGCCTCATCGGGGTCGAGGTGCGCAAGATGAGTGACACCCGGGCGGGGATGTGGCTGCTCGGTGCCGTCGGTCTGATCACCGTCGCGGTGGTCACGATCTTCTTCTTCGCCGCTGACGACGGCCAGCGCACCTTCCTGAACTTCATGCTCACGACCGCCTCGCCCCAGGGTTTCGTGCTCCCGGTGCTCGGCATCCTCCTCGTCACCAGCGAGTGGGGCCAGCGCACGACCCTGACGACGTTCACGCTCGAGCCGTCGAGGCAGCGGGTGATCGCGGCCAAGGTGGTCGCCGCGCTGCTGTTCGGCCTGGTCGCGATCGTGCTCGCGGTGGGGATCGCCGCGCTCGCCACCGTCCTCGCCGGCGAGCCCGGAGCGTGGGACGACATCGGCGCCGACGACTTCGCGAAGTTCGGCATCCTCCAGATCGGCGGGATCATGCAGGGCCTGGCGTTCGGCCTCATCTTCCTGAACTCGGCGGCGGCGATCGTGTCCTACTTCGTGCTGCCGCTCGCGGTCTCGATCGTGGCCCAGATCTGGGCAGGTTTCCGCGACATCGCCGCCTGGGTCGACTTCAACACCGCCCAGCAGCCCCTGTTCAGCGGTGTCGACGTGACGGGCGAGCAGTGGGCGCAGCTGGCGACTGCCTCGGCGATCTGGATCCTGCTGCCGTTCCTGGCCGGGCTGGTGAGGGTGACCCGCGCCGAGGTGAAGTAGCACCGCCCCGACGCGCTGCGGGTCCGGTCTCCACGGGGGAAGGCCGGGCCCTCAGGGCGCCCGCCGGTGCCCTAGGGTCGGCGCCATGACGACACGCGCCGACGGCCGGGCCGACGACGACCTCCGCCCCGTCAAGCTCACCCGACACTGGCTCGACCACGCCGCCGGGTCGGTGCTGGTCGAGTTCGGCGGCACCCGGGTGCTCTGCGCAGCCTCGGCCTCCGAAGGCGTGCCGCGCTGGCGGAAGGGCTCCGGCCTCGGCTGGGTCACCGCCGAGTACGCCATGCTCCCGGCGTCGACCAACACCCGGTCCGACCGGGAGTCGGTCAAGGGCCGGATCGGCGGCCGCACCCACGAGATCTCCCGCCTGATCGGCCGGTCCCTGCGGGCGGTCATCGACTACCGGGCGCTGGGGGAGAACACGATCGTGCTCGACTGCGACGTACTCCAGGCCGACGGCGGCACCCGCACGGCGGCCATCACCGGGGCCTACGTCGCCCTGGCCGACGCGGTCGCCCACCTCCGTGGTGCCGGTGCGCTGACCGGCGAGCCGCTGACCGGCTCGGTGGCCGCGGTCAGCGTCGGCATCATCGACGGGGTCCCACGTCTTGACCTGCCCTACGAGGAGGACGTCCGGGCCGAGACCGACATGAACGTCGTGATGACCGGCGAGGGCAAGTTCGTGGAGGTGCAGGGCACCGCCGAGGGTGTGGCCTTCGACCGCTCCGAGCTCGACGCGCTGCTCGCCCTCGCCGAGAAGGGCTGCGCCGACCTGACCCGGCTGCAGGGCGAGGCTCTCTCCTCGCCATGAGGGTGTTCCTCGCGTCGCGCAACGCCAAGAAGCTGGGGGAGATGCAGCGGATCCTTCGCGAGCACGCGCCCGGCATCGAGGTGGTCGGCCTCGACGACGTGCCGGCGTACGACGAGCCGGTCGAGGACCAGCCCACCTTCGAGGGCAACGCGCTGCACAAGGCCCGCGCCGGAATGGCCGCCACCGGCCTCCCCACGCTCGCGGACGACAGCGGCCTGTGCGTCGACGCCCTGAACGGGATGCCCGGCGTGCTGTCCGCGCGCTGGTCCGGCCCGCCCAAGGACGACCACCGCAACAACGAGCTGCTGCTGGCCCAGCTCGCCGACGTACCCGACGCCCGTCGGGGCGCCCACTTCGCCTGCGCGGTCGCCTTCTGCCACCCCGCGGGTGCGGAGATCGTCGTGCACGGCGAGATGCACGGCCGGGTGATCCGGGAGCTGCGGGGGAGCGGGGGCTTCGGGTACGACGTCCTGTTCGTGGCCGACGAGCACGCCGACGCCGACGTCACGTCGGCCGAGCTGACCGCGGCCGAGAAGGACCGGATCTCGCACCGCGGGAGAGCACTGCGCGAGATCGCCCCGGCAGTCGCCGCTGCGCTCGGTGCCGGAGGGGGGACTTGAACCCCCACGCCCGAAGGCACGGCATCCTAAGTGCCGCGTGTCTGCCAGTTCCACCACTCCGACCGTCGCGAAAGTCTAGGGTCGCGGCCCGGTGGGTGAGCAGGGAGGCGCCCCAGCGCCGACCGTCGTCGAAACCCCCGGACTGCGCAGGGCGGTGACCACCGTGCTCGCCGCCCTGCCTGCGTTCCGGGGTTTCGACGACGCTCGCTGACGCTCGCTGCTCAACCACCGGAGGTTCAACCACCGCTGCTCAACCACCGGAGGAGTGACCTAGTCGAGACCGAGGTCCCGGCGCAGCTTGGCCACGTGGCCGGTGGCCCTCACGTTGTACTGCGCGAGCTCGATGCGCCCCTCCTCGTCCACGACGAAGGTGGACCGGATGACCCCCTCGACGACCTTGCCGTAGAGCTTCTTCTCGCCGAAGGCGCCGTAGGCCTTCATCGCGGTCCGGTCCGGGTCGGAGAGCAGGGTGATCGTGAGGTCGTCGCGGTCGCGGAACCTGGCCAGCTTCGCGGGCTTGTCCGGCGAGACGCCGAGCACCTCGTAGCCGGCACCACGCAGCGACTCGAGCGAGTCGGTGAAGTCGCACGCCTGCTTGGTGCACCCCGGCGTCATCGCGGCCGGATAGAAGTACACGATCACCTTGCGCCCGCGCAGGCCGCTCAGCGTCACCTGCTCGCCGGCGTCGTTGTCAAGGGTGAAGTCGGGCGCGACGTCGCCCCGGGTGAGACGGTCGCTCTCCGATCGGGCAGTGCTCATCTCGCTCCTTGACTGTAATGTGCACACACGTAGGCTGGGTCTGACACTGGTCGTTCAGTTCCTGCGTTGAGGAGGTCGCTCGGCGACCGTCTCGAAATCTACCGGCCCGACAGGAGCCCGCATGCACGTGCCCGACGGTTTCATCGACGCCACCACCTCGCTCGCCACGGGTGCGGTCGCGGTGGCGGGGGTGGGGCTGGCGCTGCGTGGGGCGAGGCGGGAGCTCGACGACCGGACCGCGCCGATGGCCGGTCTGGTCGCCACGTTCGTCTTCGCCGGCCAGATGATGAACTTCCCCGTCGGCGCCGGAACGAGCGGCCATCTGCTCGGCGGCACCCTGGCCGCGGTCCTGGCCGGACCGTGGACGGCGGTCCTCGCCATCACGGTCGTCCTCCTGGTCCAGGCGCTCCTGATGGCCGACGGCGGCATCACCGCGCTCGGGACCAACGTCACCCTGATGGCGCTGGTCGCCGTGGTCGTCGGCTGGCTGGTCTTCCGCGGGATGCGAGCCGTGCTGCCGCGCCGTACGACGTCGGTGGCACCCGCCGCCGCGATCGGCGCCTTCGCCAGCGTCCCGGCCGCGGCGCTCGCCTTCACCGGCATCTACGCCGTCGGCGGTACCGCACCGGTCCCGCTCGACGCCGTGCTGGCCGCGATGCTCTCGTGGCACCTCGTGATCGGCCTCGGCGAGGCCGCGATCACCGGGCTGGTGGTCGCGAGCGTGGTCGCCGTACGGCCCGACCTCGTCCACGGCGCCCGCGACGCGCTGGCCACCCGCCGGCTGGAGATCAGGCAGGCCGCCGGCGCATGAACAACCGCACGTTCTTCCTGACCGGGCTGGCCGTGGCGCTGCTCATCGCCGGAGTGGGCAGCTACTACGCCAGCGGCCACGCCGACGGGCTCGAGCACGTCGCGTCGCAGCTCGGCTTCCTCGACCGGGCCGACCGGTCCCCGGCCGCCGACGGGCCGTTCGCCGGCTACTCCACCAGGGGAGTGGGCGACGCCCGGGTCGGTGGCGGGCTGGCCGGCGTGGTCGGGTGTGCGCTGGTCCTCCTCCTCGGGTTCGGCCTGTTCCGGACCCTGCGTCGCCGCGACGACGCGCGCGAGCCCGGCGAGAGCGAGGGCTGAGGATGGGCGCCGGACACGGGCACAAGCTCCACTACCACGGCCACAGCGTCGTCCACCGGGCTCCGGCTCACCTCAAGCTGGTGGGCCTGGTGCTCTTCATGCTGGCCGTGGTGGCCACCCCCAGCGACCGGTACGCCGTCTTCGCCGGCTGGGCGGCCGTGCTGCTGACCATCGTGGGTTTCTCGCGGGTGCCCCCGGCCTACCTGGGCCGGCGGATGGTGGTCGAGGTGCCGTTCGTGGTGTTCGCGCTGCTGCTGCCGTTCGTCGCCACCGGCCCGCGCGCCGAGCTGCTCGGCCTGAACGTCTCCGAACCCGGGCTCGTGGCTGCAGCCGGCCTGCTGATGAAGGGGACCCTCGGCGTCCTCGCTGCCCTGACCCTGGCCGCCACCACCGAGCCCGACGACCTGCTCCGCGGCCTGCAGCGGCTGCGGGTGCCCGACCCGCTGGTGCAGATCATGGGCTTCATGATCCGTTACCTCGACGTGGTCACCGGCGAGATGGGGCGGATGCTCACCGCGATGCGCTCGCGCGGCTACGACCCCCGGTCACCGCGCCACTGGCCGGTCCTCGCGCGGTCGCTGGGCGCCCTGTTCATCCGCTCCTACGAGCGTGGGGAGCGGGTCCACCTCGCCATGCTGTCGCGCGGCTACACCGGGACGCTGCCGCGATGAGCACGCCCGTCCTCGACGTCCGCGGGCTCGCCTACGCCTACCCCGACGGCCACCAGGCGCTCTACGGCGTCGACCTCCACGTGCACCGGGGCGAGAACGTCGCCCTGCTCGGCCCCAACGGAGCCGGCAAGACCACGCTGGTGCTCCACCTCAACGGCATCCTCACCGCCGGCGCCGGCTCGGTCGCCGTCAGCGGCCTCCCGGTCGCCCGGGAGAACCTCCCGGAGATCCGGCGCCGGGTCGGCATCGTCTTCCAGGATCCCGACGACCAGCTGTTCCTCGGCACGGTCCGGCAGGACGTCGCCTTCGGCCCCGCCAACCTCGGCCTCAAGGGCGCCGCACTCGAGCGCCGGGTCATGGAGTCGCTCGACAAGGTCGGCATGGCCGACTTCGTCGACCGGCCACCCCACCACCTCTCGTTCGGGCAGCGGCGACGGGTCGCGGTGGCCACGGTGCTCGCGATGGAGCCCGAGATCCTGGTCCTCGACGAGCCGTCGTCCAATCTCGACCCCGCCTCCCGTCGCGAGCTCGCCGAGATCCTCCGGTCCCTCGACGTGACGCTGTTGATGGTGACCCACGACCTTCCCTACGCCCTCGAGCTCTGCCCCCGGTCGGTCGTGCTCGGAGACGGGATCGTCGTGGCCGACGGATCGACGTACGACGTCCTCACCGACGACGAGCTGATGCGTGCCCACCGCCTGGAGCTGCCCTTCGGGTTCGACCCGCGCCTCGTTGGTAACCTTCCCGCGTGACCAACCAGACGTCCCTCGAGCAGGAGATCGAAGAGACCCGGGAGCGCCTGGCGCACACCATCGACCAGCTCCTGCACCGATCCCACCCCAAGACGATCGCGAGCCGCGAGGTCACCAGCGTGAAGGCGCACTTCGTCGACTTCCGCACCGGCGCCCCGCGCACCGACAACATCCTCAAGGCGGCCGGCCTCGTGGCAGGGTGCGTCGCCCTGTTCGTGGTGGTCCGCAAGGTCGTTCGCTGAGCACCGCAGTGCCTGCCCCCAAGACCCCGATCAAGATGCTGCACGACCGCGTCATGGTCGAGGTCGACGACGACGCGGGGGAGCGCAAGTCCAGTGGCGGCATCGTGATCCCGGCCACCGCGGCCATGGGGGCGCGTCGTCTCGCCTGGTCCCGGGTGGTCGCCGTGGGACCGCACGCGCGGGCCGTCGAGGCCGGAGACCGCGTCCTGTTCGATCCCGAGGACAAGGCCGAGGTCGAGGTCGCCGGAGAGACCTACGTCGTGATGCGGGAGCGCGACGTGCATGCCGTGGCCGCCGACCGGCTCGGCGACGAGTCGACCGGGCTCTACCTCTGACATAACCCGGGGCCGGGTACGCCCGTTGAGTGCACATGCCCCGGAACCGCCTGACCGCCCTGCTCGCCTGCGCGACCCTCGTGCCCCTGTCTGCGGTCGCCACCGCGACGCCGGGTGCCAGCGCCCAGCAGGCTGCCGCGGGTGCTCCGGCGACCGGTTACTCCGCCACGATCACCCGCACCGCCCACGGCATCCCGCACGTCACCGCGGACAGCTTCGGCGACCTGGGCTTCGGCAGCGGGTACGCCGCGGCCGAGACCTCGATCTGCACCCTCGCCGACACCCTGGTCACCGGCCGGGCGCAGCGGTCGCGCTGGTTCGGCCCCGAGGCCCGCTACAACGACCAGGTGACGCTGGAGGCGTCCAACCTCCAGGTCGACGCCTTCGTCCAGGACCTCCACAACCGGCGGGTGGTCGAAAAGCTGCTGGCCGACGAGGACCGCGGCCCCGGACCGGAGGCGCGACAGATGGTCCGCGGCTACGTCGCCGGCGTCAACCGCTACCTCGACCGGGTCGGCCCCAGCGGCGTCGGCGACCCCGAGTGCCGTGGCGCCGGGTACCTCCGGCAGGACGCCCGCCCCATCGACCTCTGGTACGGCGTCTACCTGGCCAACCTGCTGGCCTCCAGCGGGGTGTTCGTCAAGGAGATCGTCGACGCCGACCCGCCCTCGCCCGACGACCCGGGGATCCCCAACCCCACTGCGGCCGCGGTCGACCGGGACGCGCTGCTGACCGGGCTGGGCCGGGACCCCTCCGCACCGTTCGGGTCGAACGCGACCGCCGTGGGCGGCGACGCGACGACCACCGGCAAGGGCATGCTCCTGGGCAACCCCCACTTCCCGTGGCGCGGCCGCTACCGGTTCACCCAGCAGCACCTGACCATTCCCGGGGAGTACGACGTCGCCGGTGCGTCCCTGATCGGCTCGCCGGTGGTCAACATCGGCTGGAACAAGGACGTGGCGTGGAGCCACACCGTCTCGACCGCCTACCGGTTCACGCCCTACGAGTACCGCCTCGCCGGCCCGACGACCTACCTCACCGACAGCGGGCCGCAGGAGCTGCAGCGCCGCGAGGTGACCGTGACGGTGCGCCGTGACGACGGCTCTCTGGCCAAGGTGAAGGAGGACCTCTACCGCACGCCCGAGGGCTACGTGATCGACGCCCCGGCCCTGCTGATGCCGTGGTCGGTGGCGAGCGTGTGGGCGATCCGCGACGCCAACGCCGAGCACCTGCGCACGGTCGACACCTTCCTGCAGATGGGCAAGGCCACCGACGTGCGCGACCTGCTGGCCCGCCAGGACGAGGCCGCAGGCATGCCGTGGGTCAACACCACCGCCGCCGACCGCAACGGCGACGCCCTGTACGCCGACCACTCGGTGGTCCCGCACGTCACCGACGAGATGGCCGACCAGTGCATGACCCCCACCGGACGGATCCTCGACGGTCTGGCCGGTCTTCCCGGACTCGACGGCACCCGCGCCTCGTCCGGCTGCAGGTGGGGGACCGACGAGGATGCCTCCCGTTCCGGTGTCTTCGGTCCGGGCAACCTGCCCTACGCCATCCGGCGCGACTGGCTCGCCAACGCCAACGACTCCTACTGGCTGCCCCACCCCGACGAACGTCTGGAGGGCTACGACCACATCATCGGGTGCGAGCGGTGCGAGCGGACCATGCGCACCCGGATGGTCTACCGCTACATCCAGGACCGGCTGGCGGGCGGCGACGGGCTCGCCCCTCACCAGCTGGAGTCGCCGGCCACCCTCCGCGGCCACGAGCACGAGAACCGGTTGATGGCGGCCGAGGTGATGCGCGCCAACGGCGATCTCGACACGCTGTGCGAGTCCACCGGGGAGGAGCGGGCCTGCCAGGTCCTGCACGACTGGGACGGCCGCTCCGAGCGCAGCTCCCGCGGCACCCACATCTTCGAGGAGTTCGTGGCCAGGCTGCCCGACCAGGGGGTGTGGCGGACGCCGTTCGACCCCGCCGAGCCGCTCACCACGCCGCGAGACCTCAACATCCTCAACCCGCTGGTCAGGCAGGCCATGGCCGACGCCATCGACTCGTTGCGTCAGCGGGGCATCCCCTTCGACGCGACCTGGGGCTCCCTCCAGGTCGCCGGTGACCGGGGGGCGTCGCCGATCGCGCTGGGCGGTGGCACCGGTGACTCCGTCGGCAATGCCAACGCCCTCGCCTCGCGTTGGCCGGAGGACAACACCGACCGCTACCGGCCCATCACCTACGGCTCGTCCCACATCCAGGCCATCTCGTTCCTCGCCGGCGGTGGTCTGGACGCCCGCACGATCCTGACCTACGGCCAGTCCGAGGACCCGACCTCACCGTGGTCCGAGGACCAGACCCGGATCTTCGGCAGGGGCGAGTGGGTGCACTTTCCGTGGACGGACGAGGAGATCGTGGAGCAGACGGTCTCGGAATATCTGGTGACCTCACCCTGAAGCTCGCTCCTCGGAGGCGGGAACACCCATTTCACGCATCCGTGACACCTGATCCGGAACATCCCAGTTAGTCCGGCCGGTCGCCGACCGGACCACTTATCTGGAGGTGGGACTCGTGCACGGAGCACAGCAGGAAAGGTCGACTGGGCGTGCCAGTCGCGGACGATGGATCAAGACGGCGGTGGCGGCCGGGGTCGCCTCGCTCGTCCCTACGGCAATGAGTACGGTCCCCGCCGAGGGCACCGTCGTGGACATGGCCGCCGGTCACAACATCACGGTCTTCCACAACATCGACTTCGTCGCGACGTTCGGGCATGCCGCCGAGACCTTGACCGTTGAGGTGCGCCGCAACGGCGTGCTGATCGGCTCGAGCACCGGGCCCACCGTCGACACGCCCGAGGGGCTAGGCCTCGAGGTCAACCACGGCCCCGAAGGCCCCGCGGTGGACGGCGACTGCTGGGTGGGCCACACGCCGGACATCCGGCCCGGTGACCGCATCAGCGTGAGTGGGGCCGGTTTCACCGACGCCGTGATCGTGGACAACATCGGCTTCACCGGCCGGCCCAAGGAGCTGAGGAACGGCGACATCGTGGTCCCGTTCAACGCCTACCGCGCCAACGGTCGCGCGATCCGGCCTGCGGCGATCGACTCCGCCGAGTTCCGCGCCGCGACCAACAACTCGGTCCGCTTCGAGGGGAACCGCGTGAAGGTGGAGCGTCGGCCCGGCGCGAAGCCCGGTCAGCTGTGGCAGCGCTACCCGTCGCCGTTCCGGCCGTCGCGCAACGACGACCAGAACCCGTTCAACCAGCGTGAGCTCCGGCGAGCCCTGCTCCGCGACGGTCACGCCACCGGCTTCGGCCACGTGGCACCGCTGCCCCAGGAGTCCATGCTCTACGACGGCCTCGGGGACACCCCCGGTCCGGCGATCGGCTGCACCAACAGCCCGTCGGCCAAGTGGCAGGTCTCGAACGTGGCGCCCGACGCGATCACCCCGGCCAACCGGGCGCGCGGATTCACCGTCAGCGGTCGCACCTTCGACGCCCAGCGCGTCATGGTTCGGCTGGTCGACTCCGACCGCGGCGAGCCCAAGCGCATCGTCGAGAAGCGGGCGACGCTCAACGGAAACGGCTGGACCGTCTCCTTCCGGGCGCGTCAGCTCAGGGCGCTGGACGGCCGGTTCCGGGTCGGCAGCCTGCACACCCTGACGGGCGCACCGAGGGCCATCGGTGGTCCGGGCCTGGTCGCCACGCGGAACCTTCGCTGAGCGACGGCCCAGGGAGGGACGGACATGAGAATCAGCGTCAAGCTGGGTGGGAGCCTCGCGGCGGCAGTTGTCGCCGCGGGGCTCCTCGCCTCGACACCGGTGTCGGCAGCGACCCGGCAGGTCAGCGCGAACGACAACCGGACGTTCACCCCGGAACGGCTGCTGGCCGCCCCGGGCGACAGCGTCCACTGGGCGGCTAGCGGAACCGGCGACCACAGCGTCCGCCAGAACGCCGGGCTCTTCGACTCCGGCGTCCCGGGGCCGGGCCTGAACTTCACTCGCACCTTCTCGGCCGGGACCTTCGCCTACCACTGCGAGGAGCACGGCAACCGGGGTATGCGAGGGACGGTGAGCGTGCCGCCTCAGGTGCTGAGCGCGCCGGCAGGCCTCCCGTTCACCGTCAGGTGGGCTGCGGCGGGGACCAACACCGGCAACAGCTTCGACGTGAAGTACCGCGTCGGCAGCGGCCCCTGGAAGGCCTGGCGCACCAACACGCGCGCCAAGAGCCTGGTCTTCGGCAAGGGCGGCCCCGTGGCGGTGGCCCGTGGCAAGACCTACTCGTTCCAGGTGCGGTCGGGTTCCGGGGCGAGCGAGAGCGGGTTCTCGCCGAGGAAGTCGTTCCGGGCGAGGTGAGCCGGGCGAGGTGAGCCGGGCGCGGTGCCACGCACCGCGCACCGGCGCGCCCGGACGAGGCTGTGGCACACCATCATCCATTTAAGGTGAGGCGGCAGGCACTCAGGGCGAGCAGGCTCGATACCCACTGATCTCGTCCAGGAGGTTTGTCATGACTCAGAGTGCAGGGGCTGTGCCCAAGGCGTCCGACGGCTACTCGGGATGGGTGGGGTGGATCGGGTTCGCCGGCGTGATGATGATGCTGCTCGGCACGTTCCACGCGATCCAGGGCCTGGTGGCGCTGTTCAACGACGAGTACTACCTCGTCACGTCGACCGGGCTGCTGGTCTCGCTCGACTACACCGCGTGGGGCTGGGTGCACCTCATCGGTGGGGCCGTCCTCGTGGCTGCGGGCCTCGGCGTCTTCGGCGGACAGGTGTGGGCGCGTGCCGTGGGTGTGGCCGCCGCGATGCTGAGCGCTGTCGTCAACGTGGCTTTCCTCGCCGCCTATCCGGTCTGGTCGCTCATGATGATCGCGCTCGACGTCGTCCTGATCCTCGCGCTGACCGTGCACGGCTCGGAAGTGAAGGCTCGCCGCTGAGGCCTTCGCCGGGTGCGCAGGCGTTTCGCCCCACCTCATCCGTAACAGGTGAGGCGGCACGCCGACGCGGCTGCCGAGACTGGACCATGTCGAAAAGAGAGGCCTGACAAATGTCGTTCTGGGAAGTCCTGTGGTTCTGCTTCGTCAGCTTTATGTTCATCGCGTACCTGATGGTGATGTTCTCGATCATCGCCGACATCTTCCGCGACCCGGACACCTCGGGGGGCATGAAGGCCCTGTGGATCATCGCGTTGATCTTCTTGCCGTTCGTCACGGCGATCATCTACCTCATCGCGCGCGGCAAGAGCATGCAGGAGCGCTCGGTCCGCCAGGCCGCCGACGTCAAGCGGCAGCAGGACGAGTACATCCGCGAGGTGGCGGGCTCGTCCCCGGCCGAACAGATCGAGAAGGCGCACGCCATGCTGGATCGGGGTGCGATCACGCCGGGTGAGTTCGAGCAGCTCAAGGCGAAGGCCCTCGCCTGAGCGGGGCCCGAGCGCCGGCGGCCGGGTGGCCGTACGGCTCGGACGAGCAGATCCACCGGTCTGCGCGCGCCGAGCGGGGCCGCAAGGCCCGCTCGGCCGCGCCCCGGCGGGCCCACGGCGAGTGGAGTCCCGCCACCGATCGGCCCGACCCGGTCCGGATCCTGTCCGACCAGGCGGCGGCGCGGGTGCAGGAGCTGCTCCCGCTGCGCAACCAGCGGATGTCCGAGTCGCCGTTCGCGTTCTTCCGGGGCAGTGCGGCGGTCATGGCGTCCGACCTGGCGACGACACCGGTCTCCGGGATCCGGGTCCAGCTCTGCGGGGATGCCCACCTGTCGAACTTCGGCGGCTATGCCTCGCCCGACCGCACCCTGGTCTTCGACCTCAACGACTTCGACGAGACCCTGCCGGGACCGTGGGAGTGGGACGTCAAGCGGCTCGTGGCGAGCGTGGAGATCGCCGGCCGGGACCGGGGGTACGGCGACCAGCGGCGCCGCAGGATCGTGATGGCCACGTCTCGCGCCTACCGGATGGCGATGCGTGAATTCGCGTCCACCGGGACGCTCGACGTGTGGTACACCCGGATGACGCCCGCCTACCTCCGGGCCCGCTGGGGCTCCTCCGCCGGGTCCGAGGCCCTGGACGCACTGGACCGTCTGGTCGAGAAGGCCATGCGCAAGGACAGCGCCCGGGCGGCCTCGAAGCTGACCGGGGTGGGCGAGGGTGGGCGCCGGTTCCTCAGCGACCCTCCGGTCCTGGTGCCCGTCTCCGAGCTCCTCGAAGGGCAGGCCTCGCTGGTGCTGGAGGAGGTGGTCCGCCAGGCGCTGCGGAGCTACCGGGAGAGCCTGCCCCGATCGCGGAGACATCTCCTCGAGCAGTTCCGGTACGCCGACGCGGCACGCAAGGTCGTCGGCGTCGGCAGCGTCGGGACGCGAGCCTGGGCGGTGCTGATGCTCGGGGTCGACGACGAGCCGCTGATGCTGCAGCTCAAGGAGGCCTCGGAGTCGGTCCTCGCGCCCTACGCCGGCCGCAGCCTGCTGGAGCACCACGGCGAGCGGGTGGTCGCGGGGCAGCACCTGCTGCAGGCCAGCTCGGACGTGTTCCTCGGGTGGACCCGGGGGCCCGCCCTCGATGGGGTGAACCGGGACTTCTACGTCCGCCAGCTGTGGGACTGGAAGGTCTCCGTCGACCTGGCCCGGCAGGACCCCGCGACCATGGCGATCTACGGGCAGCTGTGCGGATGGACGCTGGCCCGAGGTCATGCCCGCTCCGGTGACCGGATCGCCATCGCGGCCTACCTGGGCAGCGGCAGCGCCTTCGACGAGGCCATGGGGGACTTCGCGGCCACGTACGCGGACCAGACCGAGCGGGACCACGATCGCTTCGTGGCGGCGACACGTGACGCGGGCTGAGGCCACAGGATGACCGCCCAGGCGCTCAGCCTCGTGTCGGACGCTGTCCAGTCCCTCCCGGTGCTCCTCGCAGGCGTACTCGTCGCCATCGACCTCGCGCTGCGGATCGCGCTCCTGGGGATCATCCCCCACAACCGCAAGCCGTCCTCCGCGATGGCGTGGCTGCTGCTGGTCCTGCTCATCCCCTTCCTCGGCTTCGCCATCTTCCTCGTCCTCGGCCGCACCGAGATCGGGCGTCGTCGACACGCCCGGCAGGCCGAGGTCAACGACCTGATCCGACGCCGGACGTCGACGGTTCCGGAGTCGACCAGCCTGGTCGGGCCGGCGTACGTCGGGTCGGTGATGACGCTCAACCGCAATCTGGGAGCCCTCCCCGCCACGCGCGGCAACGAGGTGCTGCTCCACTCCGACTACCGCGAGTCGATCGAGGCCATGACGGCCGCCGTGGAGGGTGCACAGCGCTTCGTGCACGCGGAGTTCTACATCACCGCGTGGGACTCCGTCACCGGCCCCCTGTTCGAGGCCATGGTCCGCGCCACGGAACGCGGAGTCACGGTCCGGCTCCTGTTCGACTACCTCGGGTCGAAGGGCATCCCGGGTTACAAGGAGATGCTCACGCGCCTCGACCAGACCAGGATCGCCTGGCACGCCATGCTCCCGGTCGGGCTTCGGCGAGGCCAGCTGCGCAGACCCGATCTGCGCAACCACCGCAAGATCCTCGTCGTCGACGGGGAGGTGGCGTTCATGGGCTCGCAGAACCTGATCGAACCCGGCTACAACAAGGACAAGAACCACCAGCTCGGGCGCGAGTGGGTCGAGCTGACCTGCCGGGTCACCGGGCCCTCGGTCGCGGCGCTCGACAGCGTGTTCGCCACCGACTGGTACAGCGAGACCGACGAGCTGCTCACGGACGAGGTCGTCCTGCCCGCGGCCGCACCCGGCGGCGACCTGACGTGTCAGGTGATCCCGAGCGGTCCCGGCTTCGCCACGGAGAACAACCTGCGGGCCTTCACCACGCTGCTCTACTCGGCCAGGCGCCGGATCTCCATCACCAGCCCGTACTTCGTCCCCGACGAGTCGCTCCTCTACGCGGTCACGACGGCGGCGCACCGGGGGGTCGACGTCGAGCTGTTCGTGAGCGAGGAGGGCGACCAGTTCATGGTCTACCACGCCCAGTGCTCGTACTACGGAGCGTTGCTCGAGGCGGGCGTGCGGATCCACCTCTACCCGGCGCCGTACGTGCTGCACTCCAAGTGCTTCTCGATCGACGACGACGTGGCCGTGCTGGGCTCCAGCAACATGGACCTGCGTTCGTTCGGGCTGAACTACGAGGTCTCGATGATGCTGCAGGGAGGTGACGTGGTGGGCCGCATGCGTGAGGTGGAGGACGTCTACCGTGCCCGCTCGCGCGAGCTCACGGCCGACGAGTGGGCCCGACGGTCCTGGCGGTCCCGCTATGCCGACAACGTCATGCGGCTGACCTCGGCCCTGCAGTGACGGGCCTTCCCCCCGGGGAGGTTTGACGGGCATTTTGCAAGCCTCTGGTGTGGTCTCCCGAACAGGACTCGTGGGGGACACTATGAACACCGTCGCCATGGTGGGGCTGAGCCACCGCACCGCGCCACTGGCGCTGCTGGAGCGCGTCTCGGTTCCGGCGGACCGCCGTGCCGACGTGCTGGACGCCGTCCGTGCGGCCGGCTTCTCCGAAGCCGTCCTGCTGGTCACCTGCAGCCGCACCGAGATCTATGCGGTCGGCCCGCACCCACGTCCTGATCGACTCGTCGACGTCCTGGCCGGGCAGGCCGGCTCTGCCTACGGGACGGTGCGGCGCACCGCGGAGGTCCGGGTGGGCCAGGCAGCCGTCACCCATCTCCTCCGGGTCACCTCCGGCCTGGAGTCCCGCATCGTCGGGGAACCGGAGATCCGCTCCCAGGTCCGCGGCGCGCTCCGGGACGCGTGCGCCGCCGGTGCCGCCGGGGGCAGGCTCGGGGAGCTCTTCGCCGCGGCGGTCCGTGTCGCGTCCCAGGTGCACGAGGAGACGGCACTGGGATCGAACGCACGATCGCTCGCCTGCCGAGCGGTCGACGTGGCACTCACCGAGGCGACCGTGCCCGGCGCGGCCGTGCTCGTCGTGGGTTCCGGCCGGATGGCGCTGGCGGCCGTGAACCACCTGCGCGGCCTCGGCTGCCGACCCACCGTCGTGGCCCGGGACGAGCGGCGTGCGGAGCAGCTCGGTGGCGCCGCCCACTCGCGGCCCCTGGCGGACCTGGTCGGCCTGATGTGCGCGACGGACGTGGTCATCTGCACGACCTCGGCTCGCGAGCCGCTGGTGACGATCGAGGGCGTACGTCGTGCCGTGTCCGAGCGCACCGTTCCCCTCACGCTCGTCGACCTGTCCGTCCCGCGAAACGTCGACCCCGCCGTGGCCGGAATCGACGGCGTCCGACTGGTCGACGTGGGTGGGATGCAGGACCACCCCGGGGCCGGTCCCGACCTCTCCGAGAGCATCACCCGGGCCGATGCGCTGGTACGGGCCGCCGTCCAGCGGCACCGTGACCACCTCGCGGCGCGCCGGGCCGGACCGCTCATCGCAGCGATGCGTCAACGGATCGAGGACCAGTGTCTCGAGGCGGTGTGCCAGCTGGCGCGCACCACCAGCTCGCCGGAGGAGCTGGCCCGGGTGGCGCGCACCGTTGCCGGGCGTCTGGCCCACCCGGTCACCATGGCCGCGCGGGCCGCTGCGGCGTCCGGGGACGACGCGGCACTCCTCACGATCTGCGGCGCCATGGATGTCGCGCTCACCCCCCAGCTGGTCGGACTGGACGCGGCGGAGCTGCTTCCCCAGCGCAGCTGACTACGCGATGCCGACGGGGTGCCGACGGGGTGC
>NZ_DASSXS010000142.1:0-20740 GCF_035703625.1 Nocardioides sp. | reverse complement strand
CCCCGCCGCGACGGATTTCCCGAAAATCCGCACCCGGGGCTCTCACGTCCCCCATGGAGGTCAGCTGCCGCACCGGCGGCCCCTGGGTGACCAGCCGTCCCACTCCCCCGCCAATCCATGCACTTCTCAGGCATTGCTACGGCTGAGAA
This sequence comes from Nocardioides sp., assembly GCF_035703625.1. Taxonomy (GTDB): domain Bacteria; phylum Actinomycetota; class Actinomycetes; order Propionibacteriales; family Nocardioidaceae; genus Nocardioides. The sequence goes on along the minus strand of NZ_DASSXS010000142.1, from coordinate 20,591 downwards.
GTGTCGGTTTCCCCGGCGGGCCGGGGAAACCGACAAAGGCGGAAGCGCCCCACTCAGAGGTTCCCGCGGGCGTCCTGCTCGCGCTCGATCGCCTCGAAGAGCGCCTTGAAGTTGCCCTTGCCGAAGCCCAGCGACCCGTGCCGCTCGATGAACTCGTAGAACACCGTGGGCCGGTCACCCATGGGCTTGGTGAAGATCTGGAGCAGGTAGCCGTCCTCGTCGCGGTCGACCAGGATCTTGCGCTTCTTCAGCTCCTCGATCGGCACCCGCACCTCACCGATCCGGGCCCGCAGCTCGGGGTCGTCGTAGTAGGAGTCGGGGGTCTCGAGGAACTCGATGCCGTTGTCGCGCAGGATGTCGACCGAGCGCAGGATGTCGCCGGTCGCGAGCGCGATGTGCTGGCAGCCCGCGCCGTCGTAGAACTCGAGGTACTCGTCGATCTGCGACTTCTTCTTGGCCACCGCGGGCTCGTTGAGCGGGAACTTCACCCGGTGGTTGCCGCTGGCCACCACCTTGGACATCAGCGCGGAGTAGTCGGTGGCGATGTCGTCGCCGATGAACTCCGCCATGTTCGTGAATCCGAGCACCTTGTTGTAGAAGGCGACCCACTCGTCCATCCGCCCGAGCTCGACGTTGCCCACGCAGTGGTCGATCGCCTGGAAGAGTCGCTTGGGGTGGCCCTCGCGACGGCTCACGGTCGTGGAGCGCGCGACGTACCCGGGGAGGTAGGGGCCGTCGTACCTCGACCGGTCGATGAGGGTGTGCCGGGTCTCGCCGTAGGTGGCGATCGCGGCCATCCGCACGGTGCCGTTGTCGTCGGAGACGTCGTGCGGCTCGTCGAGGATCCTCGCCCCCATCGCCCGGGCGTGCTCGATGCACTTGTCGACGTCGGGCACCTCCAGCGCCAGGTCGACGACTCCGTCGCCGTGCTTGCGGTGGTGGTCGAGCACCGGGCTGTCGGGGGTGACCCCGCCGGTGAAGACGAAGCGGGCCGAACCGGAGCGCAGCACGTAGGACTTGGAGTCGCGGTGACCGGTCTCCGGACCGCGGTAGGCCTCGAGATCCATGCCGAGGGCGAGCTGGTAGAACGTCGCGGTCTGGCTGGCGTTGCCGACCACGAAGCCGACGGCGTCCATGCCGGTGACGGGGAACGGGTCGCTGCTGGCGTCGTAGTCGACCAGCCCGACCAGCTGCCTGAGCTGCTCGAGGGTCAGGTCGGCCTTGAGCTCGTCGGCGGTCAGGGCGCGGCCGGTCGTCGGAGTGTCCTGGGTCGAAGTCATGGTCCCAGCCTGTCGAGGTACGGCAAGATGTGCAACAGTACGACGAAACCCTGGTCAATCTGCCCACTTCGGGAGGCGACATGGACGACCTCGACAGCAGATTGATCGATCTGTTCTCCCACCATCCACGCATCGGGGTCCTCGAGGCCTCCCGCCGCCTCGGCGTCGCCCGCGGCACCGTGCAGGCCCGGCTGGACAAGCTCACGGACCAGGGCGTGATCACCGGGTGGGGCCCTGAGCTGTCCTCGGAGGCCCTCGGCTACCCGGTCACGGCCTTCCTGACGCTCGAGATCCGCCAGGGCGCTGGCCACGAGTCGGTGGCCCGCCACCTCTCCCGGATCCCCGAGGTGCTGGAGGCCTTCACGATCACCGGCGCCGGTGACATGTGGTGCCGGGTCGTCGCCCGCTCCAACAACGACCTGCAGCGGGTCATCGACGCCGTGCTCGACAACCCCGGGATCGTCCGGTCCTCGACCGTCATCGCCCTGGCCACGCAGGTGCCCTACCGCATCCTCCCCCTCGCGGCCATGACCTCGGGCTGACTGCACGGGCGGCGCCCCGGACGTCGGACGCCGGACGCCAATCCCCCACTCAACGGACGCCAATCCCCGACTCAACGGTCGGGAATCCCCGACTCAACGGGACAGGGCGTGGGCCACCTCGTCCGCGGCGGCCGCGACCCGGGCCCCGAGGGCGTCGGCGTCGAGGTCGCCGAGGGTGACGATGCCGACGCTGGCCTCGAGACCCTCCACCCCACGGACCGGCGCGGCCAGGCCGCTGGCGCCGGCCTGCAGCTCACCGGTGCTCGTGGCGTAGGGCGCGCTGTCGGGCTCTGCTCCCAGCAGGATCGCCTTCCCGGCGGCCCCCTTGTGCAGCGGGTGCCGGGATCCGACCCGGTAGGCGACGTGGAAGTCGGTCCACGAGGGTTCGACCACGGCCAGCGCCATCGCCTCGTCACCGTCGGAGACGGTGAGGTGGGCGGTGCAGCCCACGTCCTCGGCCAGGGAGCGCAGGATCGGGATCGCGAGGTCGCGCAGCACCGGCTGGACCCCGGAGGCCAGGTGCAGCACGCCGAGGCCGACGTGTACCCGCCCCCGACCGTCCCGCCGGGTCAACGCGTGCTGCTCGAGGGTGCTGACGAGCCGGTAGACCACCGTGCGGTTGATCTCGAGACGGGCCGAGATCTCGGTGACGGTCAGGCCGCCCGGAGTGGCGGCGAGGACGGCCAGCACGCGCAGCCCCCGATCGAGGGTCTGAGCCGTCTCGGTGGCCATCTTTCGAGTCTAGGGCCGAACGCGACCCAGAGCCCCTGGCTCAGGACGACTTGCGCGCCGCCCACTCGCGGAGGCGGTCGATCCGGGCGTGGAGCTGCTCGGCACTGGCGATCGCCGCGGCCGGCCCGCCACACTCCTTGCGGAGGGCGGCATGGGTGACGCCGTGCGGCTGGCCGGTGCGGTGGTGCCACGCGGCGACCAGCCCGTTGAGCTCCCGGCGCAGGATGGCCAGCTGCTCGTACGTCGACACCTCCGCGACCGAGTCCGGCTCGGTCGCGACCGGCCGGCGGCGGGCTCGCTCCGACTGGCGGTGGTGCAGCAGCTCGCGGACCTGGTCGGGCTCGAGGAGGCCGGGGATGCCGAGGAAGTCCATCTCCTCGTCGGAACCCACGCGCACGTCACCCTCGTGGCCGAACTCGCCACCGTCGTAGAGCACCCGGTCGAAGCGGGCCTCGGACCCGATCGCCTCGTAGGACCCGGCCAGCTCGTCGCTGGCCGACTCCCCCGTCTCCGCGGCGGCGAGCAGCTCCCGCTCGGCAGCGAAGATGTCGTCCTCGTCGGTGATCCGCCGGCCCAGGACGTGGTCACGCTCCACCTCGAGCTCGGAGGCGTGGCCGAGCAGCGACGGCACCGAGGGCAGGAACACCGAGGCGGTCTCGCCCCGGGCCCGGGCCCGTACGAAGCGGCCGACCGCCTGGGCGAAGAACAGCGGCGTCGCGGTCGTGGTCGCGTAGACGCCCACCGCCAGGCGGGGTACGTCGACGCCCTCCGACACCATCCGGACCGCGACCATCCAGCGGTCGTCGTTCTCGGTGAAGGCGGAGATCTTCGACGACGCAGCCTTCTCGTCGGAGAGCACGACGGTCGGCGACTCCCCCGAGATCGTGCGCAGCAGCTTCGCGTACGCGCGGGCGGACTCCTGGTCGCTGGCGATCACCAGCCCGCCTGCGTCCGGGACGTGGCGCCGCACCTCCGACAGCCGTCGGTCGGCCGCGGCCAGCACCGACGGCATCCAGGATCCGGCCGGGTCGAGGGCCGTCCTGAGCGCCTGCGCCGCCAGGTCCTTGGTCAGCGGCTCGCCGAGACGGGCGGCCACCTCGTCACCGGCCCGGGTCCGCCACTCCATCTCCCCCGAGTAGGCCATGAACAGCACCGGCCTGACGACGTGGTCGGCGAGCGCGTGCCCGTAGCCGTAGGTGTAGTCGGCGACCGACCTGGAGACACCGGCGCCGCTGCCGGGGTCGGGGGCGTAGGTGACGAACGGGATCGGGTTGACGTCGGATCGGAACGGGGTGCCGGTCAGTGCCAGCCGCCGCGTCGCCGGCTCGAACGCCTCCCGGACGCCTTCGCCCCACGACAGGGCATCTCCGGCGTGGTGGATCTCGTCCAGGATCACCAGGGTCTTGAACCGCTCGGTCCGGATCCGCAGGGCCAGCGGGTTGACCGCCACCCCAGCGTAGGTGACGGCGATGCCGACGTAGTCCTGCGACGTCTTGCCCTTGCCGGCGGCGTACGTCGGGTCGATCGGGATACCGGCCCGCGCCGCCGCCTCGGCCCACTGCCGCTTCAGGTGCTCGGTCGGCGCCACGACGGTGATCCGGTCCACCAGGCGGCGGCCGAGCAGCTCCGCCGCGACCGAGAGCGCGAAGGTCGTCTTGCCCGCACCTGGCGTCGCCACGGTCAGGAAGTCGCGCGGCGAGCGCGCGAAGTACTCGTCCATGGCAGCGGTCTGCCATGCGCGCAGTGAAGGCGCCGTCCCCCACGCCGCGCGGTCAGGCCACGCGGGCGAGAGCGGGACGGCCTCTGGCCGTCCGGTCACCCTTCGGAGTCCCCTCCGTCGTCGCCGGGTTTGAGGCCCTTCCAGATCTCCTCGCACTCGGGACAGACCGGGAACCGCTCCGGCGCGCGGCTCGGCACCCAGACCTTCCCGCACAGTGCGACCACGGGGGTGCCCATCACCATCGCCTCGGTGAGCTTGTCCTTGTCCACGTAGTGGGAGAAGCGCTCGTGGTCACCCTCGTCCGTCGGGACGGTGCGTCGATCTTCGACCGTGTCGGTGCCGGTGCCGAAGCCGAGAGTTCCCATGTGCCCCATGGTAGGCGAGGGTTCAGGTTCGCTGTCGCCTCACCGGGTCTCGACACGCGCGTCGCGACTTCCTCCGTCAGTCGCGGCGCTTGCTCGACCTCGTCCGGACCAGGCCCGCTGACGCGGACCTGCCGGCTTGATCAGTTGAGATCAGGATCGACGGGTCGCGTCGAGTGCCAGGCGAGCTCTCCCGGCTGGCGGCGCAGGACGTCGCGCCACAGGTCGTCGGGGTCGCCGCGGAAGACGTCGCGCGGCTGGGCCGGGACGACGTACCAGCTGCCCTCCTCGATCTCCCCCACCAGCTGCTCGGCCCCCCATCCGGCGTAGCCGGCGAAGATCCGCATGCCGCTGAGACTGCCGTCGACCAGCTCCACGGGCGTGTCGAGGTCGACGATGCCCAGCTGCCCGAACACCTCGCGGAAGCCCACGGGCGCGTCGTCGGAGTCGCGGAGGAGCCCGACCGCGAGCGCCCCCTCGGTGCTGACCGGGCCACCGTGGAAGAGGACCCCGGGCTCGGCCACGACCTCGCCCCAGTCGGCGAGGACGTCACCGACGGGTACGCCCGAAGGACGGTTGAGCACGACCCCGAGCGCGCCGTTGTCGTCGACGTCGAGGAGGAGCACGACGGTGTCGGCGAAGTTGGGGTCGAGGAGTGCGGGCGTGGCCACGAGCAACATGCCAGCCCGTGCCTCGGTCATGACTCCATCATGGCCGACGGCGGCGCACAGCAACCAGCCCGAGCAGGAGACAGCCCCGGGGCCGACGCGAGGGAAGTGCGGCGAAAGCCGCTGAGGGAGGGTGCGTCAGCGCCCGGGGCTGTCGGAGTGGGGCGACCGTCAGGCCGCGAGCACCGCCTTGATCCGCTCCAGGAGCCCCTCGTGCGGCCCCGTGTCCGCACGGTGGGCGCCGGGCTCGCGGCGACGGCGGGCGCGCTGCTCGATGGCCTCGCCCACCCGGGCGGCTGATGGGTCCCGGACGCTGGAGCGTCCGGACATCGCCGCGAGCATCGTGTGCTCCTTGACGGTGGCCTTGGCCATCGCCTCGGCCATCGCCGCGTCGGTCGGCTCCGACCGGTAGTGGTCGACGATCCGGCGGACCCCGGGCATCTCGTCGTGCGCGCCACGCCAGGCGGTGACGACCGCGTGCTCGAGATCCATCGGCTGGGTCATCAGCTCGCGCTCGATCCGGCCGGACAGGCGCGTGTGCCACCGCAGCTGGAGAGCACCGAGCAGGGCGAGCTCGTCACCGAAGGTCTCGGCGACGCCCGCGACGTCCATGGGCAGGATCCCGTCCTGCCGGTCGTCGGCAGTGGCGATCACGGTGCGGAGGATCTCTCCGCGGTTGTGGAAGGTCCTCCACGATGAGGATTGCCAGGTCATGGCCTACTCTCCTGTTCACTCACATACCGTTGGTACGTACTCACAGTATGCGGCAGACCGAGGGTATTCAAATCAGGACGGGGTGACCTGGCTCACCCGTACCGCCGGTCGGTCCTAGACTGCCGGGATGACCAAGTCCCCGGTGCACAAGCTGGTCCCGAAGGTCCCAGGTGTACCGGGGGCCAGTCGTCGGGCGCAGTACTCCGCCTCGACCAAGAGGGCGCTGATCGACGTCGCCGAGGAGCTCTTCACCGAGCACGGCTACGCCGCGACGTCACTCGACTCGATCGTCGCCGGCGCGCGGGTCACGAAGGGGGCGCTCTACCACCACTTCAGCGGCAAGCAGGCGCTCTTCGAGGCGGTCTTCGAGCGGGTTGAGTCGAATGCCTCGAAGGCGATCCAGACGTCGCTGCGGGGTGAGCGCGACCCCTGGGAGAAGGCGATCCACGGGCTCCGCGCCTTCCTCGAGGTGGTCCGGGAGCCGACGTACCGACGGGTCGTGATCCTCGAAGGACCGGCCGTCCTGGGCTACGCCAGGTTCCGCGAGCAGGAGGAGCGGTCGACCTTCGCCAACGTCCTCGAGATCGTCCGTTCCGTGCTCAGCGCCGGCAAGTGGGACCTGGACGAGGACATGCAGCAGACCTTCGCCCGCATCTTCTTCGGAGCGATGTCGTCGGCGGGCGAGTCGGTCTCCGGGGCCGAGGACGCCGAGGCGGCCGCGGCCAGGGTGGAGGCCGCCATCACATTCATCCTGATGGGCTTCCAGAGCCTGGCCGAGGCCGGGATCGACGTGCCGACGGGAGATGAGGAGGGCGGGTCCTGACCCCCCTCCGGGCTACTTGAAGGTGACCTGGCCGTCCTTGGCGGGGACCAGCTCGATCCAGGTGTGCCCGGCCGGGACGGTCAGCTCGCCCTTCTTCGTCGAGAGCGTCAGCGGACCCTCCAGGCCCTTCTTGCTCCAGGTGCCCTTCACCATCTGCCCGTCGTGGAAGAGCATGGCCTCGCCCTTGCCCTCGAACTTGGTCTCCGGCACCGGGTAGCCGGCCGGGTCGCGGTAGCCGGCCAGGCCGACCTGGACCCTCAGCACCAGCACGGAGTCGGCGGCGAACTCGTCGCCCTGGGCCGCGAAGCTGTTGAGGTTGGTGTAGTGGCCACCCTCGAACTTCCAGTTCGTGGTGTGGTTGCCGAAGTTGGCCGCGAGCGTCTGCGCCTTCACACCCTTGGGCAGGTCCTTGGCCTCACCCCACGGCAGGTAGTCGTCAGGCCGCGACTCCGCGTGGTCCCGGGTGGCCGGGGGGACCTCCGTGAGGTTCGCGAAGAGGTTGTACGGCGCGCTTCGGGAGTCGTCGCGGTAGGTGCCCTCGGCGCCCTCGCCGTAGAACGGGATCTTGGCCTGCTGGATCCGCGCGATCGTCTGGGCCGCGGCACCACTGGTCACCACCGCCGCCTTGACCGGCGAGACGATGCCGACGTCGCTGGCGCGCATCGAGCGGACCGGGCCGGCCACCTTCGGCAGCTCGGAGTAGTAGAACGCCGCGAGCCGGGTCATCCCGCCCTCGACGAGCTCCTCCACGACCATGTCGGCGCTGCCGAGGCCGACCTGGGGGCTGCTCGACGCCGTGTTGTCGATCTTGGTGACCAGCACCGGGTGGGTCTGGGCCGCGCTGTCGTCGCCCTCCACCGGGAGGCCGGTCAGGGGCCAGGTCGAGTCGAGGGTCGAGCCCTCGGCGACCTCCTGGGGCGAGTTCTCCCCTGACTGCTCCTCGTCACCGCCGCATCCGGCGAGGACGAGGCTCGCGGCGACGAGGACGGCGGGGAAGAGGCGAAGGCGACGCAAGGGTAGCTCCGTTCGTGGACTACGAATTCGGTGTCAAGTGTGACCGATGGTCACGGCAACATCGCGCAGGCTAGGCAGAACGAGACGGGAAAATCCAACCGCCGACCGACCGGTGTGACGAGGGTCGCGTCGAGGTCAGCCCAGCTTGGCGCCGCCGTCGACGTACAGCGTCTGGCCCGTGACGTACGACGCTTCGTCGCTGCACAGGAACGCAGCCGCCGCGGCGATGTCCTCGGGCTGCCCCACCCGCCGAACCGGGTTGTGGTCGGCGTTCATCTTGCGCAGCTCCTCCGGCTCCATCTTCAGGCGCCGGGCGGTGGCGTCGGTCATCTCGGTGGCGATGAAACCGGGGGCGATCGCGTTGGCGTTGACGCCGTAGGGACCGAGCTCGATCCCAAGGGTGCGGGTGAAGCCCTGGATACCCATCTTGGCTGCGGAGTAGTTGGCCTGCCCCCGGTTGCCGAGCGCGGAGACGCTGGAGAGGTTCAGGATCTTGCCGTAGCGCTGCTCGACGAAGTGCTTCTGCGCGGCCCGGGTCATCAGGAAGGCGCCACGCAGGTGGACGCCCATCACCACGTCCCAGTCCTCGTCGGTCATCTTGAACAGCAGGTTGTCGCGCGTGACGCCGGCGTTGTTGACCAGGATGTGGATGCCGCCGAGCTCGTCGACCACGCGATCCACCGCGGACTGGACCGACTCGGTGTCGCTCACGTCGCAACCGATGCCGATGGCCTTCTGGCCCTCCCCGAGGGGCAGCTTGGCAGCGGCCTCGCCGGCCGCGGACTCGTCGAGATCGATGACGGCGACCGACGCGCCCTCCTCGGCGAAGCGCTGGGCGGTCCCGAAACCGATCCCGCGTGCTGCCCCGGTGACGACGGCGACTCGTCCGTCAAAGCGACCCATCTGATGCTCCTGACTCGGTGGCTGAGGCGGACGCGTGGCGCACGCCGCGAAACTCCCACACGATAGGACAGGTCGAGCGGACGGTCTGGCGTGGGGTCAACCGGCCTCGCGCAGAGTGTCGAGGACCCCATCGGCGAGGTCCTCGGCCGTTTCGTCGTCTGCGGAACCGAAGCTGATCGAGACGAGTCCGTCAGCAGCGTCCGCGTAGATCGTCTGGACCGGGACCCGGGTGCCGTTCACGTCGAGCTCGTAGACCACGATCAGGGTCTCGCCGAGCCGGGTCTGCTCACGATGGATCTCGTGAACATCGCCCCCGACCCGGCTGATGTCGCGCTCCGCGAGCCGGTCGGTCGGCATGCGCCCGGCCACCCGGACCACGTTGAGGTTGCCCGGGGGTTCGTCCTCGCCACTGACCAGGACCAGGTCCAGGCCTCCCAGGGCCTGCTCGAGCTGGTCGGGAGCGATGCCCAGCTGATCCGCGTACTCGCTCAGGGCGGAGTCCTCCCCCATGTCCCCGCCCATGTCCTCGGCCCGCTCCTCGGGGTCGACCTCCTTCCAGCTTGCGGGCACCTCGAACGAGATACCGGCGGCGGCCACCCGCTTGGTGGCCGCATCCTCCGGGCTGGCGTCACCCCCGCCGGCCCCGTCGGAGGAGCAGCCTGCGAGCGCGAGAGCGATCACGCACGCGGCGAGGGCGGACCGGTAGCGCCGCGGCGGCGACGGGGTGCGGGACATGGCGGAACCCTAGGCCGCTGCGGCTCAGGGTGTGGCAGCCAGGGCGCGACGCAGCCGCCCGGCGTACTCGGCCGCCTCCCCGTCGGCGTACTTCGTCCGCGGCCAGAAGAAGCCGCGCAGGCCGTCGCCCTTCGTCCGGGGTACGACGTGGAGGTGCAGGTGCGGAACCGACTGGCTGACCGTGTTGTTGACGGCCACGAACGAGCCCTGGGCGCCGAGCCCGTCGACCATGACTCGGGCCAGTCGTTGGCCGGCGGCCAGGAACCCGTCCCTCAGCTCGGCCGGGAGGTCGGGCAGGGTCGCGATGTGCTGCCGGGGGACGAGCAGGGCGTGGCCCTTGAAGACCGGTCGCAGATCGAGGAAGGCCACGAAGTGCTCCTCGTCGAGGACCACGTCGGCGGGCGCCCCGTTCACGACCCCGCAGAAGGCGCAGTCCCCGCTCACGACGGTCGGCGGTGTCCGAGCTTGACGGCGGCGGCCGCCAGCACCCCGCAGGCCGCCCCGGTGAGGAGGGCTGCCCAGCCCGGGCCTTCGTGACCGGTCAGCCCCAGCACGAACGGCGCCGCGACACCTCCACCGAGTGTCGCCAGGGGAACCAGGAGGTAGGGCGTCGGCTCGTCAGGCGGGCCCGGCAGGGCCCGCGACCAGGCACCCAGGAGAAGCCCGATCAGGATCAGCCAGCCCATGCGCGGGCCCTACCCGTCGCCGCGGCGACCGACGCCGCCCTCCAGCAGGCCCAGCAGCACCATCGCCAGGACGCAGGCGGAGGTGAAGCTCCACGCGTTGAGGTCGGTCCAGCTCTCGTCGAGCACCAGGTTGATGCCGACTCCACCGATCACCGCGCCGACCACCGCGACCGGCACCGTCAGCAGCATGGGCGGATCCTCGGGCCCCCCGCGCAGCGTGCGCGCGAGCACGCCGAGGATCAGGCCGGCGACGAGGAACGCGATCATGGCCGAACGCTATCGGTCACGCCGCGCGAGGGGGATCCGGATCCGGGTCACTTGCAGAGCTCGCACGAGCGGTACCTCGCCGCGAGCCGGCCGTTGCTGGCGTACGCGTCGAAGTGCTGGGTGTCGCCGTTGCCGTAGGTCCACCGGAGCCCGTGCCGGGCCATCACCTGGACGACCGCGTGGGAGCGGGAGCGCCACGCCACCCTCGGGTGCGAGTGGGCCATCCACCAGGTGTTGGGCACGGTCCCCTGGCGGGATCGGTAGGGGTTCTCCCAGGTGTTGAGGTCGAGTGAGCGGCCGTAGGAGTGCGGGGAGCGCACGCCGGGGTTGCCGACGACGTCCCGGCAGTTGAAGGCCGAGGTGTTGCCGGCCGCCATCGACTTGTAGTCGTCGCCCCCGCGCACGCGGCTCGACCAGCCGAAGCGGTCGACCCGGTACATCGCACGGATGGGCAGGTCCTTGCGGTACATCTCCGCCAGGGCCCCCGCCATCTTGCCGATCACCGACGCATGGGCGACCAGCTCGCCGCGTCGGCGGTAGCCGCGGTAGTCCCAGTAGTTGATCCGCAGGTAGCGCAGGCCCGACCGGCCGACCGGGCAGCCCCGGTGCCAGGTGCGCCCGGTCATCTGGTTCCACACCCGGGCCGGGATCCGGGAGATCCTCGCGTTCGGCCCGGCGCCCACCGCATGCGGCTGGTCGGGCAGGTTGATCCGGGGCCGCGGCGCCGCGCTGGGCAGCTGGACCGGGACGCCCGGCGGAAGATTGTTGATCCGGTGGACCCCACTGGTGTCGCCGTCGACCCAGTCGAGCCGGGGTGCGAGTGCACGCCAGCGGGTGTCGACACGCGGCCGTGCGGTGATGTGGGCACGGCCGTCGGCGCCGGTGCGGAGCCTGCGGACCAGACGCCAGTCGCCGCCGCCGTTGCGGCGCTCGAGGCGCACGACCCCGTTGACCGGGAGGTCGTTGCCGGTCCTCCAGCGCACGTTCACCCGCACCGACCGCTCGTCGACCACCTTGGTGGGTCCACCGACCGTGACGACGCTGTTGCGACGCAGCAGCCTGACCGCGACCGGCCCGGACCTGGACGGGGCGGAGTTGACCCCGTCACCGGCGTACGACGCCCGGAAGACGTTGTCGGCCGACCGCCGGGCCAGGGGGGCGTCGACGACGACGGTGGGCTCCTCCATGGGCACGGTCGCGAAGTGGCCCCAGGTTCCGGACCGGCGCCGCTCGACCTCCACCACGCCGCCGACCACCGGGCTCCCGTCGGCATGCTCCAGCCTGATGCGCAGGTGGCTGTCCTGGCCGGCGTACGCCGCCGTCCCGGTCATGGTCAGGGTCGTGGGCGCTGGTGCCCGGGCGTCGGCCGGCGGTGCCAGGCCGAGTGCGAGCACGATCGCGGTGACTGGAGCAAGGAACGACCCGAGGCGCATGGGCAGGATTGTGCCTCCTCCCGGCCTGTCTAGGGTGGAGGACATGAATGGTGGACGGGTGGTCATGATCGTCGGCGCGGGCCCCGGCGTGAGCGGCTCGGTCGCCCGCCGGTTCGCGCGAGAGGGCTACGATGTCGCGCTCGTCGGGATCGACGATGACGCACTCGCCGTGCTGAGTGACGAGCTGCGCTCGCTCGGCGCGGCCGCGGAGTGGTCGGTCGTGGACATCACCGACGTCGACGCGGCGAGTGGCGCCATCACCGCGCTGGGCGAGCGGTTCGGGAGGGTCGACGTACTCCACTTCAACCCGAGTGCCTTCCGGGAGAAGGATCCGCTCTCGCTGAGCGTCCCCGAGCTGCTGGAGGACGTGGCGCTCGGCGTCGGTGCGCTGCTGACCTCGGTCCAGGCGGCGCGCCCGTTGATGTCGACCGGCGGCCGGGTCACGGTCACCGGCAGCATGGCCGCCGACCAGCCGTGGAACAAGGCGGCGTCGCTCGGCGTGCAGAAGGCCGGCGTCCGCAACCTCGTGCACAGCCTCGACACCACGCTCGAGCCGGACGGCATCCGCGCCGTGTCGGTGACCGTGCGCGGCACCCTCGCCAAGGAGGGGCCCTTCACGCCGGACCGGGTGGCCGACGCCCTGTGGTCCGCGGCCCACCAGGACGAGTCGGACTGGCAGACCGAGGTGCCGTACTCGGGCTGAGCCCGGTCAGCCGCGGCCGCGCTGGAACCGAAGCAGGCGGTACTCGAGCAGGCCGTCCCGATGGCAGGCCTGGAGCGCGTCGCCGCCCACGAGCGCCTGGGCCCACAGCGAGCGCACGGCGGCCCGGCGGAGCAGCGGCTGGGCGGCGCGGATGACCCGGTCGCGGGGACGTCCGAGCCGTTGCAGCGGGGAGAGGTCGTGGGAGGCGACGAGCTCCAGGCCGGCCCCGGCGGCCAGCGCGGATGCCTCGCCGGCCGTCATCAGGCTCGACGCGTGCCACCCGCTCCGGAAGGCGTCGAGCCGCGCGTGGTCGCGGTCGTCGGTGCGGAAGTCGTCGATGACCAGGAGCCCGGCGCCGGGCCGCAACGCGCCGGCAGCCTCACGAAAGAACGCGACGGCCGAGTGGGCGTGGACGAACGACTCGATGGCGAACGCCAGGTCGAAACCGGTGACGGGCGCCGGCAGCGCGGTGAAGTCGCCCACCTCGAAGCGGACCGTTCCGCGCAGTGGACCGCCCCGGTCGGCGAACCGCCGCGCCAGCCGGACCTGCTCCGGGCTGATCGAGACTCCCACCACGTCGACCGGCCGCCGCCGGGCCACGTAGAGGGCCGCCGCGCCGACCCCGCAGCCGAGGTCGAGCACCCGCCGGTCCCCCTCCCCCAGCTGGTCGAGCACCAGGGCGTGGGCGTGGTCGAGGGCTTCGCGGCGGTCGACGACGCCCGGGCCCCACAGCTCGCGATGGAGGGCGCGGTGCCTCCCGGCGAGGAGGAACTTCCAGGTGTTCGCGTCGTAGTACTCGCGAACGCCCGACACCATGCGGTCAGGCTAGACCGGGGACGGGTGCGCCGGACGCGGCTAGCGTGGAGTCTCGCGACTCCCCGGGGGAGGTATTCATGGCCGACCACACCGACCTGTTGGTGATCGGGGCAGGCCCCTACGCCTACTCGGCCGCCGCCTACGCCCGTGACCGGGGCATCGGCACGCGCATCGTCGGGCGACCGATGGCCTTCTGGCGCGACCAGATGCCGGCCGACATGTACCTGCGCTCGGGCCCCGACTGGCACCTCGATGCCCGGGGCGAGGACACGTTCGCGGCCTTCTTCGAGGACCGGGGGCTCGACCCGGCCGACCACGACCCGATCCCGATCGACCTCTTCCTCGACCACACCGACTGGTTCGCCGACCGGAAGCAGCTGCCGGTCGAGCAGCGCATGGTGGAGGAGCTGACGCGACCGGACGGGCAGTACGTCGCCAGGATGTCGGACGGCGACACCATCACGGCCGAGAAGGTGCTGGCGGTTCCGGGGATCGCTCCCTACGCCGCTGTGCCGGAGTGGGCGGACGCCGTACCCGCCCAGCGTCGCTCGCACACCAGCGGGCTCGTGCGCTTCGACGACCTGGCCGGCGCCCGGGTCGTGATCGTGGGCGGCCGTCAGAGCGCCTACGAATGGGCCGCGCTGCTGTGCGACCACGGTGCCGAACGGGTCGACGTGGTCCATCGCCACGACACCCCCGAGTTCGCGAAGGTGAGCTGGGCCTTCGTGAACGAGTACGTCGAGCAGACGCTCGCGACGCGCGGCTGGTGGCGTCATCTGCCGAAGGCCCGGCAGACCGAGATCGCCACCCGGTTCTGGCAGGTGGGGCGGCTCACGCTGGAGCACTGGCTGGTGCCGCGGCTCGACCCGGCCGTGGTGCACCGACACCCCCGCACCGAGGTGACGGAGGTGGACACTGGCACCGGCGACGCCGTACGCCTCACGCTGTCGGACGGCGAGGCCCTCGAGGCCGACCACGTCGTCTTCGCCTCGGGCTACCGCGCAGACCTGTCCCGCGTGCCCTACCTCCGCGGGGTGATCGACCGGATCTCGGTCACCGACGGCTTCCCGGACCTCACCGAGGGCTTCGAGACCAGCCTGGACGGGCTGTACGTCGTCGGCTTCTCGGCGACGCGGGACTTCGGGCCGTTCTACGGGTTCACGAAGGGGTGTCCGTCGGCCGCACGCATCGTCGTCGACGAGATGCTCCGCCAACCCACATCCGGCGGTGCGTGACCTACGCTCACGCACATGAGCCGGATCTTCACCACCAGCTTCGCCTCGGTCTATCCCCACTACGTCAACAAGGTGGAGAAGAAGGGACGAACCAGAGCGGAGCTCGACCAGGTGATCGAGTGGCTGACCGGCTTCGACGAGTCGGCCCTGAGCGGTCACCTGGCGGCGGGCACGACCTTCGAGGAGTTCTTCGCCGCGGCTCGACTCAATCCGCACGCGTCGTTGATCACCGGAACGGTGTGCGGGGTCCGCGTCGAGGAGGTCGATGACCCGTTGATGCAGAAGATCCGCTACCTCGACAAGCTGGTCGACGAGCTGGCCAGGGGCAGGTCGATGGACAAGGTCCTGCGATCTTGATCGTCAGGCGAGCCAGACGGCAAGGGCGGAGACGCCGTTCTGCAGGAGGAAGGCACCGGCCAGCACGCTGGCCACGATCACGGGGGTCCTGCCCCGGTCATCGCCGAGCCGGATCGCGCGGCGGCCGAAGTAGGCGGCGAACCCGGCCGGCAGGACGAACACCACCAGCGCCGGAATGGCTGCGGTCAGTACGGCCCACCACGGGGCCTGAGGGTAGCCGTCGGTGGAGTACCCGAGTGCCGAGAGAATGCCCTCGCCCACGAGGAAGGCGAGCACGAAGCTCGGCACGAAGCCCAGCAGCGACCACCAGGCGCGCCGGGTGAACCCTGGCCCACTGACGCGCTCGTGGGAGTGAATGGCAGTCATGGCGCCCTCCTCGTCGATTGCGTCGATGTCCGTTGTCAGCCGATCGCCACGACGAGTGCCACGAAGGCTGCGAGGCCGACGACCGCGATGAGGACACCGATGCGAGCCTGATGGCGGCCCTGGCCGGTGCGTGCGACGGCGTAGGCGGCGGGGGTACCGACGAGTCCGATGGGGAGCCACACCAAGCCCATGGCCCGCACCCAGTTCGGTGGGTTGACGGCGTCGCTGAGGCTCAACACAAAGGTGAACGCCACGGCTGCCGCGAAGAGAACGCCCAACACCAAGGTGACGGTTCCGGCGCGGACCGAGCTGTCGCCCTGGCTGTGGGGGTGGGCTGGCGTTGTCATGGACCCACCTCCTCCGTCACCACCAAGTCTGATCGGCCCAGGGAGAGAAGGGCACGGCCGAAGGACCCTATTGCGGGCAGCCGTGGGTCACACGAGGCCGGGTCATGACCTTCGACTCTGGGCAGCGGGCAGCTGCCGGGGCAGGGTGGAGGCATGAGGAACACAGGTATGCCTTTGCACCACAGCCTCCAGTGGGCGCCGACGTCGCACGTCGGCCGTTGGAGTGTCGCGTTGGCGGCCGGAGCGGTCGCGGGCGTGGCGCTCTCGGTCGTGGGGTTCGCAGCCGGGGTGCTGGAGTCGGCCTCCGGCTTCAGTGACAACTGGCTGCTGACCGGCTTCGGGTTGGCGATCCTGGCCACCGCAGCCGCGTCAGCCGGCACCGGAGGCATGGCCATGGTCGCTCGTCATGACCGGTCCTTGACCGTGTTGCTCGCGACGATCCTCGGAACCTGCGCCCTCGCTCTGGTGCTCAACGAGGTGCTGCAAGGACTGTGACTGCGCGGCTCGCCTCGGCGTCGGGCGCAGCAGCGATTCCAGGCTCAGAGGTCCTTGCGGAAGTGCACGTCGCCGGCCCCCTCCACCGGGATGTCGTCCCACCGGAAGATCTCGCGGTAGCCACGGCGTTCGTAGAAGCCGGGCGCCTGGAACGTGAAGGAGGTGACGAACACGTGCGTGCACCCCCTGTCCCGGGCCGCGGCCTCGAACTCGCTGAGCAGCCGGCTGCCGAGCTGCCCTCCGCGGGCGTCCTCACGCACCCACGTCATCCCGATGCCCGCGGCGACGCCCCACGTCCAGCCGCTCACGCCCGCGGCGAGCTCGCCGGCATCGTCGTGGAGCTGGACGGTCAGCTCACGGGCCGGCGCCGTACCCCGGGTCGCCTCGGCGTTCACCCGGTCGAGCTCGTCTGACAACCTCTGGTCGAGCTCGGGGTCGGCCTCCGCCACCCGCAGGCGGTATCCGGAGTCGCCTCCGCGCCGGCCCGCTGTCACACCTGCGTCGGTCACGCCGAGGGATCGTGCCACGTGCGGCGGCCCGCGACGGCGTCGGCCTCGCCCTGCGGTGCCTGTGGCGGCGGCCCGGGCGGCCGTGCGTCACTAGGCTGCGACCTCATGGACCTCTACGAGGTGATGCGGACGACGGCTGCGGTTCGCGAGTTCACCGATGACCCGCTCCCCGACGACGTGCTCCACACGATCCTCGAGAACGCCCGGTTCGCGCCCAGTGGCGGCAACCGCCAGGGCACCCAGGTCGTCGTCGTCCGCGACCCCGCTACCCGGGAGCGGCTGGTCGAGATCACCGAGCCGGGCGCGAAGCGGTACCACGCGCAGCGAGCTGCGGGCGAGACTCCCTGGAACGCCCACGCCCCCAGCCGGGTCACCGACGAGCAGGTCGCGGAGACCCAGGTGCCGGCGTCGGTCACCGAGCCACTGCGCCGGGCACCTGTCGTCCTCGTCGTGTGCGTCGACCTGCGAGCCGTGGCAGCGCTCGACAAGGAGCTCGACAGGGTCGGGATCGTCGGCGGCGCGTCGGTCTATCCCCTGGTCTGGAACATCCTGCTGGCAGCCCGGAACGAGGGCTTCGGTGGCACCATCACGACGATGGCCATCGCCGAGGAGCCGGCTCTCAAGCACCTGCTCGCCATCCCCGACCCCTTCGCCGTCGCCGCCGTCGTACCGCTGGGCAAGCCGACCAGGCAGGTGAAGCGGCTGACCCGGGTACCGGTGGAGGAAATGACCCGCCTCGAGCACTGGGAGGGTGGCCCCCTCCTGGCGTAGTCTCTAGTTGAACACTCAACTACGACTCCACGGGACTGGCGGCATGAGCCTTCCGCGCCCGTGCAGCCTTGCCGGACTCAGGGAACCCACTCATGGAACTTCCGCTTCAGGATCTGACGTAGCCATGCCCGAGATCGATCTCGCCACCATCGACGCCGAGCGCGAGCGCCTCCGCGACACCTACCTCCGTCCGGAGCCGCGCGGGTCGGCCTCGAGCGCGCGCGGACTCCACCACGTGGCCGTGGTCGCGCGCGACGTCGAGGAGACCATCCGCTTCTACCACGGGCTGCTGGAGTTCCCGCTGACCGAGATCTTCGAGAACCGCGACCACAGGGGCTCGAACCACTTCTTCTTCGACATCGGCAACGGCAACCTGCTGGCCTTCTTCGACTTCCCGGGCCTCGACCTCGGTCCGTACGCCGAAGTGCTGGGCGGACTGCACCACATCGCCATCTCCGTGGAACCGGAGAAGTGGGAGCACCTGCGGCGCAAGCTCGACGAAGCCGGCGTCGAGTACCTGCGCGAGAGCGGCACGTCCATCTACTTCCGCGACCCCAACGGCGCGAGACTCGAGCTGATCGCTGACCCGCTCGGGGAGATGTACGGCACCAAGGTGGTGTAGGGCGGCGCCCGCCCCGCGGCGAGACCAGGCGGCGTCCGCCGAAGGCGCCCGCAGACCGGCGGCATCCGCAGCGGCCGGGACCTTGCCGTCGGCGCGAGGCGTGGGCAGACTCTCGCCATGCGAGGGGGTCGTGGGCTTCTGGGGTGGGTGTTGCTGGCCGTGGTGGCCGCCGGCACTGGCGCGACGGCGGTACCGGCCGGGGCGGGGTCGGCGGAGGAGCCGTCATCGAGCGTGCGTAACGGACGCCTCATGGTGGTGGGCGGAGTGGAGGGGAGCCGGCGCGGCTGGTTCGTCGACTTCTACCCCGACGGGAGTCACGTCCGACGGGCCAGCACGAGTGCCATGGAGCTGTTCGGCGTCGAATACTCCCCCGACGGCCGGTCCCTGGTCGTCGTCGCGGACGACGACCCGTCGCTCACCCGTTCCGAGGTGTACCGGGCCCGCGCGGACGGCAGCGGTCTGCGGCAACTGACCAACGGCCCCAATGACTGGTCCCCCACCTGGTCGCCCGACGGACGGCGAATGGCATACGTGCACAACTACGCCCTCACCGTGATGCGGGCGGACGGGACGAGGAAGCGGACGGTCCTGCCCTGGACCGAGGTGGAGTCGGTGACGTGGAGTGCCGACGGGCGGCTGGTCTTCAGCTCCTGGTACGACTTCGAGACCACCGACAGCCTCGACCGGCCCGACCTGTGGTCGGTCCGGCCCGACGGCTCCGGCCTGCGGCGGCTGACCGCCACCGACGACGTCGCGGAGTACACCCCTGACCCTTCCCCGGACGGCGCCCTCATCGCCTATGAGCACCGGACCGGTGGCGGCGATCCGATCACCGTCCACCTCATGAACGCCGACGGCACCCAGGACCGGGAACTGGCCGAAGGAGCATCGCCGGAGTGGTCCCCGGACGGTCAGTGGATCGCCCACGCGGCCACGGCTCCCGGGAGCTACTCGGTCTACGGCTTCGTTCGTCCCGACGGGACCGTGGGGCCGAAGGTGGTGCTCGACGATGCCTTCGCCGACACACCGACGCTGCGGACCAAGCTGACCTTCTCCTGGCAGCCATGGCCGGGCACGACACCCAGCCGGCTGCGCGAGCTCCGGGTGCTGGTCTTCGGGGACACGACCGTGGTGCGCGGCCGGGTCGCCCCCTCGCTGCCCGGGCACCGCGTCCTCGCGTCGCTACGTCGGCCCACGGACACCGGCCAGGCCCTGGTGGCGAGCCGCGACACCCTCACCCACGACGCAGGTCGGTTCCGCATCCGTCTCCCCCGGACGGGCCGAAGCGACTGCGAGCTCACCGTGCGCTACACCGGGGACGCCGGCCACCTACCGTCTCGGCGCACGATCGACCTGCCCTGCTGAAGCCCGGAGCTGGAACGCCTGGTCGACACCGACAGCCTCCCCGTCAGCACGATCCTCACCACTGCCGCTGCTGTCGTCGCAGTTGTCCTATCGGGTGCTGCCCGGATCGGCACTGCGTGGTCGGGGAGCGGGCCTGCACCACCCGATCTCCACCAACGGATTGAGAGCGACGTCGACCGGACATGAGCGGCCGGTTCGCGAGCACGTCGTGCATCACTGGTTGCTGATGAGCCAGCTGTACCTGCCATCGCCGGTCTCCATGGTCACCTCGGCATAGCCAGGCGTCTGACCGGGCACCGTGACGTCGCAGCGAAACGAATCGCCGACCTGCCATTCGACCTCGGCCGGGCAGTCGACACGTGTCCCGGCAATCCGGTCGCCGGAAAGGCGACCGACCTTCACGTCGATCTGCTGCTCGAGATCACCTTCGATGCCGCTCGTGCCACGCACGTCCGCCCCAATCTCGTCACCGCGCGGCACAACGAGGAACGCGAGCGCCCCCGCGACTGCCAACGACACCGACATCCCCGCGGCAACCACGATGATCACCGCGTTGCGCGCTGGCCACGGTTTCGACCACCAGCGCTCCCGACCGGGCTCGCCCGGTGCCGGATACCAGCCAGGCGGGGGCGTCTGCGACGACATGGATCACATCCTGCCGCCGCTGCCGCCGACGGCGCACTCACGTTGCGGCTCCCGGCGGCACAGCGACGTACCAATCAGCCGAGATCGACTCTTGTCCACGCGTCAGCGGAGCCCCTGGCAACCCGATTGGTACGTCCCGTGTACGTCGTCGACGCGACTCGCAGCGGCCGCGTTTGCGCGAACAACACGTGCTGTTTGGCTGGTTGGTTGGTGGAGCTGGCGGGAATCGAACCCGCGTCCTCGAGCGTCGAACCAGGTCTTCTCCGGGTGCAGTCAGTGGTGTCGCTTTTCTCGGCCCCGGCGCTCGCACAGACACGTCGCCGACAGGCCCAGTCAGGAATAAGTCCCGATCAACCCTCCTGACAGGAGTCGATCAGCAAGTCTCCTGGTCGACGCCAGGATCCGGGACGGAGACAGATGCCCGGTCTGACGCTTCGATCACCGCTCAGGCGGCGAGAGCGAAGGAACTGCGCTTAGCGTT
>NZ_DASSXS010000145.1:0-5343 GCF_035703625.1 Nocardioides sp. | reverse complement strand
GACGGCTCGCTGGAGCTGATCACCCCCGACGACGACTCCGGCATGCTGGCCGCGGTCGGCCTCGTCGACGGCACCCGCGTGGTGGCCTTCTGCTCCGACGCGACCGTCATGGGCGGCGCGATGGGCGACCAGGGCTGTCGGGTCGTGGTCGACGCCTATCACCGGGCCATGACCGACGGCGTACCGATCATCGGCCTGTGGCACTCCGGTGGCGCCCGGCTGGCCGAGGGCGTGCTGTCGCTGCACGCGGTCGGCCGGATCTTCCAGGTGATGACCCAGGCGTCCGGCAAGATCCCGCAGATCTCCGTGGTCCTCGGCCCCGCCGCGGGAGGCGCCGCCTACGGACCGGCCCTGACCGACGTGGTGATCCTCGGCCCCGAGGGCCGGATCTTCGTGACCGGCCCCGACGTGGTGCGCTCGGTGACGGGCGAGGACGTCGACATGCTGCGACTCGGCGGCCCAGAGCCGCACGGCCGCCGCTCCGGCGTCGTCCACATCCTCACCGAGTCCGAGCGTGAGGCCCTCGACCGCGCACGCGGGGTCGCGACCCTGCTCGGCTCGCAGGGCAGCCTCAAGGTCGAGGACGTCGAGGACCGCGACCTCGCCGAGCTCCTGCCCGAGTCGCGCAAGCGGGCCTACGACGTGCACCCGCTGGTCGAGTCGATCCTCGACGCGGGCACCGTCTCGGAGCTGCACGCCCGCTGGGCCCCCAACATCGTCACCGCCCTGGGGCGGCTCGGCGGTCGCACGGTCGGCGTGGTGGCCAACAACCCGCTCCGGCTCGGCGGCTGCCTGGACTCCCTGTCCGCGGAGAAGGCCTCGCGCTTCGTGCGCCTCTGCGACGCGCTCGGAGTCCCGTTGATCGTCCTGGTCGACGTCCCCGGCTACCTGCCCGGAGTGGGCCAGGAGTGGGACGGCGTGGTGCGCCGCGGCGCGAAGCTGCTGCACGCCTTCGGCGAGTGCGTGGTGCCCCGGGTGACCCTGGTGACCCGCAAGACCTACGGCGGCGCCTACATCGCCATGAACGCCCGCTCGCTCGGCGCCACCCGCGTCTTCGCGTGGCCCGGCGCCGAGGTGGCGGTCATGGGCGCGGTCGCGGCGATCCGGATCCTGCACCGTCGGCGCCTCGCGGAGGTCGCGCCCGACATCCGGCCCCAGGTGGAGGCCGAGCTCGCGGCCGAGCACGAGCGTCTGGCCGGCGGGGTGGACAAGGCGGTGGAGATCGGCGTCGTCGACGAGGTCGTCGAGCCAGCGGCCACCCGCACCGCCCTGGCCCGCGCGATCCACGCCGCGGTCCAGGCCGACGGTGTACGCCGCGGAGCGCACGGCAACATCCCGCTGTGAGACTGGTCGGCTCGATGCCGGCGTAACGCGGCTCACGCTCCTCCGTTGGACAGGGGGAGAGGTGAGGGAAGCCGATGAAACACATCGCACTGATATTCGCGGTGGGCGCCCTGCTGGTCGGCGCGCTCGTCGTACCTGCCCAGGCGGGCGACATCCGGTTCGGCCGGGCGTGGGCCGCCGACAAGGTCCTGCGCGAGGGCTGCCACGGCTACCGCTACCAGTACGTCGTCAGGCCACGTACCAACGACTGGTCGCTGGAGACCTTCCTGCACCGTCCGTCGGGCGGAATTCTTCAGTCCGGAGCTTTCGCCGTGGGCGCCGACCCCAAGCGCGGACACGACAGGTTTCGCATCTGCAACGACTCCGCCAGGCCCGGTCGGTACAAGATCACCGGGAAGCTGACGTGGCGTCGGTGCAACGACCTACCCGGGCCGCTCATGGACTGCCACCAGCGCGTGCGTTGGATCAAGCCCGGCTACTTCCGGTTGCGCCGGGCCTGAGGCTTGGTCGGACCGCTACGTCCGTCAGACGACCTGGTGGAGCCAGCGCACCGGAGCGCCCTCCCCGGCGTGCCGGAAGGTCTCCAGCTCGTCGTCCCACGGCTTGCCGAGCAGCTTGTCGATCTCGAGCTCGAGGGTGGTCTCCCCCAGTGCCGTCTTCACCACCGCGGCCTTGAGCCGGTCCTCGGGGATCATGATGTCGCCGTGGAGCCCCGTCACCGCGTGGAAGACGCCGAGCTCGGGGGTGTAGGAGTAGCGAACACCTTCGGAGGAGGCCGTCGGCTCCTCGGTGATCTCGAACCTGAGGTGGGTCCAGCCGCGCAGGGCCGAGGCGACCTCCGCGGCTGAGCCGGCAGCGCCGGTCCATGACAGCTCGGCGCGGTAGGTCCCCGACTGGGCCGGTTGCGGCGTCCAGTCCAGGTTCACGGCAAGGCCGAGTACGCCCCCCACGGCCCACTCGATGTGGGGGCAGAGTGCGGAGGGGGCCGAGTGCACGTACAGGATGCCCCTCGTCCCCGCGCCCTCGGGGCGGCTGGCGGTGCGTGCGGTCACCGTGTCCTCCTTCATCTCCGGCGTCGAGATACGCCTTCCCCAGCGGTCTGGCGACGGAGGTGAACGGGTCACGTTGAGTCACACGTGTGTAGTTGTGGCCACCATTGTGGCCCATGGTGCGACTGAATACCAGTGAAACGGGTGATCTCGGGCGCGTGGCGTCAGGTTGCGGGCTGAGCGGTCGCCCGGCGGGGCCCGAGCTCCATCAGCGTGCCGAGGACCTCCTCGGCGATGCCGAGACCACCGAGGTGGCTCTCCCCCGCGATCACCGTGAGGTCGGCGTCGGGAAGCCGGTCGACGACGTGCTGGCCGTGCCCCAGCGGCACGATGTGGTCGTCGTCGCCGTGCCACCAGCGCACCGGCACGGTGACCTCGGCGGCCGCGAAGCCCCAGTCACGGGTGAACAGGACCAGGTCGGTCAGGGGCGCCGAGGTCTGGAAGCGGCTGCCGTTGAGCAGGTCGTCGAGGAACATCGCCTTGAACTCCGGCCGAGCCAGCAGGTTCTTGTCGCCCGGCGGCTGGACGGCGGCGTAGAGGTCGAGCGCCGGCCCGGCCAGCGGTCGCACCAGCCGGATGGCCCCGGTCAGCGCCACACCCAGTGGCACGCGCGCCAGGGACAGCAGGGGGCCCAGCCGCACCGCGAGCTGGATCAGGCCACCCTCGACAGCGTCCAGGCCCACGGTCGGGGCCACTCCGCCCAGGACGCCGATCCCGTGCACCCGGTCGGGCAGGCCCACGCCCGCGGCCAGTGCATAGGGGCCTCCCCCGGACAGACCGATCAGCCGCACGGTGTCGATCCCCAGCGTGTCGAGCAGGATCTCGAGATCGCGCGTCCAGTCCAGGATGTCCGGGTAGAGGTGCGGGGTCGACGAGCCGATGCCGGGGCGGTCGATGCCGATGATGCGCAGGCCCTGCTGCTCGGCGTACGTCCTGGCCTCGAGCGGTATCTGCCGCCTCGCGCCCGGCGTCCCGTGCATCCACACGATGGCCTGGCCACCGCGGGAGCCGTACTCCGCGAAGCTCAGCCGCCGGTCATCGCGCACGGCCACGGTGCCCTCGAGCGCAGGCCGCTTGACGTTGCTCATGGCCGAATTCTGGCAGCCACCTCCCCTACGCTCTCCTCATGACCGACGCCCGGACGCCCCGCAGCCTTCAGGTGGACCGCTCGCGACGCGGGCGCGTCCTGATCTGGGTGGCGGCCGTGGCCGTCGCGGTCGCGTTCGGTGCCTGGTTCGTGACCCACCCCGCGCCGCTGCCGGTGCCTGACGAGCCCGTCACGGTCCAGATCCCGCGCGGCGAGTCGGAGTACGTCGGCCTCTACGACCCTGCCGCGGACGACGACCGGACCCTGCACATCAGCGACGTCTCGATCGACGTGGAAGGCGAGGCGACCGTCTCCGTGCTCGTGTGTCAGAACGGCACGGTGTCGGTCACCCACGAGCCCCAGACCTTCTGCACGGACCTGGTCGAGGCGGAAGGGGCAACGCTGTCCCCCGGCGACGGGCTCGTCCTGGAGATCCTCGAGGACGAGGAGGGCCAGGCCACGATCGATCCGGTCGAGATCTCGTTCAGGGAGGGAGTCCAGTGGGGCACCCACCAGGTGGGACCGACGGTCGAGGCGACCTTCCTCAGCCGTTGATGCGCCGCTCCAGCTCGTCGGCCCGCTCCGCGGCGTCGGTGATCTGCTCACCGTCGATCGCCTGGGTCCGGTGGAACCACGCGAGCGCGTCGGTCTCCCGGCCGGCCGCCAGCAGGGTGTCCGCGTAGGCGTAGCGCAGCCGGACGACCCAGGCCGCCCGGCTCTTGGAGTTCAGGGGAGCCATCTCGAGCGTGCGCAGGGCGGCATCGAGCTGGCCGAGGTCGCGCCTCGCGCCGGCCTCCACCAGGGTCATCTCGGCCTTGGCCTCCGGGGCGAAGTTGGCCACCGACGGGCTCTTCGCCAGCTTGAGGGCCTGGTCGGGGTGGCCCAGCGCGCGGTGGCAGTCCGCCATGATCGGGAGGTAGGCGGTGGCGCCGTTCATCCGCTTCGCCGCCCTGAGCTCGGCCAGCGCCTCCGCGTAGTGACCGGCCGCGTAGGCCGCCTCGCCGGTGGCCTCGCGCACGACGGCGAGCCGTGCCGCCCGGGCTCGCGCGGCCAGGGCGTGCTGGTAGGCCGTCTCCGGGTCGTCGTCGATCAGCATCCCGGCCGCGGCCAGGTGCCGGGCCACCCGCGCAGCCAGCTTCTCGGGCAGGCCCTTCAGCTGGGCGGACACGGCCCGGTCCAGCTCGCGACCGGTGATCTCCGCGGGCAGCTCCGGGCCGTCATAGCGCGCCTGGGTGGCGGAACGCTCCTCGGCCTGGGTGCGATCACGCCCGCGGCCGCGGTCATCGCTGCGACGCCTCTCTGACCTCGGGTCCTGACGCTTCCCCTGACCGGCGGGCCGCCGGCCGGACGGACGCGACGGACGCTGGCTGCGACGGTCCTCGGCCACGACAGTGCTCACTCCTTCGACTTCGTCCTGCGTGCGCACACAGGCGCGAAATGACGTGGAGGCCACCCGACTGGGTGGCCTCCACGAAGTGTATGTCCGGCGGCGTCCTACTCTCCCACAGCCTCTCGGTTGCAGTACCATCGGCGCTGGAAGGCTTAACTTCCGGGTTCGGTATGGGTCCGGGTGTTTCCCTTCCGCTATGGCCGCCGTAACGCTTTTTTCACCCCTGGCCCCCTTTGTTTGGTGGGGGTGGGGGTGTTGGTTTTTTGGGGTGTTCCGCACACGGGTGGTGTGCGGGGTGTGGTGTGGACGCGGGCACGATGTCCCCCCTGTGTTTGGGGGGGTGTGTTGTTGTGGTTTTGGTTGAGGGTTTGTAAGACAAGCCCTCGGCCTATTAGTACCGGTCGGCTGGGCATTGCTGCTGTACACCTCCGGCCTATCAACCCCATGTTCTGTGGGGGGCCTTACCCCATCGT
>NZ_DASSXS010000189.1:0-47672 GCF_035703625.1 Nocardioides sp. | reverse complement strand
AGCGGTGACCCGAGGATGGCTGTGCCCGAGGACGGCGACGTTGTTGACCATGTCGAGGTAGGCCCTGCCCGACGTGTCGAACAAGTGGTGGCGCCAACCACGTTCGATGCGGGGTGGGCGCGCGTAGTAGTGCTCCTGGACGCGAGCCACGACGGCGTCGCGTCGAACGAGGAGCTCGTCGCCGGAGCCGGTCGACACCTCGGGCGTGGACCCGTCGAGTCCGGGCAGGCCGACGAGCGCCGCGGCGTCCGGCGACAGCGCCCGCCAGGCCCTCGCGACAGACGGCTCCGCCAGTTCCGGCGCTGCCACCCCGGCGGGCGTCAGCTGCACGTGGACGCCCGCGGGCAAGGCGTCCGCCCCACTGGTGGCCCCGATGACCTGGCCGACGGCGTCGCCCGCTCGCACCTGGGCTCCGGTCTCGACCGAGGGCCGTATCCCGGCCAGGATCACGTCCGCGACCCCGCTGCGCAGCACGACACCGTCGTTGCGCACGTCGGCGACATGGCCGTCCGCGGGCGCGCGGACGACCGTGCCCCCGGGAGCGAAGGCGTCGCACCCCAGGTGCACGCTGCGCACCTCCCGGGCAGTGTCCGGCACGACGAGCGGCAACCTGGCCCCGCCACCCGCGACGCCGTAGCCGTCCAGCAGTGCCGACTCGACCGCGGTCCGCGTCGCGGCCGGGTCCGTCCAGGTGGCCGCGGGCAGCAGCGTCGTCGTGACCGAGAGGTCGATCCGTGGAGTGTTGTCGGGCACCTCCACGACGGGCCGGGCTGGCCGCCACGCAGCGACCCTGGCCGCCGTCGCGCCTGCGTCCATGCCGACTGAGTGCCGCAGCGCGACCTCGGCCAGCGGGAACGGCACCGCCGCTGCGCGGTCGAGGATCAGCCAGTCGTAGGGCTGCTCCTCGCGGGCGTAGTCATTGTCCGGATCAGCCGCGAGAATGTCCTCGACGCTCGTGGCCAGAACGCTGGCCCGGGCCGCGACCAGCGGCCACACCGCGGCGATCTCCGGCTCGGCCAGGGGCGTGATCGAGTGAAAGCCCGCGACGACCGCGCACGCGTCCATCAGCGGCGACCGTCCCTCCCGCGCGAGCAGTGAGCTGATCGCCGTGGCCAGGTCGGCGACCAGCCAGCTGCGTACGACGTCGCCGAAGTCGATGACACCGCTCGGCGTGAGCCGACCCGTCCCGTCCCTCGTGGCGACCACGTTGTAGTCGGCCAGGTCGGCATGAACGACCTGCATGCGCAGGTCACCGGCCAGCGGAGCGAGGGTGGCCCAGGCCCGGTCGCTGAGCTCCGAGGCGTCCGCGCGCCGGCGGGCGTCGGCCACCGAGCCCAGCAGTCGCTCCACCACGCGTGCCGCGTGTCGGCTGTCGTACTGCAGGGGCCGGTCTGCAGCAGGGTGGTCGAACGTGGCCAGGGCTGCCGACATGCGCGCGACGAGCGCCCCGAACCTGCCCAGCACCTCGTCGCCGATGTATCCGGCGTCCGAGAACATCTCGCCGGCCACGAAGGTGAGCAGCCGCACGTGGTGGTCGGTCCCGCGGATCGGCACCCTGACCAGCTCGGTCCCGTCCAGCGCCGGGACCGGGACGGGGACCGCCAGGCCGGTGCCCGCGCCGTGGACGTGCTGCATCGCCTTGTTCTGCAGGTCGAGCACGTCCGCGCCGAACGCCGGATTGGCGATCTTCAGCACGTAGCTGCTGCCATCTGTGCTGCGCACGCGCAGGTTGGTCTCCTGGTTGGAGCCCAGCGGCTCAGCGGCACCGTCGACCCCGAAGATGTCGCGGACAAGGGCGACGGCCTCGTCGGGCGAGACCTGCGTGGCGGGAGGAGTCTCACCCCAGAACGGCGCACTCATTCCACGACAGTATCCCCGCCGGAAGAGCCACCCTCGTCATGAAGTCGCGCTGGGAGGAGGACTCGATGTGAGCGCTTCCCACATCCTCCAGCCGGGACTCGCGGGAGCCGAAGGCTCTGGTGCGAAGCGGGTTGAGCAGCACCACCTTCCCGAGGGTGGACCCGACGAGCTGGCCAACGAGACGCTGGCATTCCTGCGCGGTCGACCCGGACGCTCCTCCTCGGTCAGCGGGTGAACCGCGGTCTCCCCGTCGAACACTGGGGTCCTCTCCTGGTGGGCGCGTGAAGCCGGCCTGACGACGCAAGCACAGCGCCGGGCACTGCGAACCCTGCGACGCCGGACCCATGACCTGCTCGACGAGCGTGGGCTCAGTGCCAAGCCGGTCGCGCCCACGGCGGTTGTCGACGTCTCACCCGCTGCCGTGACCGATGCGGCCACCGCAGAGCCCACTGCTGGGGGCGACCATCATGGCGCGGCGCGGGCCACGCACGCCCGGGACCAACCTCGAGTCCCGGTCGGAGGCTGCGGTGACGCCAGGAGGACTGTCGGGGACCTCGGCGACCAGCGACCGACCTTGCGGACGTCCTCACAAGTGCGGCGCGCTCCCCAACGCTTCACGCAACCATTCAGGAATGCGGGCCGCTCGATTGGTCCAGGAGACGCGTCTCTTCGGCAACGGCCCCCCGCAGAGACGCGGCTCGCGGGGACCGCGGCGCACGGTCAACGAATAGCGCCACCGGGTGCGCCGCTAGCATCGTGTGGGCAGCGCTCGGCGCGACGCCGAGTCAACGAGTCTCCGATCTGGTGAGGAACCGCGGCCATGGGCGCACATCACCCGCGGCACGCGGCGCCGGAGAGCGGGCAGCTGCGCCGGATCGCCGTGGCGGTGGTTGCGCCGATCGCGGCCATCACCCTGGCCGCGATGATCTGGCTGTGGCCCGCGGACGGTATCACCGTCCCGGAGCAGTCCGGCTCGGCCGATCAGGTCAGCGGACAAGTCACCGCCATCGATCAGCAGCCTTGCCCCGAGGATCTTCCGGACGACGTCAACGGGTGCGGGACAGCGCAGGTGCGGGTCACCGCCGGAACCGACGAGGGTCGGGAGGTGACGACGCCCTTGCCCAACGGTCCGGGTGCGCCCAAGATCGCCGAGGGCGATGAGGTCGTACTGATTCAGACCACGAGCCCCGATGGCGACGCATACGCG
This sequence comes from Nocardioides sp., assembly GCF_035703625.1. Classification (GTDB taxonomy): domain Bacteria; phylum Actinomycetota; class Actinomycetes; order Propionibacteriales; family Nocardioidaceae; genus Nocardioides. Next base: position 44,605 of record NZ_DASSXS010000189.1, on the reverse strand, counting down.
ATCGTCGATCACCAGCGCGGCAACGAGCTGTGGATCCTCGTGGCAGCGTTCGTCTTGGCACTTGTTGCCTTCGGACGCTGGCGCGGCGTCACCGCGCTGGCTGGCCTGGCAGCGACGTTCGCACTGTTGCTGTTCTTCGTGGTGCCCGCGATCCTGGCCGGGGAGCCGCCGCTGCTCGTGGCGATCGTCGGATCTGCCGCGATCGCGCTGACGGTTCTGTACCTCACCCATGGATTCGCACTCTCCACGACGGTGGCCGTGATCGCTACCCTGGTCAGCCTCGCCCTCACCGGTGTGCTCTCCGCGGTCGCCGTCTCCGCACTGCACCTCAGCGGCATCACCGACGACATCACCACGTCGCTCGGCACGACGCACCCCGTCAACATGGAGGGCCTGCTGCTTGCCGGGATCGTGATCGGCTCACTCGGCGTGCTCGACGACGTCACCGTCACCCAGGCCACAACCGTGACCGAGTTGGCGCGGGCCAACCCGGCGTACGGCGTCGGGCAGCTCTACCGTGCCGGCAGCCGCGTGGGGCGCTCCCACATCGCCTCGGTGGTGAACACGATCATCCTTGCCTACGCCGGCTCGTCACTGCCACTGCTGATCCTCATCGTCGCCAACAACGACTCCCTCGGTGGCGTCGTGACCGACCAGATCATTGCCCAAGAGATCGTGCGTAGCGTCGTGGCCACGCTCGGACTGATCGCAGCGGTCCCAGTGACCACGGGACTCGCCGCGCTCACGTTTCGCAAGGCAGCATGATCGGATCCGTCGAGCGGAGGACAGCCGCGTCCTCCCAGCCGAGGACAACGAGCACAACCCGCGCCTCGCAGCTGGCGATGTCGAGCCCGAACGCGACCAGGGCGTGCAGCTGGAACCCAGCGGCGCCTCCGCCATCAGTCCGGCGTCGGGCTGGAAGGGCCAGGAACGAGCGGTACCAGACGGAGACGCCCCGCTACCGTCGGCCACGAACACCCGCCGCCCGCCGGGAGCGCTACGCGGCATGAGGCGATGCAAGAGCGACCCACGCGACCTCCGACAGGGGTACCGTGTCGGCGTGGAAGGGCTTGCCCCAAACCTCGGGATGGCTCCCCGGCTCACGGCGCGGCCGGGGCTCAGGTTGCTGTCCTACCTCGCACTTCTGCCGGCTGGCACCCTGGAGCTCGAGGCCACGGTGGCCAGGGCGGTCGCGGAGAACCCGTTCCTCGAGCGCCGCGCCTGGCGCACCTGCCGGACCTGCGGCCTGGCCACCGTCGCCGAGCGCTGCCCCGCCTGCGCCACCCCCGCGTGGGAGTCCGAGCCCGTGGCACCCGCCGACTGGCGCGCCGACCTGCTCGCCGACGTCCTGCCCGACCTCCCACGGCCCCACCACGGTCCGACTCGCCTCGTCGTCGCGGCCCTGGACGACCACGGCCTGCTCCCTCTCCCGCCCGACCTCCCCGCTGACGTCCTCGCCGAGGTCGTCACCGCGCTGCGCGCCGCCGGCCCCCCGGGCATCGCCGCCTCGTCGCCGACTGACTGCGTGCGGGTGCAGGCCCACGCCCTGGTGGCCGACGGCGAGGCGACCGAGACGCTCGCGCACCTCGTCGACGACTGGCTCCCGGCCGTCGCCGAGGGGCGGTACGCCGACGTCGCGGACGCCCTCGGCGTCCCCGAGCCCGAGGTGCTGGCGGCGGTCGACCTCCTGCGCGCACGCACTCGTCCGTTCGTCGCCCTCACCTCGCCCGCGCCGCGCAGCGCGCCCACCGACGTCGTCTTCGTACGCCGTCACGGCGCCCTCGTCGCCCACGTCGCCGATGCCGCGGGGCTCGGACTCGCGCGCGCCGCCGACGACCTGCCGCCCGGCCCCGAGGCCCGCGCCTGGGCCGCACCTCACCGCGACGCCGCCGACCGGCTGCTGGCCGCCGTGACCGCACGCCACCGGATGCTCCAGCGGGTCGCCGACGTGCTCGCCGACCGGCAGCGCGACTTCGTGCTCCACGGCGCCGAGGCCCACCGCCCGGTGCGCCGGCGCGAGGTCGCCAGCGCCCTCGACGTCCACCCCTCCACCGTCGGCCGCGCGGTCGCCGGGAAGGTGGCCCGCTGTCCCGACGGCCGGGTCGTGCCGCTGGCGGCGTTCTTCGGCGCGGTGACCTCCACCCGCAGCCGGGTCGAGCAGGCCCTGCGCGACCACCCGGGCGCCAGTGACGCCGAGGTCTCGGCCGCCCTCGCCCGCACCGGCAAACCCCTCGCGCGCCGCACCGTCGCGAAGTACCGGGCGAACGCCGCTTCGCACCCCGCCTGACGTCGACGGGAAAGGCGAAGGCGCGTTCGCACTCGCCGGCAGGGCCGAGGCGGGGCAGGGTTGGCACGGAACTTGCATGGGTTCGGACGAGACCTGTTCGTCCGAGAGGGGAGACCCCATGCACGACATCGACCGGGCCATGTTCGAGCTCGAGTCCGAGACCGGCGAGATCGGCCACGAGACCTACGAGATCCACGAGGCCAACCAGTACGAGGCATTCGAGGCCAGCCACGAGGCCGAGGCGCTGGAGATGGAGATGGCGACCCGGCTCCTGGAGGTGAACAGCGAGGAGGAGCTCGAGGAGTTCCTCGGCAGCCTGGTCCGCTCGGCGGCCTCGGCGGCGCGCAGCTTCGCCGGCTCGGCGACCGGACGCGCACTCGGCGGCGTCCTCAAGAACGCCGCCCGCCAGGTGCTGCCCCAGGTCGGCGGCATCGTCGGCTCCGCCCTCGGCGGCGACGTCGGCGGGCAGTTCGGCACCCGAGCCGGGCGGTGGCTCGGCAGCCAGTTCGAGCTCGAGGCCCTCTCCCAGGAGGACCGCGAGCTGGAGGTGGCCCGCGCCTTCGTCCGCACCGCCCGCGACGCCGCCCGGATCGCCGTCCGGACCGGTGGCCTCCCGCCCCACCAGGCCGCCACCGCAGCCGTCGTCACCGCCGCCCGGCGCAACCTGCCGGGGCTGGTCCCCGTGATCACCAGCCTGCCGCCCACCGGCTCCCGCCGCGGCGGCCGCTGGGTGCGCCAGGGCCGCCGGATCGTCGTCTACGGCGCCTGACCCCCACCCCACCGAGCCCGTCCCCACCCCACACGACAGGAGAAGCACCGATGAGCATCCACGAAGCCTTCGAGTTCGAGCAGCCCGAGCTGAACGAGGCCTACGAGACCTACGAGTCCTACGAGCAGCCGGAGCTGCACGAGAGCCACGAGGCGTTCGAGTCCCACGAGTCCTTCGAGTCCGAGGGCGAGCTCAACGAGGCGCTCGAGATGGAGCTGGCCCAGGAGCTGCTCGAGATCACCAACGAGGCCGAGCTGGAGGAGTTCCTCGGCAGCCTGGTCAAGCGGGTCGCCCGCGGCGCCGGCTCGTTCATGCGCTCCGGGCTCGGCAAGGCCGTCGGCGGCGTCCTCCGCAACGTCGCCAAGACCGCGCTCCCCATGGTCGGCTCGGCGCTCGGCTCGTTCGTCGCCCCCGGCCTGGGGACTGCGATCGGCGGCAAGCTCGGCAGCATGGCCGCCAAGCTCCTCGAGGCCGAGGAGCGCGAGTCGATGGGCGAGGCCGAGGCCGAGCTCGAGGCCGCGCGTCGCTACGTGCGCTGGGCCAACGGCACGGTCCGCACGGCCATGCGTTCCCCGTACGGCGTGCCGCCGCGCATCGTCGCCCGGAGCGCGGCCGTGGCCTCGGCCCGTCGCTACGCGCCCACCCTGCTGCGACCGGCGTACGGCCAGCGCTCCGCGCAGTGGCGCTCCCGCCGCGGCCCGGGCTGGGCCACCCAGCGCCCGGTGTGGGACCCGGCGCCCTACCGTCCGCGGTCGACCTGCACCTGCGGCGGCTCCGGCAACGGTGACGTCGAGCCCTTCGACGGCGACCAGGGCTACGAGCCCGAGAGCCACGAGGCGCACGAGATGCACGAGTCGCACGAGTCGTTCGAGACCGGCGCCGCCGCGGGCCGGTGGTACCGCCGCGGCGGGCGCATCGTCCTGGTCGGGGCCTGAGGACCCCGGCGAGCGACGAGCGAAGGACACCGTGATGGACCCGCGCCGGCCCAGCTCCTCCCTCCTCGAGTCCGAGGCCCGGGGGCTGCTGGCCCGCCTCAACCAGCTCCGGCCGCTGGCGCTGCACGAGACCATGGTCCCGGCGGCGGCGCTGCCGCCGCGCGCCGCGCTCGACATCGAGCGATTCCTCCACTCCGGCCGGGTGCTGCTGCGCCGCCAGGTGCGCGACTACCTCGCCTGGCTGAGCGGTCCGGGGCGCCAGGCCCCGCCCTCGGAGCAGCAGCGCCGCTTCGTGGCGATCCGGATGCGCTTCAACGCCATCCTCAGCCAGTTCGACATGTTCACCGAGGTCGTGACCCAGCGCAGCGAGAACCGCACCGGCACCTGGCTGTCGGGGCTCGACGTGCTGGCCGCCGACGCCCTGCGGTTCAGCCCGCTGGTCACCGACCCGCCGCCGCTGGTCTGCTACCTGGCCCGCGGCCCCGGGGCGGCGATCCGACGGGCGAAGACCAAGATGCCCGGCGGAGACCTGAGCCCAGCGGCGATCATCCGGGTCCCGCGGGAGCGGATGGTCGGGCACGGCATCGCCTCGTCGCTGGTCCACGAGGTCGGCCACCAGGGGGCCGCCCTGCTCGGCCTGGTCGAGAGCCTGCGCCGCGACCTGGCGGCCCGGCGCCCGGCCGGCGCCGCGGAGCAGGCGGTCTGGAAGAGCTGGGAGTCCTGGATCTCCGAGATCGTCGCCGACCTCTGGTCGGTCGCCACCCTCGGCATCTCCTCCACCCAGGGGCTGCTCGCCGTGGTCAGCCTGCCGCGGTTCTTCGTCTTCCGGCCCTCCGGCGACGACCCGCACCCCATCCCGTTCGTCCGGCTCGTGCTGTCCACGCACATCGGTGAGTCGCTCTACCCGCACCCGCAGTGGGCCCGGCTCCGCGCGACCTGGGCCGGCCTCTACCCCCTGGCCGGCCTCCCGGCCGAGCGGCAGCGAGAGTTCGGCGCACTCCTGGCCGGCATCCCGGCGTTCGTCCGCGTGCTGCTCGCGCACCGCTCCCCCGCCCTGGGTGGGCGCACGCTGCGTGACGCGTTCCCGGTCCGGGAGCGGACGCCGGAGCGACTCCTGTCCCTCCACGCCGCCTGGCGCGGCGACCTGGGCCTGATGGCCCGGCAGCGTCCCAGCCTGGTCTTCGCCGTCGTCGGGCAGGCTCGCGCGGCCGGCCGGATCACCCCCGAGGCCGAGAGCGAGCTCATCGGCACCCTGCTCCGGGCGTGGGCGCTGCGCAGCACCCTCGCCACCTCCGAACAGATCACCACCAGCCGGCGCGCGCTCCTGCGCGCCTCATGAGAAGGAGTCAGCATGTCCAACCAGATCCGGCCCCAGTACGAGGTGCTGGTGGCCTCCGACCACCAGATCCTCGAGATCGGCGTCGAGAGCGCCGTCGACACCTTCACCTGGGTCGTCGTGGACTCGCGCGGCAAGGCCGTCGTCCACCGGACCATGGACCGCGGCGAGAGCGGAGAGTTCTCCGTCACCGTCGGCGCGGACGAGAAGGACGAGCTCTGGGCCGACAGTTCCATGGAACGTCACTTCCCTCAGGGTGACTACCGGGTGCGGCTCTACCACGGTGCCCCCAACCTCCGGAACACGACGTACTCCGGACAGTTCGGCAAGCTCGACCTGCTCGACGAGGACGCCTTCTCCGTCGTGTCGGAGCCCCAGCAGTCCGCCACCGAGGGCGACGACTCCGACATCGGGGAGCCCTTCCGAGTGGAGCTGGTCCGCGGCGGTCCCGAAGCCGTGACGCTGCGCTCGTCGCCGGTCAGTTTCCAAGGCTTCTCCGAGTACCTGCGCAAGCGCCAGCACGAGGGCGGCCCCTTCGACAAGGCCAACTCCTGGCCGGCCTTCGGCGACGGTCCCTACCGCGCGATCCGCGACGCGGCGCGCGAGTACGTCGGCCGGTCGACCGTCCACTCGTTCCACGACCTGGTCCCTGCCGGCTACCTGGAGGGCAAGCTCGACGAGACCGCCGCCCAGTTCCCCCGGATCGGCCTGCCGCGGGACGCCAAGACGGCGTACCTCCCCGCCGTCGAGCTGCTCTACAACTACTGGCTGGAGCAGGGCGGCCTCGTCCAGACGCTCCTCGAGATCCTCGCCCGGTTCCAAAACCGCAGGAACCGCGGCCGCGCCCCACTCGACCGCTTCGACGTGACCCCGCTGATGCCGCTGCGCAACAAGCTGTGGGGCTACGCCGAGGACGAGGTGCACCGGATGACCGTCCGTCGCCGGGCCGTCGAGTACGAGTACGAGTACGGCCTCTCGTTGATCGGACGCGCCGTCCCGCGGCCGAGCACGGTCGTCGAGCGTCGCCACGGCTTCCTCGAGGCCTTCCACCAGGTGCTGTTCCTGGCCCACCGGTACTTCAAGGAGCTCGACGACCTCACCGTGCAGGCCGACGCGTTCCCGCTCTACCGGGCGCTGCGCGACTGCCACATCGTGCTCTCGCAGGGCACCCAGAACCAGTACGGCGAGATGGCGGTCGCGGCCCGCGCGGAGTTCCTCGTGATGCAGAGCATCCTGGCCGAGCCGCAGATGCGGGAGTTCCTCGGCGGGCGCCCGATGACGCCCTACCCGGAGCCCTGGATGGACCGGGTCGACGCGATGAAGAGCATCCAGGGCTGGACCGACGTCAGCATCATGCACTTCAACGACCTGGCCGTGATCGGCGAGCAGCTGGTGCTGACGATCCGGCTCGGCTCGTGGGCCGACACCGGCGTCAACGGCACCCACGCGGCGACCTGGGCCCAGGCGTTCCGCTCGGCGATCCAGCAGTACGCCGCGGCGTACCGCACCGCCACCGGCGTCGACCTGTCGCGCGAGCCCAACGCCCAGCCGCCCGCGATCCTGCTGGCCCGGCGCGCCTCGGGCGGCCGGGCCCCGGCCTGACCCGGGCCGGGCGGGCGCAGGGAGGGTGACGTGGACGCGGGGCACCGGCAGCTCGTCGTGGACGCTCACGTCCACATCGGGACCGGCGACGGGCTCCGTGGCCCCTGGGACACCGAGGCCCCGCTGTCGCTCTACCTGCGCCGCGCCCGGCCGGCCGGCATCCGTGGCGCCGTGATCATGGCGCCGCTGACCTCGGACTACCCACGGGCCAACGCCGACGTCGCCCGGATCATCGCGAGCCGGCCCGGCCTCCTCGGCTACGTGTTCGTCAACACACGGGCCGAGGCGGGCCGGGTCGGCGAGCGGGTCGCGGCGGCCGTGCGCCAGGGCTTCTGCGGGATCAAGGTCCACGCCCACGATGCGCGGATCACCCGCGAGGTCGCCGAGGCGGCGCGGCGGTGGTCGCTGCCGGTGCTCTACGACCCGGCCGGCGACACCGCGACCGTCGAGATGGTGGTGCGCGCCTACCCCGACGTGGCCTGGGTCGTGCCGCACCTGTCCTCCTTCGCCGACGACTGGAAGGCGCAGTGCGCGTTTGTCGACCAGCTGGTCCGGCTGCCCAACCTCTTCACCGACACCTCGGGGGTCCGCTACTACGACCTGCTCGAGGACGCCGTGCGTCGAGCCGGGCCCCGCAAGGTGCTCTTCGGCAGCGACGGCCCCTTCCTCCACCCGGCGGTCGAGCTCGCGAAGGCGCGGGTCCTGCCCGTGGACCGGGACGGGATGGCGCAGGTCCTCGCCGGCAACGTGCTGCGCCTGACCCGGCCGGCGCGGGCCCGCTTCCGGGCGCGCTCCCGGGCGCGTCGCAGGCGCCGGAGGGCGGCATGAGCAGCGGGCTGCGCGACCTGCGGGCCCCGCTGATCGCGCTCTCCCACGCGCTGCACCGCCACCCCGAGACCGCCTGGCGCGAGCACGCGTCCAGCACTCGGCTGGCGCACTTCCTCGCCGATCGCGGGCTGCGCGTCGAGCACCCCGCCCACGGGTTGCCGACCGCCTTCCGGGCCACGGCCGGCGACACCGGGCCGCTGGTCGTGCTCTGCTGCGAGTACGACGCCCTGCCCGGCCTCGGTCACGCCTGCGGCCACAACGTGGTGGCGGCCGCGGCCGCCGGGGCGGGTGCGCTGCTGGCCCCGCTGGCCCGGCGCCGGGGCGGCCGGGTCGTCGTGCTCGGCACGCCCGCCGAGGAGGGCGGCGGGGGCAAGGTCGAGCTCCTGCGCCGGGGGGCCTTCGCCGGCGCGGCCGCGGCGCTGCTCGCCCACCCCGGGCGGGAGGACCGGGCGCGTGCGGTGTTCCGCGCCGCGGCGGCGTACCGGGTGGTCTTCCGGGGGCGGGCCGCCCACGCGGCGATGGCCGCGGCCAGTGGGCGCAACGCCCTCGACGCCGCGGTCCTGGCCTACGAGGCGCTCGGTGCGGCGCGGTCCCGGCTGGCACACGGTGACCTGCTGACCGCCGTTCTCCCGCGTGGAGGCGTCGCACCCAACGTCGTCCCCGACCTGGCCGAGCTGCGGGTGATGACCCGGTCGGCCACGACGGCCGGCCTCGACCCGCTGGCGTCCGCCGTCGACCGGGCCGCCCGGGCCGGAGCCGTGGCCACGGGCTGCTCGGTGACGGTCACGCCGGAGGGCCCGCGCTACCGCGAGCTGCGGACCGACCCGGCCCTGGCGACGTACGCCGCGCGCCACCTGCGTGCCCTCGGCCGCCGGCCGCGCGCGCCCGGGCCTGACGACCTGACGGTGGCCGGCAGCACCGACCTGGGCAACGTCAGCCACGTCGTGCCGACCGCCCATCCGAAGCTGTCGATCGGCGACGTCTCGCCGCACTCGCGGGCGTTCGCCCGGGCCGCGGTCTCCCCCGCCGGCGACCGAGGGGCGCTCGACGGCGCCCGGCTCCTGGCCCGCGTCGCCCTCGACGTCTGGGCTCCGTCACGAGGAGGTCACCTATGAGCCGACGCACCACCCCGCCCACGAGGGCGCGCAGCTGGAGCCCGCCCGTCGCCACGCTCGCCCCCCGGATGCGCGGCTTCCGACTCCACGACGTGATCGCGGAGATCAAGCCGCACACGCCCGGTGGCATCAACGCGGGGGTCACCCAGCTGAAGAGCCGGGCGAGCGCCATCCGCAAGAGCGGCAGGGATCCGCGGACGTTCCGCTACCACCTGGTGACCTACCGGCAGGTCGACGGCGACCCGAGCCGCTACGACACCTACGTCTCCGACCCGCGCACGGTCGACCAGACGGTCTTCGGGTCGCGGAAGCCGGACTTCCTGAAGATGAGCGCCAAGCCGTTGCACGTCCCTCGGGCCGTCGACCGGATCGCGGTCTACCAGTGCCCCACGATGCTGGGCAACGCGCTGGAGGATCCGATCCGCCGGAGGTACGCCGCCTGGATGCGGCTCACGCAGGGCAAGACCGGTTTCCGCCTCGAGGCCAAGACGTCGGCCCAACAGACCGGTGCGGATATCAAGCAGCGCGAGCTGGTGGCGTTCCTGCGCGAGCTGGCAGCCGAGCTCGAGGCGGAGATCTAGGCATTGCGCGTGGCGCGCCGGCGGAGCTGGATCGCGCGGTCGGTGACGCCGAGCAGGGCGGCCGCCTCGCGGACACTGCCCCTGCAGTCGGCCAGGGCGGCCTCGACGGCGACGTCGCCGACCAGGGTCTTCACGTCGGGGAGGGTGAGCCCGGCCGCCAGGCAGGCCCGGATCGCCCGCTCCACGGCCTGGCGCGCAGGGACCGCGGGCGGGTCGTGGGCGGGATCGGGCCGGTAGCGCGGTGGCACGTCGCCCGGGGTGACGGCGCCCGGACCGGTGTGCCGCGCTGCGACGGCGTACGCCAGCTGGCGGAGCTCGCGGACGTTGCCGGGGAACGACCGCTCGTGGAGCAGCTGGAGCACCGGTGGCGCGACGTCCACGTCGCGGCCCGACGCCTCGGCGACGAAGTGGCGGAAGAGCGGCTCCAGGTCCTCGTCGCGCTGCCGCAGCGGCGGCAACCGGACCACGCCGGATGCGATCCGGTGGTAGAGGTCGCTGCGGAACCGTCCCTCGCGCTGCTCAGCCTCGAGGTCCCGGTTGGTCGCGCTGACGAGGCGGAACCGGGTGCGCGACCACGCGTCGCCGCCGACCCGCTTGTAGGTGCCCTCCTGGACCACGCGGAGGAGCTCGGCCTGGAGGCCGGACGGGAGCTCGCCGATCTCGTCGAGGAATAGCGTCCCGCCGTCGGCCGCGGCGAAGGCGCCGGCGCGGGCCCGGTCGGCCCCGGTGAAGGCGCCCTTCTCGTGGCCGAAGAGCTCGCTGCCCGACAGTGACGGCACGATCGTCGTGCAGTCGACGACGACCAGGGGGTCGCCCTCCCGCCCGGCGACCGCATGGACCAGCCGGGCGGCCACCTCCTTGCCGGTCCCGGTCTCGCCGACGATGAGGATCGGGCCGGTCCCGAAGACCGCGAGCTCCACCAGGTCCACGAGCGCACGGTGCAGGACCGGCGAGCCGCCCAGCATCACCGAGCTCACGCGCGGCTCGGCCAGTAGCCGGTCCACGGTCCGCCATCGCTCGAGCCGGGCGACGACCTCGGCGACGGTGTCCTCGCCCGTCCAGCTGACGACGTCATCGGCTCCCTGCGCGAGCAGCGTCCACGCCGTGTACTGCCTCGGGCCGCGGCCCACGGACACGACCAGCGTCCGATCGCCGTCCAGGACCGCCGTGCCCTCGTCGCCGTTAGCCAGGACGACCCTGTAGTGGTCGTCGTGCTCGCCGAACCCGCGGGTGTCGAGGGCCTGGCGCAGGAGGTCCGCCTCGACTCCGCCCGAGCACCCGACAACACTCGCCACTGCCGTCCCGATTCGGTTGTGGTCCTATGCTGCAGCTCCCGACGCAGCGACCCGATCCTCTCAGGGCGACCGGCCCGGTCCTAATAGCCCGGACGGGCGGTTGTTGGTGGTTATTGGTGGGTCTTCCGGACGTCCGGTGGCCCGAGTCCACGCCATTTGTGCCCGATTTGTGCCCGCGCGGTCGGATCAGCCAGGATCCGAGCTGCACCGCGCCTGCCGACGCGGTGTTCCGACCCGCAACGGCACTTGGCAACAGGTCAACAACGTCGAGCGCCGTCGGCGCCAGATCCGCAAAGACAGCGGGCTGGACTGGGTCACGCCGCACACCTTCCGCAAGATGGTGGCGACCTTGATCTGGGAGCGCGTCGACGCCGAGACCGCCTCTCAGCAGCTCGGCCAGTCCTACCCCGCCATCACCCGCGAGTTCTACCTCTCCAGGCCGGCCACTGCCGCCGACGGCGCGCACGTGCTTGATGAGATGGCCGAGCCGGATCCGGCGGGCGGCCCGAGTACTTCGGGAGCAGGTGGGGAACAGGCCCATGTGGTTCCAGATGAAGACGGCCCCTGACCTACTTCCGCAGGTCAGAGGCTGGTTTTCGGTCGGGCTGACAGGATTTGAACCTGCGACCCCTTGACCCCCAGTCAAGTGCGCTACCAAGCTGCGCCACAGCCCGAATGCCTTCCGTGGAAGGCCGCGTGCACACTATCGCAGCCGGCCGGACGAGGCCGTATCGGGATCACCGCACCTCGGCGCTGTCCCCCGAGACCTTCATGCGGGAGGTGTCGACCGCGACGAATGCCGACGCCGGGATGGTCTTGAGCTCGGCGATCAGCCGGTCGGGCCAGTTCGGGTTCCGCTCCCCCTGGAAGAACCACGGGGACCCGTTGTCGGCCAGCACCAGGCCGTAGCGCTTCATCGCCCGGATCACCGCGCGTGCCGCGGCGCCGTACCCCTCGGCCGAGAAACCCTGGCGCAGGCGGAACCTCGCCCCCATCGGCGGGTACGACGCCCCGTCCTGCGACCCGGCGTCGTGGCGGGCCGGCCACACGTGGGCCCGGCGGGTGATGTCGGTGGTGAACCGGATCGCGTGGTTGACCTTCCGGTCCCGCACCTCGTTCCAGCGCAGCAGCCCGGGCAGGATGGGGAGTCCGGCGGCGTCGGCGGAGGTCCACCCGTCCGGACGCAGGTCGTTGCCGCGCAGCGACCAGGTGGCGCCGGAGCCGGCGTACCACCGGCCGTCGCGCCGGCGGGTGGCGTAGGTCTCGAAGAGCCGGCAGGACCCGCGGTCGACGATGATCGCGTGCCGGTCGCCGCTGGAGCTCCGTCCACCCTCGATCCTGGTGTCCCTGCCGAGCGGGTACCTCACGTGGTCGCTCTCGTCGGCGTAGGTGAACCGCACCCGCACCCTCCGGTGATCGTGCGGGACGACGGTGATCGGGATGCCGTAGTCGGTGCCGCCCGCGTTGGGGCCGAAGTCGGGGTGCAGGTCGCTGCCGGGCGACATGTGCGAGAGCCACTGGTCGCTGCGGGCATGGACCGGAAGGTCCCGGATGTCGGCGCGCCAGTAGTTGTCGACCGGGAAGGTCTGGCAGGTCGTGCCCGCGATGGGTCTCGCGGCGGCTCCCGAGGGAAGGCAGAGCGTGAGCGCCAGGACCAGTGCGACCGAGAACCGCATGGCCGCCAACCTAACGCTTGCGCCGCTCCCGAGGTCGCTGCTGCAGCACGATCGGCGTGCCGACGAACCCGAAGTCCTCACGCAGACGACGTTCGAGGAACCGGAGGTACCCCGCGTCCAGCTTGCCGCTGGTGAACAGGATGAACGTCGGCGGGGCGACCGAGGACTGGGTTCCGAACATGATCTTCGGCTGCTTGCCGCCGCGGACCGGGTGGGGGTGCTCGGCCACCAGTCGGCCGAGGAAGGCGTTGAGCGCTCCCGTCGTGATCCGGGTCTCCCAGCCCTCCAGTGCCTTGTCGAGCGCCGGCACCAGCCGGTCGACGTGCCACCCGGTGCGGGCGGTGACGTTGATCCGCGGCGCCCACTGGACCTGCACCAGCTCGCGTTCCACCTCGCGCTCGAGGTAGTGGCGGCGCTCCTCGTCGACGAGGTCCCACTTGTTGAACGCCACGACCAGCGCTCGCCCGGCCTCGCGCACCGTCTGGAGGATCCGGACGTCCTGCTCGGAGATCGACTGGTCGGCGTCGAGGACCAGCACGGCCACCTCGGCCCGGTCGATCGCGGTCGAGGTCCGCAGCGACGCGTAGTACTCGTGGCCGGAGGCCTCCTTGACCCGCTTGCGGATCCCGGCCGTGTCGATGAACCGCCAGGTCCGCCCGCCGAGCTCGATCAGCTCGTCGACGGGGTCGACGGTGGTCCCGGCGACCTCGTCGACGACGACGCGCTCGGCCCCCGCCAGCTTGTTGAGCAGCGAGGACTTGCCGACGTTGGGCTTCCCCACGATCGCGACCCGACGCGGGCCACCGACCTCCCCCAGCCGTTCGGGAGGCGTGTCCGGCAGCGCGGCCAGCACGGCGTCCAGGAGGTCGCCCGAGCCCCGTCCGTGCAGGGCGGAGACCGGGAAGGGCTCGCCCAGCCCGAGGTTCCACAGCGCGTGGGCCTCGGTCTCGGTGCGCAGGTCGTCGACCTTGTTGGCGGCCAGGACGACCGGCTTGCCCGACCGGCGCAGGATCCTCACCACGGCCTCGTCGGCGTCGGTGATGCCGACCGTCGCGTCCACGACGAAGAGCACGGCATCGGCCAGGCTCGCGGCGATCTCGGCCTGGCCCGCGATCCGCTCGGCCAGCCCGCGGGCATCGGGGTCCCAGCCGCCGGTGTCCACGACGGTGAACGCGCGCCCGTTCCAGTTGGCGTCGTACGACACCCGGTCGCGGGTGACGCCCGGGACGTCCTCGACCACGGCCTCGCGACGGCCCAGGAACCTGTTGACCAGGGTCGACTTGCCCACGTTCGGACGGCCCACGACCGCCAGGACGGGGACCGGGCCCGGCGGCACGGCCGGGCTGGGGCTCGAGTCGCTCACGAGGCGTCCCGCTCGATGACGCCGGTGGCCGGGTCGGGCTCGACCTCGGCCCGGGGCAGGGGCCCCGGCAGCTGCTGCCCGGTCGTGGCCAGGGCCTCCTCGAGGGTGGCCACCAGGTGCTCGCGGAGCCTGATCGAGACCTCCTCGACCCGGGCACGGGAGCGGGGCCACGGCAGGGGGTCGACCGCGAGCGGACGGCCGAACCAGATGTCCACCGTGCTGCCCCTCGGCGGAACCGAGTCGGTGTGCCCGCCCGGCTCGCGCGTGCCGAGGAAGATCACCGGGACCACCGGTGCGCCGGTCACCAGGGAGAAGTACGCCGCGCCGCGGTGGAAGCGTTCGAGGTCCCCGGGGCCCCGGCGCCCCTCCGGGAAGATGCCGACCGCGTGGCCGTCGCGCAGGACACGCACGCAGGTCTTCACGGCGTTGGGGTCGGTGTGGAAGCGGTCGAGGGGCAGCTGCCCGGCGCCGCGCAGCAGCCGCCCGAGGCGGCCGCTGAACATCTCGACCTTGGTCAGGGCGTGGACCGGCTGGGGCGCGAAGATCACCATCAGCGGGCCGTCCATGACGCCCGTGTGGTTGCCGGCGAAGATCACCGGCCCGGCGGGGACGTGCTCCCGGCCGTGCACCCGGATCGAGAGGCGTCTGCGGAGCACAGCCCGCGCCAGCGGCCGGAGCACGATCATCATCGCCCGGCGCGGATGCCGGATCCGGTCGCTCCGGGGCCAGTCGGTGTGGCGGGTCGCGGTCACGCCGTCGTCTCCACGGCCTCGACGAGAGCCACCACCTGGTCGATCACCTCGTCGAGGGTGTAGGCCGTCGTGTCGAGGTGGACGGCCCCCTCGGCCATGGTCAGGGGCGAGGCGTCGCGGCTGGCGTCGATGGAGTCGCGCGCGAGCAGGGACTCCCGGGTGGCGTCGACGTCGGAGCCGCCCTCCTCCGCCGCCCGCCGCTGGGCACGGGCCGCCGGGTCGGCGGTGAGGTAGACCTTGACCTGCGCGAACGGCGCCACCACGGAGCCGATGTCACGTCCCTCGACGACGATGCCGCCGGCGCCGATCGTGTCACGCTGCAGCTCGAGCAGGCGCGCCCGAACCTGCGGCACGGCGCTGACCGGCGAGACAGCGGCGTTGACGTCCGCCGAGCGGATGGCCAGACCGACGTCCACGCCCTCCACGACGATGGACGGCCCCAGCGGGTCGGTGCCGGAGAGGATCTCGGGCTCGCCGACGCGGGCGGCGACCGCCTCCGGGTCGTGTACGTCGACTCCCTCCCGCAGCATCCACCACGTCATGGCGCGGTACATCGCGCCGGTGTCGAGGTAGCGCAGGCCGAGCCTGGCCGCCACGCCACGCGACGTACTCGACTTGCCCGATCCAGAGGGGCCGTCGATGGCGACGACGATGTCGTCCGAGATGGTCTGCACGGCGGGCAGCCTACCTGTGGGTCACCCATCCACGGGATTCGAGAGAGCCCAGCAGATGCTCCGCGCGCCCCTCCTCGACGACCAGCTCCACCAGCCCGACCGGGCGGCCGGGATCGTGGTCGATGTGGACGTCCTCGATGTTGACGTCGCTGGCGCCGGCATCGGCGAAGAGCCGCGCCAGCTCGCCGGGATGGTCGGGAACGGACACGAACACGGACCTGGTCGGCGTCAGCGGGGCGCCGTGCTTGCCGGGGATCGCGCGGGTTCCGGCCACTCCCCTGGCCAGCAGGGCGCCGAGGGCGTTGCGGTCGCCGCCGATCACGGCGTCCTGGAGCGCGTCGAGCTCCTCGCGCACCTCGGCGAGGAGCCCGCGCAGGGCGTCGGCGTTCAGGGCCACGATCTGCTGCCACATGGCCGGGTCGCTCCCGGCCACGCGGGTGACGTCGCGCACGCCCTGGCCGGACAGGGCCAGGTGCTCCTCCGGCGCCCCGGCGAGGCGCGCGGCGGTGAGCACCGCCAGCAGGTGCGGGAGGTGGGAGGTGCGGGCGACGGCGTGGTCGTGCTCCTCGGGGGTCATCCGGACCGCCACTCCCCCACAGGCCGCGGCGAGCTCCTCGACCAGCCGCACGCCGCCCGGATCGGACGTGTCGTGCGGGGTCACCGCCCACGGCCGTCCGTCGAAGAGGGCGGCGCTGGCCGCCAGCGGTCCCGACCGCTCGCTTCCGGCCATGGGGTGGCCGCCGACGTACCGCTCCAGGACGGGTGAGGCGGCAGCGACCCGGAGCGGCTCGGTCTTGACGCTGCCGACGTCGGTGACCGTCGCGCCGGAAGTCTCCAGCGCGTCGAGGATGGCCGCGCCGAGGTGGTCGGGGGGCACGGCGACCACCACCAGCTGGGGCCGGTCCCCGGGCCGCCGCGGACGACCGGCGCCGAGTCCCGACGCGGTGCGCACGTGCTCCTCCGACAGGTCGGTCAGGAGCACCTCGAGGCCGACCCGGCGGCAGGCCAGGCCGACGGAGGTCCCGAGCATGCCGGTGCCGACCACCTCCACCGGCCCGGTGAGCAGCTCAACCACCGTCGGGTACCTCCCGGGTGTGGGTGAGGTCCTTGCGCAGCGCGGCCGCGCCGTGCAGGTAGCAGTGGGTGACCTCGGCCTTGGGCAGCTCGGACTCGACGTGGGCGAGCATGCGGACGACCCGGGGCATCGACCCCTCGATCTCCAGCTCGCGGGCGCAGATCAGTGGCACGTCGCCGAAGCCGAGCTGACGCGCCGCGTACGCCGGGAACTCCGCCACCAGGTCGGAGGTCGCGGTGAAGATGACCGAGATGAAGTCGTCGACCTCGAGCGCGTTGGACTCCATGACGTCGAGGACCATCTCCGCGACCCGGTCGAGCATGTGGTCGCGGTCGTCCCGCTCCAGCTGGGTCGCTCCCCGCACCGCCCGCACCGACATGCGCTCAGGCTAGCGAGAATGAGTCGACGGGCTCAGGCTGTCCACGTCGCCGACGGGGACAGCCTGAGCGACGTGGTGTCGCGCCGCGTCCGCTCCCTATCCCTGGGGCTCCTCCCAGACGTCGTACCGGGAGGCCGAGCCGAGCCGCAGGAACTCCAGGTACTGCTCGTACTGGTCGAGGCAGTCGTGGATCACCTGACCAGCGGTGAACCCCATGACGTCGTAGTCCTGCCCGCCGCCCTCGAGGTGCACCTCCAGCCGGGCGTAGCTGCCCCGGTCGCCGACCTGGCGTCCGCCGTACGTCGGCACGGGCGACTCGGTGACCTCGACCCGGTAGATGAAAGGGTGCTCCTCGGCCGTGGTGCGCAGCTCGGCCCACCGACCGATCGCCCCGTCGCCGGTGCTGACCTCGGCGGCGACGCCACGGGCGCTCAGCTCGGCCGCGACCTCGCCCAGCGCCGGCTCGACCACGTCGGTGAGGTGCCGGGTGGCGTCGTCGGCGTCGACGAAGTTGACCGCGCGGGCGAGCCGGGTCAGCCACACCTCGCGGCCCTCGTGGTGACTGCGTCCCGAGAGCATCGTCGGCACCCTGTGCTGGCCCGAGTCGACCCGTCTGGCCTCGACCTGCAGGGCCCGGAAGAGGCCCCACATCACCAGCACCAGCACGATCGCGAACGGCACCGCGAAGATGATCGTCGCGTACTGCAGCGCGAGGATCCCGCCCACCGCGAGCATGGCGATGGTCAGCAGGCCGGTGACCGAGGCCCAGACGATCCGCATCCACGGCGCGGCGTCCTCCTGCGTCGAGCGCAGCCGTGAGCAGAGGTTGCCCATCACGAGGGCCCCGGAGTCGGCCGAGCTGACGTACATCAGCAGGCCGATGGCGACCGACATGAAGATCATGACGTCCGCGAGCGGGTAGCCCTCCAGCAGCTGGAAGAAGCCGCGGCCGTCGAACTCCTGCGCGGCGGCGGCGAAGTCGGCGTCACCGGACCGCGCCCGGTCGATCGCGGCATTCCCGAAGATCGAGATCCACATGACGATATAGCTGAACGGGATGATCATCGCGCCGAGCACGCACTGCCGGATGGTGCGACCGCGCGAGATCCGGGCCAGGAACTGGCCGACGAAGCAGGCCCAGGCGATCCACCAGGCCCAGAAGAAGAGGGTCCAGAGCCCCATCCACTCCTTGTTGTCGACGAAGGCGAAGGTCTCCAGCGTCTTCCCCGGGAAGGTACGCACGAAGTCGCCGACGTTCATCACGGCCGCGTTGAGGAGGAACGTGGTCCGGCCGGTGAACAGCACCCAGGCGGCGAGGGCGATCGCCAGCAGCACGCTGAGGATCGACAGCATGCGGATGCCCTTGTAGACGCCGCTGACCGCCGAGAGTCCCGCCATGATCACCGCGAGGACGGCCAGCGTGATCTGGGTGGCCAGGCCCATCGGGAGCCCGAAGAGCATGTTGAGCCCGACGTTGAGGAACACGACGCCGATCCCCAGGCTGGTGGCGATCCCGAACACCGTGCCGAGCACCGCCGCGGTGTCGACCGCGTGGCCCAGCCCGCCCTCGACCCGCTTGCCGAAGATCGGGTAGAGCACCGAGCGCACGGCCAGGGGCAGCTCCGCCCGGTAGGCGAAGTAGGCCAGGGCGAGTCCCATCAGCGAGTACAGCGCCCACCCGGTGATGCCGTAGTGGAACAGCGTCCAGACCGTGGCCTCCCGGGCCGCCACGACCGTCTCGGGCTCGCCGATCGGGGGCGCCATGTACTGGCTCATCGGCTCGACCACCGAGTAGAACATCAGGTCGGTGCCGATGCCCGCGGCGAAGAGCATCGAGGCCCAGGAGAAGGTCGAGAACTGGGGCCGCGAGTGGTCGGGACCGAGCCGGACCTGGCCGTGACGGGAGAACCCGAGGTAGAGCACGAAGACCAGGACCACGGTCGTCAGTGCGACGTAGAACCAGCCGAACCCGGTGGTCACCTGGGTCACCACCGCGGTGATGGCGGCCTCGGCGCGCGTGGGCGTGATGATCGCCCAGACGGCCAGCAGGGTGACGGCCAGGACGGAGGGCAGGAACACCTCCCACCGTGCCGGCGCCCCGGACCACCGGCTCTTCCTGGCCGGCGTGTGCTCGACGGGTTCGTCCACGGGACGGGTGTCGGTGCTCATCGGGTCTCTCCTGTCGGGTGGGCGGAGCGTGCGCCGGCGGCGCTCGGGAGCTCGTGGCGGGCGTCCCACGCGTCGTTGCGCGGGTCGCCCGGCGGGTACGCCGGATCACCGCGGCCGTGGCGGTACCACGGCACCTCGAGCGCGGGCAGGGGCGTGTTGCCGGCGATCAGGTCGGCCGCCTTCTCGGCGACCATCATGACGGGCGCGTAGATGTTGCCGTTGGTGATGAAGGGGAAGACCGAGGCGTCGACGACGCGCAGCCCCTCGGTGCCGTGGACCCGCATCGTCGCCGGGTCGACGACGGCGTCCGCACCGGTGCCCATCCTGGCCGTGCAGGACGGGTGGAGCGCGGTCTCCGCGTCCCGGGCAACCCAGTCGAGGATCTCCTGGTCGCTCGACACGGAGGGGCCCGGTGAGATCTCCCCGCCGCTGAAGGCGGCGAAGGCCGGCTGCTCCAGGATGGTGCGCGCGGCACGGACCATCTCGATCCACTCCTGGCGGTCGCGCTCGGTCGAGAGGTAGTTGAAGAGGATGGACGGGTGCTCGCGAGGATCCCGTGAGCGGATCCGCACGTGTCCACGGGTGTCGGCGTACATCGGACCGATGTGGACCTGGTAGCCGTGGATGCCGTGCTCGGTCTCGGCGGGCTTGCTGCCGTCGTAGCGGATCGCGATCGGCAGGAAGTGGAACATCAGGTTCGGCCACTCGACCTCGTCGTTGCTGCGGATGAAGCCACCGGCCTCGAAGTGGTTGGACGCCCCCACCCCGCGCCGGCCGAACATCCACTCCGCGCCGATGCGCGGCTTGTGCCGGTGGGCCAGCCACGGTGCGATCGAGACCGGCTGGATGGAGGCGTGCTGGACGTAGACCTCGAGGTGGTCCTGCAGGTTGGCGCCCACGCCCGGGAGCTCGACGCGCGGCCTGACCCCGACCGTGGTCAGGTGGCCGGGGTCCCCGATGCCCGCGAGCTGCAGCAGCTGTGGGCTGTTGAACGCCCCGCCGCAGAGGATCACCTCTCCGGCGGTGACCGAGCGCTGCAGCCGGCCACCGCGCACGTAGTCGACGCCCGTGCACCGCTCTCCCTCCATCCGCAGGCCGGTGACGAACGCCAGCACCTCGACGTCGAGGTTCTTGCGGTGCATCACGGGGTGCAGGTAGGCCCGGGCGGCGGAGAGGCGGCGACCGCGGTGGACGTTGCGGTCGAACTTCGCGAAGCCCTCCTGCCGGTAGCCGTTGACGTCGTCGGTCAGCGGGTAGCCCGCCTGCTGCACCGCCTCGAAGAACGCGCCGAACAGCGGCGAGGTGGCCGGACCCCGCTCGAGGACCAGCGGTCCGGAGCCGCCCCGCCAGGCGTCGACCGACGCCAGGCAGGTCTCCATCCGCTTGAAGTACGGCAGGCAGTGGGCGTAGTCCCAGGCCTCCATGCCGGGCTCGCGACCCCAGCGCTCGAGGTCCATCGGGTTGCCGCGCTGGAAGATCATCCCGTTGATCGAGCTGGAGCCGCCGAGCACCTTGCCGCGGGCGTGGAAGACCTGCCGTCCGCCCATGTGCGGCTCGGGATCCGACTCGTACTTCCAGTCGTAGAGCCGGTTGCCGATCGGGTACGGGAGTGCCGCCGGCATGTGGATGAACGGGTCCAGGATGGTGTCGCTGCGGCCGGCCTCGAGCACCAGCACCGAGGTGCCCGGGTCTGCCGACAGCCGGTTGCCGAGCGCGGACCCGGCCGAGCCGCCGCCGACGATCACGAAGTCGTAGTGCTTCACGCGGGTCACTCTCCCGGTCCCGTGCTGCGGTCGGCGAACCAGCCTGCGGGTGCCGGCCGGGTGTTGTGCCAGACGTGCTTGACCTCGCGGTACTCCTCCAGCCCCATCCGGCCGAGCTCACGGCCGTTGCCCGACTGCTTGAAGCCGCCCCACTCGGCCCCCGGCACGTAGGGGTGGTAGTCGTTGATCCAGATCGTGCCGTGGCGCAGCCGGCCCGCGACCCGCTCGGCCCGCCCGGCGTTGTCGGTCCACACCGCTCCCGCCAGGCCGTAGATGGTGTCGTTGGCCAGGCGCACCGCTGCGTCCTCGGCGGAGTCGCGGTCGGCACCCTCGAAGGTCTCGACGGTCAGCACCGGCCCGAACGACTCCTCCTGGACGCAGCGCATGCCGGCGGAGCAGCGGTCCAGGATCGTGGGCAGGTAGTACCAGCCCTGCTCGTAGGCCGTGCCCTCGGGCCGGTCGCCGCCGCAGCGCAGCTCGGCCCCGTCCTCGAGCGCCTCGGCGACGTACTGCTCGACCTTGGCGCGGTGCGCCTCGCTGATGAGCGGGCCGCTCTCGGCCTCGTCGTCGAACGGGCCGCCGAGCCGGATGCCCCGCGCGCGCTCGACGAGCGCGTCGACGACCTGGTCGTGGACGCTCGACTCCACGATCAGTCGGGCACCGGCAGAGCAGACCTGGCCGGAGTCGAGGAAGACCGCGGTCAGTGCGTTGTCGACGGCGGCGGGGAGGTCGGCGTCGGCAAAGACGACGTTGGGGTTCTTGCCGCCCAGCTCGAGCGCCACGCGCTTCACGGTCGCCGAGGCCGCCGCCATGATCCGCCGCCCGGTCTCGAGGCCACCGGTGAAGGACACCAGGTCGACGCCCGGGTCGTCGACCAGCGGCGCCCCGGCGCTCGCTCCGGCGCCCAGCACGAGGTTGCCGACCCCGGCAGGGAGTCCCTCCTCCGCGAGCGCACGCAGCAGCCAGATCGCGGTGGAGGGGGTGAGCTCACTCGGCTTGAGCACGAAGGTGTTGCCGGCCGCCAGGCAGGGCGCCACCTTCCAGGAGGTCTGGAGCAGGGGGTAGTTCCAGGGCGTGATCAGGGCGCACACGCCGACCGGCTCGTGCACGATCCGGCTGGACACCGTCGCCATGCCGGTGTCGACGACCCGGCCCGCGTCGGAGGCGGCGAGGTCGGCGAAGTGCCGGAAGACGCTGACGACGTCGTCGACGTCGATCTGCGACTCCACGAACCGCTTGCCCGTGTCGAGCGACTCGAGCCGGGCGACCTCGTCCTTCTCGGCCCTCAGCCGGTCCGCGAGGCGGCGCAGCAGGTCGGCACGCTCCGGCGCCGGTGTCTGCGGCCAGCCCCCGTCGTCGAAGGCCGCGCGGGCGGCCGCGACCGCGTCCCGCGCGTCCTGCTCCCCCGCCTCCGCGACGGTCACGACCTCCTGCCCGTCGGCCGGGCAGTGGATGGTCCGGGTTCCCGAGTCACGTGCCGGTCGCCAGGCACCGGCGATGAACAGGGTCTCCATTGCTTCTCTCTGTTGTGGGTGGGACCAGTGTCCCGCGTCGGGCCTCCGTCCCGCCACCTCGAGTTCACGGGAGACAGCAGGGGGCCTCTCCCGTCGAGGAGCCCACCCGGTCCTACAGTCGTGCCTCGTCGAGCAGCACTCCGAGCTCCTCACGGGTGAGGTCGCGGAGCGCACCGCCCTTCAGCCCGGTCAGCTGGACCGGACCGATGGCGGTGCGCGTCAGCCGTCGGACCGGGTGGCCGACGTGGTCGAGCAGCCGCCGCACGATCCGGTTGCGGCCCTCGTGGATGACCAGCTCCACGATCGACTTCCCGGCTCCCCCGCTGACCAGTCGCGCTCTCGACACGGTCACGGGACCGTCCTCGAGCGTCACGCCGTCGAGCAGGGTCCGGATCGTCGCCTTCGTGGCCTCGCCCTCGACCTCCGCGACGTAGGTCTTGTCCACCTCGTGCGACGGGTGCGCCAGCCGGTGGGCGAAGTCGCCGTCGTTGGTCAGCAGGATGAGGCCGTCGGTGTCGGTGTCGAGCCGACCGACGTGGAACAGTCGCTCGGGACGATCGGACACCAGGTCCTGCAGCGTCCGTCGTCCCTCGGGGTCCGACATCGTGGAGACCACCCCGCGCGGCTTGTTCAACGCCAGGTAGACGTGCTCGGAGACCGGGGGAAGACGCTTGCCCTCCACGCGGATCACGGCGGTCCGCGCGTCGACCTTGGTGCCGAGCCGGGTGACGACCTCCCCGTCGACCTCCACCAGGCCCGCGAGCATCAGCTCCTCGCACTTGCGGCGCGAGGCGATCCCCGACTGCGCGAGGAGCTTGTGCAGGCGGACCAGACCCTCCTCGTCGGGTTCGGTCACGCCCCTTCCTCGGCCGCGGCTTCCTCGACGTCCTCGACGGGCGGGCCGGAGACTGCCGCGGCGACCGTCTCCAGCTCGTCGGCCATGTCACCGAGGTCCGGGAGGTACGGCGCCAGCTCCGGCAGCTCGTCGAGCGTGGTGACGCCGATCCGCTCCAGGAAGTAGCCGGTGGTGCGGTAGAGGTTCGCCCCTGACGACTGGTCCTGGCCGGCCTCCTCGACCAGACCCCGGGTCAGCAGGGTCCGCATCACGCCGTCCACGTTGACCCCGCGGATCGCCGAGACCCGGGCGCGGGACACCGGCTGCTTGTAGGCCACCACGGCCAGGGTCTCCAGCGCAGCCTGGGTGAGCCGCGCCTGCTGGCCCTCGAGGACGAACCCCTCGACCACGGCGGCGTACTCCTCACGGGTGTAGAACCGCCAGCCGCCGGCGACGTTGCGCAGCTCGAACCCGCGGCCCTGCTCGGTGTACTCGTCGGCCAGGGCGGCGAGGGTCGCGGCCACCTCGTCGACGGGGTGGCCGGCTGCCGACGCCAGGGTGGCGACGTCGAGGGGCTGGTCGGCCACCATCAGCAGCGCCTCCAGGGCGGGCCGCAGGTCCGCGACCGCGATGTCCAGGGTCTGCTCGCTCACGCCGTCTCTCCTTGCATGTCAGGCTCGCCGGTCACCTCAGGTTCGTCCCCGGCCTCGGGACTGGGCTCCTCCACCGGCGCCCCCTCGAACTCGTCGATCTCGAAGTGCTCGTCGTCGCTGCCGCTCCACCGCACCGTCAGCTCCCCGAGGGGCGACATCTGGTCGAAGGCCACGGCTCCCTCGCGGAAGAGCTCGAGCAGCGACAGGAACCGGGCCACCGTGGTCAGGGTGTCCGGGGAGTCCCCGCACAGTGCCCGGAAGGTCATCGTGCCCGAGCGCCGGAGCCGGTCCACCACCAGGGCTGCCTGCTCGCGGACGCTGACCTTGGCGGCGTGGATGTGCCCGAGCGACACCTCGTGCACCGGCCGCGGCTTCATGGCGCCGGCGGCCAGCTCGGCGAACTGGTCGAGACCGATCCCGATCAGCACCTCGGGAAGCAGGGTGGCGAAGCGCTCCTCCAGCCCGACCGCGCGAGGGTGGCGCCGCGACTCGCCGGAGAGCCGCTCCTCCAGCACGGCGGCGACCTGCTTGAACGCGCGGTACTGCATCAGGCGGGCGAACAGCAGGTCGCGCGCCTCGAGCAGGGCCAGGTCCTCCTCGTCCTCCACGTCGCCCTGCGGCAGCAGCCGTGCCGCCTTCAGGTCCAGCAGGGTCGCGGCCACCAGCAGGAACGACGTCGTCTGCTCCAGCTCCCAGCTCGACCCGATCGCCTTGACGTGCGCGATGAACTCGTCGGTGACCTTCGACAGGGCCACCTCGGTGATGTCGAGCTTGTGCTTGGAGATCAGGCTGAGCAGGAGGTCAAAGGGTCCCTCGAAGTTGTCGAGCCTGACCTCGAACGCCGGCGTGGCCTCCACGGTCGGGTCCTCCGACAGACCCGGGGTCGCCACCGTCATTCCTCGGTCAGCCGCCGCACCAGGACGCTCTCGTCGCCGTTGGCCTCGTAGTCGGCCAGGACCAGGGCGACGGCCTCGCGCACCAGCCGACCCCGGTCGACGGCGAGCCCCTGGGCCCGGCGCAGGGAGAGCCGGGCGTGCTCGAGGTCGAGCAGCTCGTCGGAGGTCACGTAGACCGTCATCTTCTCGTCGTGCCGGACCCGGCCGCTCGGCTTGCGAGGGTTCGACCGGTCGCCGGCGGACTGCGTCTCCTGGGCGCCGGCGTCCTCGTCGGGCCCGACCGCACGGACGTGCGACTTGTCGCCCTGGGCGGTCCTGCGGAAGAGGTCGTCGGCCGCCGGCAGGCTCACCCGTCTACTCATGCGGGGTCCGTGGAGTTCAGACAACGGACCGCCACCTCTTTGGCGAGCTGGCGGTAGGCGTCGGCACCGGTCGAGCTCGAGGCGTACGACGTGATCGGCTCACCGGCCACCGTGGAGTCGGAGAACTTGACGGTCCGGCGGATCACCGTGTGGAAGACCTGGTCGCCCCAGGCCTGGACCAGGCGTTCCATCACCTCGCGACCGTGGAGCGTTCGGCCGTCGAACATCGTGCCGAGGACGCCGTCGATCGTGAGGTCGGGGTTGAGCCGCTCGCGGACCTTGTCGATCGTCGTCTTGAGCAGCGCCACGCCCCGGAGCGCGAAGTACTCGCACTCGAGCGGCACGATGACGCCGTCGGCTGCGGTGAGCGCGTTGACGGTGAGCAGGCCGAGGGAGGGCTGGCAGTCGATCAGGATGACGTCGTACTGCGCGATGGCCGGCCCCAGCACCCGCTGGAGGGTCTGCTCGCGGGCCACCTCGTGCACGAGCTGCACCTCGGCCGCCGACAGGTCGATGTTGGAGGGCAGCAGGTCCATGCCGGCCACGCCGGAGGGGACCACGACGTCGTCGAGGGTGACGTCGCGCTCCATGAGCAGGTTGTAGACCGAGAGCTCCATGTCGTGGGGGTTGAGCCCGAGGCCGACCGACAGTGAGCCCTGCGGGTCGAAGTCGACCAGCAGCACCTTGCGGCCGTACTCCGCGAGCGCGGCCCCGAGGTTGATGGTGGTCGTGGTCTTGCCGACGCCACCCTTCTGGTTGCACATCGCGATCACCCGCGCGTTGCCGTGCCGCTGCAGGGGGCGGAGCTCCGGCAGGTGGGGCATCGGCCGGCCGGTGGGCCCGAGCGGGGCCTCCTCGGCCACGGCGGTTCGCTCGAACGGGATGGGTTCGCTCACGACGTGCTGGTCTCCGGGTTCATGGGGGGCTGGCGGGCGGGCGAGGGGCGGCATCTCCGGGGCCCCGCTGCCTGGTCGGCCCGACAATCCCGAGAAGATCCCACCGCTCATGTACTTCCGCCCCTCGTTTGTCGACTCGGCGACTTGTATCCGAGCCTGCGGCGACAGTAGACCGGCCCTCCAACCGGAAACAACACGACACGGGTTACCCCCAGAAGAAGTCCCAAATCTGTTGATGAGGTGTGCAGCGACCCGCGGTCCCGTGCACAAGCGGACGGCTTCTTGTGCACAAACCTGTGTACGGCGATGCACAGACGATCGGGCCCCGACAGGCCCTCACAGCCGGTGCATGGCCGTCGCCAGCAGCACCAGCTCCCCGGCCTCGTCGGAGGCGTCGAGGTCGACCCGGGCGTCGATGACCCAGTCCCGGTGTCCGGCGGGGTCGTCGAGGGTCTGGCGCACCTCCCACCGACGCCCGGCGACCTCGACCCGCAGCAGGTCGGGCCCGCGGGCGTCCGCTGCGGTGGAGATCGAGCCGTGCTCGGCGTAGTACTCCTCGAGCGCCGCGTCCCAGGCACTGCGGGTCATCTCGACCTCGAGCGGTGGGTCTGCCCGGTCGGCAGCGGCGCGCTCGAGCCGGACCAGGCCGTCGACGTCGTCGCGAGCGGCCAGCTCGACCCGCCGGAACATCGCATTGCGGACCATCACCCGGAAGGGCCGCTCCTGCGCGGAGATGGGCCGGGGTGGGGGCGGTGGCTCACGGTGTGCGACGTCCTCCCGGACCGTGTCGGGGTGGGACAGCGCCTCCCACTCGTCGAGCAGCGAGGAGTCGGTCTGTCGGACCGTCTCGCCGAGCCACTCGATGAGGTCGTCGAGCTCTGGGGTCCGGTGCCGCTCGGGCACCGTCTGCCGCAGGGTGCGGTAGGCATCGGTCAGGTAGCGCAGCAGCAGCCCCTCGGAGCGGGCCAGCTGGTAGCGGCCGATGAAGTCGGTGAACGTCATCCCCTGCTCGTACATCTCCCGGACGATCGACTTGGGGCCCAGGGCGTCCTCCGGAAGCCAGGGGTGGGTGCCCCGGTAGATCTCGTACGTCGCCTCCAGCAGCTCGGCCAGCGGTTGGGGCCAGGTGACCTCGTCGAGCAGCCGCATCCGCTCGTCGTACTCGAGGCCGTCGGCCTTCATCTCGGCGATGGCCTCGCCACGAGCGGCATGCTGCTGGGCGAACAGGATCTGACGCGGACCTTCCAGCACCGCTTCGACCACCGAGACCAGGTCGAGGGTGTACTCCGGCGACTCGGGGTCCAGCACGTCGAACGCCGCGAGCGCGAAGTGGGCCAGCGGCTGGTTCAGCGCGAAGTCGGCCGGCAGGTCGACCGTCAGGATGTAGCGGCGCCCGTGGACGTCCGGTTCCTCGAGCCGGGTCAGCACACCGGAACGGACCAGGCTTCGCGCCAGGCGGGTCGCCCGCCTGGCCAGCCGGAGCTGCTGGCGGCGGTCCTCGTGGTTGTCGGTGAGCAGCCTCCTCAGGACCGGGAAGGCGTCCTCCTCCCGCGAGAGGACGTTGATCAGCATGGCGTTGTCGACCCGCATGCGGGAGACGAGCGGCTCGGGCGTGCCGGTGACGAGCTTGTCGTAGGTCTGTTCGGTCCACACCACCGTCCCCTCGGGCGGCTTCCGCAGCTGCGCCTTGCTCTTCCTCTTGGCCCTCTTCTCGGGGCTCAGCGCCGCGTTCTTCGCCGCGGCCTTCGCCTTGGCCCGCTCGTTCTCGATCACATGCTCGGGCGCCTGGACCACGACATAGCCCGCCGTGTCGAAGCCGGCCCGCCCTGCGCGACCCGCGATCTGGAGGAACTCGCGGGTGCGGAGGACGCGCTGGCGGTTGCCGTCGAACTTGGCCAGCCCGCTGAACAGAACGGTCCGGATCGGGACGTTGATGCCGACGCCGAGCGTGTCGGTGCCGCAGATGACGCGCAGCAGGCCGGCCTGGGCAAGCTGCTCGACCAGGCGCCGGTAGCGCGGCATCATCCCGGCGTGGTGGACACCGATGCCCTGGCGCAGCAGCCGCGACAGCGTCTTGCCGAAGCCGGCGCCGAACCGGAACCCGGCCAGCCGCTCCTTGAGCGCATCGTCGGCATTCGCGGCGATCGCCTTGTTCGTGAGCAGCGAGGTCGCGTGCTCCACCGCCGCTGCCTGGGTGAAGTGGACGACGTAGACCGGCGACTGGTGGGTGGCCACCAGCTCCTCGAGCGTCTCCCCCAGCGGCGTCAGGGACCACGAGAAGGACAAGGGCACCGGACGCTCGGCGTCATCGATGACCGCGGTCTCCCGGCCGGTACGACGGGTGAGGTCGTCCGCGAGGGCGGTCATGTCGCCGAGCGTTGCCGACATCAGGACGAACTGCGCCCGCGGCAGCTCCAGAATCGGCACCTGCCAGGCCCAGCCCCGGTCCGGCTCCGTGTAGAAGTGGAACTCGTCCATGACCACGAGCCCGACATCCGCCGACCCACCTTCCCGGAGCGCGATGTTGGCGAGCACCTCGGCGGTGCAGCAGATGACCGGTGCATCGGCGTTGACCGTGGCGTCCCCGGTCAGCATGCCGACGTTGTCGGCGCCGAACACCTCGCACAGGGCGAAGAACTTCTCGCTCACCAGCGCCTTGATGGGTGCCGTGTAGTACCCCACCCGGCGGGCTTCGCCCGCCGCGTGGGCTCCCCGCAGCGCGCGGTTCGCGGCAAGACCAGCGAGGGCTACCAGCGACTTCCCGGAACCGGTGGGGGTCGAGAGGATGACGTTGTTGCCGCTGAGCAGCTCCATGATCGCCTCGTCCTGGTGCGGGTAGGCCTCCAGGCCCTGCCCCGTGATCCAGGCGTTCAGGGCGTCGTAGACGTCGTCGGGGGTGGCGCCGGTCGGGATGTCGAGCACTAGGCGCGCGCCCTGGGGTGGGCGGTCGCGAAGACCTCACGCAGGTTGTCGACCGTGACCAGCGTGTAGACCTGCGTCGTGGTCACCGAGGCGTGCCCGAGCAGCTCCTGCACCACACGCACGTCGGCCCCGCCGTCGAGCAGGTGGGTGGCGAACGAGTGCCGCAACGTGTGCGGCGAGACGTCGCGGGTGACCCCCGCCCGCTCGGCGGCGCGGACCAGCACCGCCCACGCCGACTGCCGGGAGAGCCGGCCACCGCGGGCGTTGAGGAAGAGGGCGGCCGTGCCCGTGCCCGCCGCCACCAGCTCCGGCCGCCCGCGCACCAGGTAGGCATCGACGGCCTCGAGCGCGTAGGAGCCGACCGGGACCAGCCGCTCCTTGCTGCCCTTGCCGCGCAGCAGGACGGTGCCGTCGATCGTGTCCAGGTCGTCGACGTCGAGGCCCACCGCCTCGGAGATCCGGGCCCCGGTGCCGTAGAGCACCTCGAGCAGTGCCCTGTCGCGCAGCGCGAGCGTCGTGCCCGCGGCGCCGGCGGCCTCCAGGATCGCCTCCACGTCCGAGAGCGGGAGCGCCTTGGGCAGCCGCTTCGCCGGTGCCGGCGGCTTCACCGAGGCAGCCGGGTCGCTGGCGGCCAGTCCGTCGCTGACCGCGAACTTGTGGAACCCGCGGACCGCCACCACGGTGCGCGCCGCCGACGTCGAGCTGAGCGCGGGGTGCTCGGCGTCACCCTCCCGCAGCCGGACCAGGAAGGAGGTCACGGTGGCCTCCGTGACGGCGTCCAGGCTCTCGATCCCGAGCTCGTCGAGGTACTCCTGGTAGCGCCGCAGGTCACGGCGGTAGGACGTGAGCGTGTTCGCGGCCAGGCCCCGCTCCACCGAGAGGTGGTCGAGGTAGGTGCGGATCGCCCGGGCAATCAATCTGTCAATCGACCTCTCGATCAACTCAGCGCGTGCTCCAGGGACACCGACTCGATGCCCACCGCCTCACCGACGGGTCCGTTGGTGAGCTGTCCGTCATGGGTGTTCAGCCCCAGGGCGAGGCTGCGGTCGTCCCGGCAGGCCTGCTGCCAGCCCTTGTCGGCCAGGGCCACGGTGTAGGGCATCGTCGCGTTGGTGAGGGCGTAGGTGGAGGTGTTCGGCACCGCGCCCGGCATGTTGGCCACGCAGTAGAACACCGAGTTGTGGACCTCGTAGGTCGGGTCGGCGTGGGTGGTGGGACGGGTGTCCTCGAAGCAGCCGCCCTGGTCGACGGCGATGTCGACCAGCACCGATCCGGGCTTCATCTGCGACACCAGCTCGTTGCTGACCAGCTTGGGTGCCTTGGCCCCGGGGATCAGCACGGCGCCGATGACCAGGTCGGCCT
Source organism: Nocardioides sp. (assembly GCF_035703625.1). Classification (GTDB taxonomy): domain Bacteria; phylum Actinomycetota; class Actinomycetes; order Propionibacteriales; family Nocardioidaceae; genus Nocardioides. The sequence goes on along the minus strand of NZ_DASSXS010000189.1, from coordinate 14,566 downwards.
CCATCACCTGCTGCCGGATGGCCAGCGCGGACGACGCCAGCCCGTGCACCCGGTTGTTGTAGCGCCAGAACGACATCCGCAGCTTGTCGAGGTCGGTGTCGAGGAGGGTCACGTCGGCGCCCATGCCGAGGGCGATGTTCGCGGCGTTCTGGCCGGCGACGCCGGCACCGATGACGACGACCTTGGCGTTGGCGACCCCGCCCACGCCGCCCATCAGCACTCCGCGGCCGCCCTGCGCCTTCATCAGCGAGTGGGCGCCCACCTGGGGCGCGAGGCAGCCGGCCACCTCCGACATCGGGTAGAGCAGCGGCAGCGATCCCGACGGGAGCTGCACGGTCTCGTAGGCGATCCCGGTGACCTTCCTGGACACCAGCTCCTCGGTGAGGGGCTTGTCGGCGGCCAGGTGGAGGTAGGTGAAGAGGGTCAGTCCCTCGCGCAGGCGGTGGTACTCCTCCGCCACCGGCTCCTTGACCTTGAGCACCAGGTCGGCGTTGCCCCACACCTCGTCGGCGGAGTCGAGGATCTTGGCCCCGGCCGCGACGTACTCCTCGTCCACGATCTGCGAACCGGCCCCGGCGCCCCTCTCGACGAACACCTCGTGACCGTGCTCCGCCAGCTCGTGCGCTCCGACCGGCGTGATCGCGACGCGGTACTCGTGGTTCTTGACTTCCTTCGGAACGCCGACCTTCACCTGCTGCTCCCATTCGGTGTGACCGTCACCACGTCCGTGGTGACGGGTGGAGACTACTCCCCCGGTCGTTCGGGCCCGGCGTAGCCCAAGGCCTTCACGAGCAGCACCGCCAGGACGATCGGCGCATCGCTCACCCGGCCGTCGAGGGCGGCGGCCAGCAGGTCGTCGAAGTCGACCCACAGCGTCTCCATGTCCGCCTCCTCGTGCTCGGGCTCGAAGTCGCCGCGGTCGACGGGAGCCAGGTTGCGCGCGAGGAAGAAGTGCATGAGTTCCGACGAGATCCCCGGGGAGGAGTACGCCGACGTCAGGGCCACCCAGTCCTCCGCCGCCAGCCCGGCCTCCTCGCGCAGCTCCCGCCGGGCCACCTCGAGCGGATCCTCGCCGTCGACGTCACAGAGGCCCGCCGGAAGCTCCACGAACCGTCGTCGCGCGGCGTGGCGGTACTGCCGCAGGCAGAGCACCCGCTGGTCCTCGTCGAGAGCCAGCACCACCGCCGCCCCGGGGTGCTCGAGCACGAGCCGGCGGAACGACTCGCCCCCGGGGTCGCCGGGGCGTCGTACCCGGTCCGCGCGCAGTGCCATCACCCAGTCGTCGCGGAACAGGTCGGTGCTCTCGACCACCGGCCAGGACTCGTCCGAGTCGCCCGGTGCGGGCTCGGGAGTCGGCGTGGCCATGCGCACGACCGTAGCGGGTAACGTGCCTGTCGCGATCGACCCCGACAAGGAGCAGCCACGTGTCCGATGCCGCCAGTCTGACCCAGTCCGAGGCCGCCGAACGCGCGTCGTTGATCGACGTGCAGCGCTACGACATCGACGTCGACATGCGCGGCCTGCTGGAGGGCGACACGCTCGAGTCGGTCTCCACGATCACCTTCACCTGCCGGGAGCCCGGCGCCGAGACCTTCCTCGACTGCGTCGCCGACGTCCGGTGGGCGACGCTCAACGACCGTCCGCTCGATCTCGACGGCGTGGCCGACGGCCGGATCCCGCTGCGGGACCTCGCCGCCGACAACGTCGTCGTGGTCAGCTCCGCCCAGTCCGACACGGCGAGCTCCTCCGGCATCCTGCGCACGGTCGACCCCTCCGACAAGCTGGTCTACGTCTGGACCTCCTTCGAGCCCGACGCCGCGCGTCGCGTGTGGGCCTGCTTCGACCAGCCCGACCTCAAGGCCCCGCACGGGTTCACCGTGTTCGCGCCCGACTCGTGGCTGGTCACCAGCAACTCCGCCCCCGACTCGGTCGCGGACGACGCCGAGGGCGGCCGGCGGTGGGAGTTCCCGGACACCCCGCCGCTGTCGACGTACGTCGTGGTCGTCAACGCCGGACCGTTCCACGAGATCCGCGAGGAGCGCGACGGCTACAGCCTCGGGCTCTACTGCCGTCAGTCGCTCAGGAGCAACCTCGAGCGCGACGCCGCCCACCTGTTCGAGCTCACCGCGCAGGGGCTCGCGTTCTTCGGCGAGCAGTTCGGCCAGCCCTTCCCGCAGGAGCGCTACGACCAGGTGTTCGTGCCCAACATGGGCGGCGCGATGGAGAACTGGGGCTGCGTCACCTGGACCGACAGCGTGCTGCACCGCAGCACGCCCACCCACGGCCAGCGCGAGGACGTCGCCAACGTGCTGCTCCACGAGATGGCGCACATGTGGTTCGGCGACCTGGTCACCATGCGGTGGTGGGACGACCTGTGGCTCAACGAGGCGTTCGCGTCCTGGGCGTCGACGTGGGCCGAGGTCAACGCCACCGAGTACACCGACGCCGAGGCCACGTTCCTGGCCGGCCTCAAGCTCGAGGGCTACCGGGTCGACATGGGCCCGGCCACGCACCCGATCCGGGGTGAGGTGCCCGACGTCGCGCAGGCGATGGCCAACTTCGACGCGGTCACCTACGTCAAGGGACAGAGCACGCTGCGGCAGCTCGCGGCGTACGTCGGGGAGGAGGCGTTCGTCGAGGGCCTGCGTTCCTACTTCCGCAAGCACGCGTGGAGCAACGCCCGGCTCGACGACCTGGTCTCGGCGGTCAGCGAGGCCTCCGGCCGCGACCTGTCCGGCTGGACGACCGGGTGGCTCGACGAGTCCGGCACCGACACGCTGGCTCTCGTCGATGGTCAGCTGGTGTCCACCGGGCCGGACGGCCAGGAGCCGCGCCCGCACCGGATCGACATCGGGTCCTTCTCCGCCCGGGAGACGGGGCTGGTCCGTGAGGCCACCACGCCGGTCGAGACCACCGGGCTGCGCACCCCCGTCCCCGACCTGCCCGCGGCCGACCTGCACCTGGTCAACGACGGCGACCTCACCTTCGCCGCGGTGCGGACCGACGAGGCATCCCTGCAGACCCTCCTCGAGCGCGCCGGCGACCTGCCCGACCCGCTGTCCCGGGCCCTCGGGGTCGCCACGGCCTGGGACATGCTGGTGAAGGGCGAGCTGGCAGCCGACGACCTGCTCACCTGCGTCCTCGACGTGCTCGCGTCCGAGCGGAGCCCGGCCGTGGTCGAACCCTTCCTCGGCCTCGCCCATCGCACGGCCGACCAGTGGACCCCCGTCTCCCACATCCCCCGCCAGCTCTCCCGCATCGCCGACACCGCGGCCGCTCTCGCCGAGCACCCGGACCATCGTGCGGCGGCCCTGCGCACCCTGGCGGCGACCGCCTCGGAGCAGGAGCACTTCGACCTGCTCGAGGAGGCCGGCGCCCGCGACACCGACCTGGCCTGGCGGGTGCTGGCAAGGCGATCCGCGCTCGGCTCGTACGACGCCGAGGCGGTCGAGGCTCTCGAGGAGCGCGACCCCGACCCGGACGCCTGGGTGCGGGCGCTCGGCGTCACCGCGGCGCGAGCCGACCAGGCCGCCAAGGACGAGGTCTGGGCGCAGGTCTTCGACAAGCGGTCCGTCCCCGCGGGTGCTCCGCTGCGGGAGCTGTCCCGCTGCTTCTGGCGCCCGGTCCAGCACGACCTGCTGCTGCCCTACGCCGAGTCCTATCTCGACGAGGTGGTGCGGCTCGCCGGTGGCGGCATGCTGGCGGTGATGAGCCTGACCCGGATGATGTGGCCGACCGTCGGTGACGCGGCGTTCCTCGAGCGGGCACGCCGGGTCGCCACGGAGCCGGGCCAGGACCCGACCGTCCGGACGACCGTGCTCTCGGGCGCCGACACCCTCGAGCGGATGCTGCGCGCCCGGGGCTGAGTCCTACTCGAGGTCGTCGTCGAGGCGGCGCAGACCGGACTCGTCGATCGGGAACCGCAGCTCCCGCTGGCGTTCGATGGCCGCACCGATCAGCCCCGCGAAGAGCGGGTGCGGCCGGGTCGGCCGCGACCGCAGCTCGGGGTGCGCCTGGGTGGACACGTAGTAGGGGTGCACCGTGCGCGGCAGCTCCACGAACTCGACGAGACCGAGGTCGGGATTGGTCCCCGAGAAGACCAGACCGGCAGCCTCGAGCTGGTCGCGGTAGTGGTTGTTGACCTCGTAGCGGTGCCGGTGGCGCTCCGCGATGGTGGCCTCCCCGTATGCCTCCCGCACGACGCTGCCGTCGGCGAGCGAGGCCGGGTAGAGGCCGAGCCGCATGGTGCCTCCCAGGTCGCCGGCGCCGTCGACGAAGGACTTCTGCTCCTCCATGGTGGCGATCACCGGCTCCGGGCAGTCGGGGTCGAACTCCGTCGACGCGGCCTTCTGCAGACCGGCCACGTTGCGGGCGTACTCGATGACCATGCACTGCAGGCCCAGGCACAGCCCGAGCGTGGGGATGCCGTGGGTGCGGGCGTAGGTCAGGGCGCCGAGCTTGCCCTCGATGCCCCGGATCCCGAAGCCGCCGGGCACGCAGATGGCGTCGACGTCGCTGAGGTGGCGGGCGGCGCCGGCCGCGGTCTGGCACTCGTCGGACGCGATCCAGCGCAGGTGCACCCGGGCCTCGTGCGCGAAGCCGCCGGCCCGCAGGGCCTCGACCACCGAGAGGTAGGCATCGGGCAGGTCGATGTACTTGCCGACCAGACCGACCGTGATCTCCTCCTGCGGGTGGTGCACCCGGCGGAGCAGGTCGTCCCAGGTGGTCCAGTCGACGTCACGAAAGGGCAGCGCCAGACGGCGTACGACGTAGGCGTCGAGGCCCTCGCGGTGGAGGACCTTGGGGATGTCGTAGATCGAGGGTGCATCGGCGGCGGTCACCACCGCCTCCTCGTCGACGTCGCACATGAGGGAGATCTTCTTCTTGATCCCCTCGGGCAGCTCGCGGTCGGCCCGGCACACGACGGCGTCGGGCTGGATGCCGATCGACCTGAGCGCGGCCACGGAGTGCTGGGTCGGCTTGGTCTTGAGCTCACCCGACGGCCCGATGTACGGCACCAGCGACACGTGGAGGAAGAAGCAGTTGTCCCGGCCGATGTCGTGCCTGACCTGGCGCGCGGCCTCGAGGAACGGCAGCGACTCGATGTCGCCCACGGTGCCGCCGATCTCGGTGATCACCACGTCGACCTCGGGACCACCCATGGCCTGGATGCGGTCCTTGATCTCGTTGGTGATGTGCGGGATCACCTGGACCGTGTCACCGAGGTAGTCGCCGCGTCGTTCCTTGGCGATCACGCTGGAGTAGACCTGGCCGGTGGTCACGTTGGCGATCTGGCCGAGGTCGGCGTCGAGGAACCGCTCGTAGTGACCGATGTCGAGATCGGTCTCCGCCCCGTCGTTGGTCACGAACACCTCGCCGTGCTGGAACGGGTTCATGGTGCCCGGATCCACGTTGAGGTAGGGGTCGAGCTTCTGCATCGTGACCCGCAGACCGCGGGACTTGAGGAGATTGCCCAGACTGGAGGCCGTGAGGCCCTTGCCGAGTGAGGAGGCGACGCCCCCGGTCACGAAAACGTGCTTGGTGGGGGTCGGATGCTTCACGGACCTCCATGTTACCGGAGGGGCACGGCTCCGTCCGAACCCGACGCACCGAAGGCTCCACCGTTCTCGCTCAACGAGCGCACCAGGGCGAGCGTGGCAGTGACCCGGCCCACGGCCAGGTCGATCCCGTCGACGGTGGTGACCGCGGACGCCTCGGGGCGCGAGCGCAGGGCGGCGACGTCACCGTTGGCCCCGGACCGCGTGTCGCCGGCCACGACCACACCGCGCGCGCGATCGGCGATCCCGGCGACCAGCCCCCCGAGGATGTCGTCGTCGACGTCGTCGCCGAGCACCACCAGGACGAGCGGGGCCCGGCCCGGCTCGTCCTCGGGAGAGACGACCAGCTCAGCCCCCGTCAGGCTCTGCCGGATGGAGGTGGGCTCGTCCCCGGCACCCGCACCGGACACCTCGTCGGTGGCGATGGCGGCACCGAGGAGCTGCCCCATGCGTTCGTACGTCGGCGCCGTCTCGTCGGCGGCGCCCGAGCCGAGCTGGGTCATCAGCTGGCTGCCCAGCGTGTCGACCAGGGACTTCTCACCGGGGTCGACGAGGCCGGGCTGCAGGAGGTACTTCCCCTCGATGGTCCCGGCGGCGGCCTCGACCTGGCCGACGAGCCCCTCGATGACGCGGTCGTCCGCGCCCGGCAGGGCCACCAGCGCGACGGATCTCCCGGCCAGCTCCTCGTCGTACAGCACGGGGGAGGCGTCCGTGGCGAAGGCGTCGCCGAAGGCCGAGGCGTTGCCGGACCCGGACCTCGGCTGGGCCGAGGTCGAGGTCAGGGCGTCACGACCCACCTCGGACAGGGGCCCGCCGCCGAGGACCACCCCGACGGCCAGGGCCAGGAAGACCGCGACGAGCGTGACGACGTGCTGGCGGAACGAGATCAACGGGACAGTCCTTGGAGGTAGTCGGTGAGTCCGGTCAGCCACTCCTGGCCCACCGGGGTCACGGCCACGGCGACCGCGAGCGCGAGCAGACCGGCGACGAGGACGAGGAAGAGGTGGCGCGGCCGCACCCGGCCGGAGTACAGCAGGTGCACCGACGACGCGTCGACGAGCAGGTGCCCGACCTTCAACCGGGTCAGGTAGGTGCCCGCGAGCCCGGGGTTCTGGCGGTCCAGGACCTCCTCGAGCCGTGCGTGGAGTCCCACCCCGACGATCAGCCGGGCGTTCTCGGCCTCCAGCAGCAGCAGCGCGGTGTCCTCGCTGGTGGCGGAGGACTCCAGCGGGAGCGGGCGGACGCCGAGCCTCTCGAGCTGCTCGGCGTGGAGCCGGCCACCGCCGTCGACGCGGACCACCACGTCGCGCGCGGCCCGGAGCGACTTGGCCGAGGGTCGCTCGGCGTCCGGTGCAGCGTTCGACAGCACGACGATGTCAGGGCGGTGTCCGGCGTCGAGGAGCAGGTCGGCGCCACCGTCGACACCCACCAGGACCGGCTGCTGCTCCCGGATGAAGGCCTCGATCGAGGCGAGGCGACGGCGGCTCGCCTTCCCGGCCGCGACGACCACCACCGGCCGGTCGGCGATCCTGGTGCTCGTCTCGGGCAGGCCGAGGCCGTGGAGCAGCAGGGCCTCCTCGCGGCGCAGGAACTCGGTGCTGTTGTGGGTGAACGTCTCGAGCTGGCTGCCCAACCCCGCCCGGGCCAGGGCCATCTCGTGGTCGACGACGTGAGCGTCCACCTCGCGACCCATCGCCACCGCGGCGCCGTCGGCGAAGACCACCTCGTCGTAGACCCGGACCGGGGCCCCGTCGGCGATCCCGAACGCGCCCTCGACGTTGTCGAGGACGAGGATCCCCGCCTCGGCCAGCACCTGGGGGCCGAGGTTCGGGAACCGGCCGGAGATCATCGGGGCCGCGTTGAGGACCGCGGAGACTCCGGCGTCGACCAGGGCCTGCGCGGTGGCCCGGTCCATGTCGAGGTGGTCGAGCACGGCCACGTCCCCCGGACGCAGCCTGGGCAGCAGGGCACGGGTCCGGCGCTCGACGCGGGCGATGCCGGTCAGTCCGGGTTCGGTGGTCCCCGGGCGGGATCGGGTGGCAGGCTTCATGACGCGGCCATGGTGTCAGCCGCGAGGGCACGTTCCCGGCAACCAGCGGCCCGGCGCGTCGCCGCGGGGCTCAGCCCAGGGCGCGGGCGGGCTGGGCGGCCTCGAGCAGCTCCCGGGCATGGGCCAGGGCGGTGTCGGACTCCTCCATCCCGGCGAACATCCGCGACAGCTCGCGCTCACGCGCGGGAGCGTCGAGGGCGGTCAGGCCCGAGGTCGTCACCGAACCGTCGCTGGACTTCTCGACCACCACGTGGTGGTCGGCGTACGCCGCGACCTGCGGCAGGTGGGTGACCACGAGGACCTGCGCCGAGCGCGCCAGCGTGGCCAGCCGGCGCCCGACCTCCCCGGCCGCCCTGCCGCCGACACCGGCGTCGACCTCGTCGAAGACGAACGTGGGCACCGGGCTGGTCGCGGCGAGCGACACCTCGAGCGCGAGCATCACCCGGGAGAGCTCGCCGCCGGAGGCCACCTTGGCCAGCGGCCGGGGTTCGGACCCGACGTTGGCGGCGAGGAGGAACTCCACGTCGTCGACGCCGGTGGAGGTGAACCGCAGGAGGCGGTCACCGACCTTCAGGCCGGGCGGTTCGGCGTCTGCCGGCTGCTCCTGCTGCCGTACGTCGACCTCGATCCGGGCGTGCGGCATGGCCAGCAGCCCCAGCTCCGCGGTCACCTCGTCGGCGAGCCGGGTGGCCGCCTCCGTCCTGGCGGCCGACAGGGCGCCGGCGAGCTCGCCGAGACGGTGGCGGAGGTCGTCACGTGCGGCGCGCAGCTCCTCGATCCGGTCATCGGTGTGGTCGAGGTCGGCCAGCCTGCTCGCGGAGCTCTCGGCCCAGGCCAGCACCTCGTCGACCGTCTCGCCGTACTTGCGGGTCAGCGTCGTGAGCGCCGCCCGCCGCTCGGAGACCGCGGCGAGCCGGATCGGGTCGCTCTCCACCCGGGAGGCGTAGGACGCCACGTCGGCGGCGACGTCCGACAGCAGGTAGGAGATCTCGCCAAGCCGGTCGGCCAGCTCCGCGGCCTCGGTGTCGTGCTCGCGCACGCTGTCGAGCAGGGTGCGTGCGGCCGAGGTGACGGTCAGGGCGTCGGGACGCTCGCCGTCCGACGAGAGCGCCTCCCGGGCCTGCTCGGCCGCGGTGCGCAGGGTGTCGGCGAACCCGAGCCTGGACTCCTCCCCCGCGAGCGCCTCGTCCTCCCCGCTCTCGGGCCCGACCGCCTCGATCTCCGCGAGCCCGAAGCGCAGCTGGTCGGCCTCGCGGGCCCGGTCGCGCGATGTCGCCACCACCTCGGCGAGCTCGGACTCGGTGGCGGCGAGCCGGTCGTGCAATTCGGAGTACTCCCCGAGCAGGGTGGCGACGGCCTCCCCGCCGAACCGGTCCAGGGCCTCCCGCTGCGCGCGTGCCTGCAGCAACCGGTGCTGGTCGGACTGCCCGTGGACGGCGACCAGGGGTTCGGCCACCTCGGCCAGGAGCGAGACGGGGACCGAGGCGCCGCCCACGAAGGCGCGCGAGCGGCCCTCGACCGAGACGTTGCGGGCCAGGACGACCCGGTCGTCCTCCACCTCTCCCCCGGCCTCCTCCACCGCGCCGGCGAAGTGTTCCGCCGCCGACGCGCGCACGACTCCCTCGACCCGCGCGGCCCGGGCGCCGGTGCGCACCGCGCCGCTGTCGGCGCGGCCACCCAGGATCAGCCCCAGGGCCGTGACCAGCATGGTCTTGCCGGCTCCGGTCTCACCGGTGATGACGGTCAGGCCGGGACCTAGCTCCAGGGTCGAGGAGTCGATGACTCCGAGCGACCCGATCCGGATCTCCTCAAGCATCCGGCCCCGCTCCGCTTCGCCGACGGGCTGCGGCGCCCCTCCACCCCTCCACCGGCAGGCCGAACTTCGCCACCAGCCGGTCGGTGAACGGCGCCTCGTGCAGGCGGACCAGGCGCACGGGCGTCTCGCCGCGGCGCACCTCGATCCGGGCCCCCGGCGGCAGGTCGACCGTCCGGCGTCCGTCCGCCCACAGGACCCCTGCCCCCTCGTTGTGGCTCAGCACCTCCAGGGCGATCACCGAGGTGGGGGCGACGACCAGGGGTCGGGCGAACAGCGCGTGGGCGCTGAGCGGCACGATCATCAGCGCCTCCACTCCCGGCCACACGACCGGACCGCCGGCGCTGAAGTTGTAGGCGGTCGACCCGGTGGGGGTGGCGCACACGACGCCGTCGCAGCCCCACCGCGACAACGGCCGCCCGTCGATCTCGAGGACGAGCTCCATCATCCGCTCCCGGGCGGCCTTCTCCACGCTGACCTCGTTGAGCGCGAAGGTGCTGGAGACGAGCTCGCCCTCGCGACGCACGGTCACGTCGACGGTGAGCCGGTCCTCGGCGGTGTAGCGGCGCTGCACGATCGCGTCGATGGTGGACTCGACGTCGTCGTACTCCGCCTCCGCGAGGAAGCCGACGTGACCGAGGTTGACGCCCAGCAGCGGGGTCCCGCTGGTGTGGGTGATCTCGGCCGCCCGCAGGATGGTGCCGTCGCCGCCGATGACGAGCGCGAGCTCGCAGTCGCGGCCGGCGTCGCCCTCGTCGTCGAGGACCTCCAGAGGCGGGTCGAACTGGGCACTCTCGAGCCCGAGGTCGGCGGCCTCGGCCGCGAGGAGCCGGACCACCAGGCCGTGGCCGGTCAGCGCCTTGCAGAAGGCGCGGGCGACCTCGTGGGCCTCCGCCCGCCCGGTGTGGGTGAGCAGGAGCACCCGTCGCGGGCTGCCGCCCGCCGCCGTGTCAGCTCCGCTGCTCGTTGGTGTCACGGCTCAACCTTCTCACTCGGCACCCCCGGTCCACCCGCCCCGTGCACAACGGCCGCGATGTCGGCCGCGTCCACCAGGGCCTGGCCGCGGCGCAGCCAGACGAAGAACTCGACGTTCCCCGACGGTCCCGGCAGCGGGCTCCGGGTGACCATCCGGGCCCCCCAGCCACGAGCGGCAGCCGCCTGCGCCACCGCGACCACGGCCTCGGTCCGCAGGTCGGGATCCCGGACCACGCCCCCCTTGCCGACCCGTTCCTTGCCGACCTCGAACTGCGGTTTCACCATCAGCGCCAGGTCACCGTCCGGCGCGGTGACGGCGAGCAGCGCGTCCAGCACCAGGACCAGGGAGATGAACGAGAGGTCGCCCACCACGAGGTCGACCGGGGCGCCGACCACGCCGAGGCTCAGGTCGCGCACGTTGGTCCGGTCGTGCACCGTCACCCGCTCGTCCTGGCGCAGCCTCCAGGCGAGCTGGCCGTAGCCGACGTCCACCGCCACTACCTCGCGGGCGCCGTGGCGCAGCAGTACGTCGGTGAACCCGCCGGTGGAGGCGCCCGCGTCCAGGCAGCGACGACCACGGACGACGAGGCCCGCTGCCTCGAACACGTCGAGAGCGCCGGCCAGCTTGTGCCCACCACGGGAGACGTAGTCGGGTCGATCGGGATCGTCGGTCACCACGATCGCGGCGTCCGTGGTGACACCGGTAGCGGGCTTGGTCGCCGGGGACCCGGCGACCGTGACCCGGCCGGCAGCGATCAGCTCGCTGGCGTGCTCTCGGGACCGGGCGAGTCGCCGTCGGACGAGCTCGGCGTCCAGGCGTTGCCGACGTGGCGGCACGGCCGCCGGTTCAGGCTCCGGCCGGGCCGTCGAGCGCCTGGCGCAGCTGCTGGTGGGCACTCTCGAAGACAGCCGGGTGCTCCTCCACCGGACGGTCGTCGAGCCCGCGCATGGAGTCGAGCACGTCGTCGACCACCTGGACGCCCGTGCGCTCCGGCCCGGCATCGGGAGGGGAGGTCTCCACCTGGTCGGTCTCCGGGGTGTGCTCCGGGATGTGCTCCGTCATGCGCCGAGATTACCGCGCCCGACGCCGGGATCTGTGGGCGGCACGGCCACGCCGGCGACCTCCGCTGCGGTGCCGGAGGCGTCGAGGTGCTCCCACACGGCAGCCGCGACGGCCCGCCACCAGTCGCCCACCTCCCCCTCGCCGGACACCTCCAGCCGGCCGTCGGGAACCTGCGCCTGCCAGCCACCACACCGCCACCCGTCTCCGACGCTCTCCGGCTCCGGGTGGGGCACGAAGAGGCCCGCGAGGTCGACCGAGAGGTACGTCGGCCGAAGTTCGGGGCCGGCCGACGCCAGCTCGGGCAGGCCGGTGACCCCGGTCATCACCAGCAGGGAGTCGATGCCGATGTTGCCTGCTCCCTCGATGTCGGTGTCGAGCCGGTCCCCCACCATGAGGGGGTTGCTGCCACCGATCCTCCGGATCGTCTCGTCGAGCAGGGGACGTTGGGGCTTCCCGGCCACGACGGCCTTCACGCCGCTGAACCGCTCGAGCATGTCGACCAGGACGCCGTGGCCGGGGGCCTGGCCGAACCTGGTCGGCAGGGACAGGTCGGTGTTGCTCGCGACCCAGAACAGCCCGTCGCGGACCCGCATCGCCGCGCGCATCACGTCGCGCCACACCACGTCCGGCCCGTAGCCCGTGGCCAGCGCCACCGCCCGCGAGTCGTCCACGGTGGTCGGTTCCAGGCCCACCGCCCTCAACGCCTCCTCGAGCCCGGCTCCGCCGAGGCAGGCGATCACCCCGCCCTCGCCGTGCCGCTCGGCGAGCAGGTGGGCGGCCGCCTGGGCCGAGGTGACCACCTCGTCCTGGTCTGCGACGACGCCGATGCCGGACAGCTTCTCCACCACTGCCGCGGGCGGGCGGGAGGCGTTGTTGGTGATGAACGCGAGCCGGGTGCTCCCCTCACGGAGCCGGGCGAGGTGTTCCGGCGCACCGGGCACCGGTGCGGACTCGATGTAGACGACCCCGTCGAGGTCGAACATCACCAGGTCGTAGGCCGCGGCCAGCGGCTGCTTCGAGGCACCGAGCACGTCGCCCCCTCCTTTCGAACTGCTGAGGATGGGCACCCTACGATGCACCGATGGACTCCAGCCCCGTGGTCACGCCGCCCTACGTGGCCGGCCCGTTCCGGCTGGATCCGTTCCGTGCGCTCATGCTGTCGCCTTCCCGGGTCGGCGACCCCGCCTCGGCGCGGGCTTTCGCGCGGCCGTACCGCAACGTCGCCCAGCGCCTCGAGGACTGGCAGGCGCAGGGCCATCTGCACCGGGACGCCGAACCGGCGGTCTACCTGCACGAGTACTCCGCTTCGGGCATGACCATCCGTGGACTCGTCGGTGGGCTCGACCTCTCCGTTCGAGACCACGGCCCGGCCGAGCGGGTGGTGTACCCGCACGAAGGCGTCCACCCTGCCCAGGTGGCCGAGCTGGCGGAGCGGATGACCGAGATGGGCATGAACCCGGCACCCATCCTGCTCGTGCATCGGGGACCGGCTGCCGTGCGGGAGCTCCTGCGTCCCGTCCTGGCCAGGGCCGCGGACCACGAGTTCGACGACCGCCTGGGCGACCGTCACCGGATCTGGGCGATCCGCGAGCCCGAGACCCTCGCCGACCTCGCCCGCCACCTCGCCGGCTCCCGCGCGCTGCTCGCTGACGGCCACCACCGCTACGCGGCCTACCTGCGCATGCAGGGGGAAGCCCCGGGGACCGCCGCTGACCGGGGCCTGGCCATGCTGGTCGACCAGGACGACACGCCCCTGTTCCTCGGGGCCATCCACCGGATACTCGTCGGCACCACGCTCGAGGCGCTGGCCAAGGCCGCGGCAAGCTACGGCGTCGTCGCTGCGTGCGATCCGTCTGAGGCGGTCGCCGCCCTCGCCCCGGGAACGTTGGTCGCCACCGACGGACGCGAGTGGGCGACGGTCTCGCTCGAGCTCTCCGATCAGGTGGCCGCGGTGGAAGTCCTGCACGAGTCGGTGCTCCCCGCACTGGGGTCCCCGCCTGACCGTGTGGAGCACCACCACTCGGTGGACGACACCCTGCGTCGCCTGCCCCAGGCCGGAGGAATCGCCGTGCTGATGCCGGCGATCGAGTTCGACACGGTCCGGCGGATCGTGGGCGGCGACCGGCTGCTGCCGGAGAAGGCGACGTCCTTCCAGCCCAAGCCCAGCGTCGGCGCGCTCATGCGCTCGCTGCGCGACGGATGATCCTGCCGGCCGACACCTCGACCTCGAAGCGGGACGCCGCCCCACGCTCGGTGCGGAAGAACCGTCGCCGCACCGCACCGACGACCTCCACGACGTCGTCGACGCGCCAGGTCGCGACCGACCGCCTGACGCGTCCGGACCAGACGCAGCAGTCGACGGCATCGACCTGGTGGCGAGAACGGCTCGCGCCCTCGGCTCTGGGCACCACCACCCGGAAGCTCCAGAGGCTGTCGCCACTGGGCAGTATCCGCTCCTCGGGCGCCTGGGAGATCCGCCCCACGAGCCGGACCTCGTTGACCGACTCGACGGCGGCTTGCTGCTGCGCAGACCCTGACATGAACGATCACCTCCACGTCCCACTCTCCCCGCGACCGCCGATCTACGGCGACGGCGCGGAGGTGAGCTGTGGAGATGGCTCACCGGGTACCGACCTGTGGACCACAACTGGTCCGGACAGGTGGCCGAATTGGTGCCGAAATTGCACCAGGGGCCACCCGTGACGGGTGGCCCCTGGCCAAAGTATGTCCGGCGGCGTCCTACTCTCCCACAGCCTCTCGGTTGCAGTACCATCGGCGCTGGAAGGCTTAACTTCCGGGTTCGGTATGGGTCCGGGTGTTTCCCTTCCGCTATGGCCGCCGTAACGCTTTTGTTCACCCCTGGCCCCCTTTGTTTTTGGGGGGTGGGGGTGTTGGTTTTTTGGGGTGTTCCGCACACGGGTGGTGTGCGGGGTGTGGTGTGGACGCGGGCACGATGTCCCCCCTTGTTGGGGGGGTGTGTTGTTGTGGTTTTGGTTGAGGGTTTGTAAGACAAGCCCTCGGCCTATTAGTACCGGTCGGCTGGGCATTGCTGCTGTACACCTCCGGCCTATCAACCCCATGTTCTGTGGGGGGCCTTACCCCATCGT
>NZ_DASSXS010000084.1:0-3611 GCF_035703625.1 Nocardioides sp. | reverse complement strand
GGACCACCGAGAAGAACCTCATGGTCTTCAGCGGCCGGGCCCACCCGGAACTCGCCGAGGAGGTCGTTCACCTGCTCGGCACCGGTCTGGTCCCGACCTCGGCCTACGAGTTCGCCAACTCCGAGATCTACGTCCGCTACGAGGAGTCCGTCCGCGGCAGCGACGCCTTCGTGATCCAGAGCCACACGGCCCCGATCAACGAGTGGATCATGGAGCACCTGATCATGGTCGACGCCCTCAAGCGGGCCTCGGCCAAGCGGATCACGGTGGTGCTGCCGTTCTACGGCTACGCCCGCCAGGACAAGAAGCACCGCGGCCGCGAGCCGATCTCCGCCCGTCTGGTCGCCGACCTGTTCAAGACGGCGGGCGCCGACCGGTTGATCGCGGTCGACCTGCACGCCGACCAGATCCAGGGCTTCTTCGACGGCCCGGTCGACCACCTGATGGCGCTGCCGATCCTCGCCGACTACGTCCGCCAGAAGTACGGCGACCAGCGGCTCGCCGTGGTCTCGCCGGATGCCGGCCGGATCAAGGTCGCCGAGCGCTGGTCGGCCCGGCTCGGCGGGGCACCCCTGGCCTTCATCCACAAGACGCGCGACATCGACCGCCCCAACGAGACCGTCGCCAACCGGGTGGTCGGCAAGGTCGAGGGCCGGATCTGCGTCCTGGTCGACGACATGATCGACACCGGCGGCACCATCGTGAAGGCCGCCGAGGCGCTGATGGCCGACGGGGCGGCCGGCGTGGTCATCGCCGCCACCCACGCCCTCCTCTCCGATCCGGCCGTCGACCGGCTCAAGAACTGCCCGGCCACCGAGGTCATCGTGACCAACACGCTGCCCCTCACGCCGGACCGCCACTTCGACAAGCTGACGATGCTGTCGATCGCGCCGCTCATCTCGCGGGCGATCAAGGAGGTTTTCGAGGACGGCTCGGTCACGTCCATGTTCGACGGCCACGCGTAGCGCCAAACCCCGACTCAACGAGCGGGAATCCCCAACTCAACGAGCGGGAATCCCCGACTCAACGGGTGAGGCGGAGGTCGTCCAGCCGGTCCTCCCACTCCCGACGCAGCACGGTCGGTACGTCGCCCGCGAGCGCGGCCTCGAGCGCCGCCACGTCGGGCGGGCCGAGCGGGATGTGGGGGAAGGCCTTGCCCACGAGCTGCGAGAACGCCTGTCCGCGGGCGCGGGCCACCGCGGGCGCCTCGGCCAGGTAGCGCCCCACGTAGGGGTGGACCAGCTCGACCTGCTCGGGGTCCCAGAAGCCCTCGGCGAGGGCGAGGAACATCCGGTTGGAGACCTGCGGGTCCTCGAACATGCGGGTCCAGGCCCGGGCCTTGGCGTCCGGGTCGGGGATCGCGGCGTGGGCGCGCGCGGCCCCCAGCTCGCCGACGACCGTGCCGTCGCCGTGGCGCTCGTCGTCGATCTGCTCCGAGGTCAGCCCACCCAGGGCGGCCAGCCGGCGGATCGCCGACCAGCGCAGGGTCGGGTCGAGCTCGATCCCGGTGTGGGTGGCCCGGTCGAGCAGCCACTGCTCGAGCAGCACCGTGTCCGGTGTGGTCTCGGCGAGGCTGCGGCTCAGCGAGGTCGCGACCTCGAGATCGGGCTCGGAGGCCAGGCCGGTCTCGCACGCCGCGGCCACCTGGGCGACCGCGTCCACGACCTCCGCCGGCGACAGTCGCAGGGGAATCAGCGTGGAGAGCGTCCAGCTCAGCACCCACTCGACGATGGGGGCCCTGGGTTCGCGCGGGAGGTGGCGGGTGACGAGCCCGAGGTACTGCGCGGGGGTGATCTCGCCGCACCGGGCCAGGTCGAAGCTGCTGCTCCAGAGGACCGCACGGGTGTCGTCGTCCGGGATCGAGGCCAGGTCGCGCTCGACGGCCTCCCACGACCGGTCGTCGAGCCGGATCCGGGCGAAGGTCTCGCCGCCGCTGTTGGGCACCAGCAACGCCGCGTCCCGGAGCCGGACGGGTGCGTCCCCGAGGTCGACCAGCTCGCTGTCGATCCGCGCCAGCGTCTCGTCGTACGCCGTCACCCGGACCGTGTGGGGCCGGCTGCCCTCGCGGACCAGCACCGGCCCGTCGGCGTCGCGGATCACCCGGAGGGTGTCGAAGCCGGTGGTCCGCAGCCAGGCCTGCGCCCACGCCCGCACGTCGCGGTCGGTGACCGCGTCGAGGGTGTCGACGAAGTCGGCCAGCGTGGCGTTGCCGAAGCGGTGCCGGGTCAGGTAGCCGTTGACGCCGGCGAGGAAGGCGTCGTCGCCCAGCCAGGTGACCAGCTGCCTCAGGGCCGAGTTGCCCTTGGCGTAGGAGATCTGGTCGAAGTTGCCGGCGGCGACGTCGACGTCGGCCACGTCCTCGGCCAGCGGCGCGACCGGATGCGTGGAGCGCCGCTCGTCGGCCTGGTATCCCGCGACCTTCCGGCTGATCGTGAAGTCGACGAACGTCCCCTCGAAGCCGGCCGCCGCCTCGGCCACCCGGAAGCCCATGTAGTCGGCGAAGGACTCCTGCAGCCAGGTGTCCTCCCACCAGGTCATGGTGACCAGGTCGCCGAACCACATGTGCGCCATCTCGTGGGCGATCACCATCCCGCGCCGGCGCCGCTCGCCCTCCGTCGGTCGACCGATCGGCAGGAACTCGTCGCGATAGGTGACGCAGCCGGGGGTCTCCTGCGCGCCCCAGTTCTGGCCGGGCACCATCACCTGGTCGAAGGAGTCGAAGGGGTACGGCTCGTCGAAGAGCTCCCCGTAGTGGTCGAAGCACCGGTCGGTGATCTGCCGGAGCTCGTCGATGTCGCGGTCGAGCTGGGCGGACAGCGACGCGCGCGCGTGCCAGCCGAAGCCGAGCGTCCGGCCGTCCTTGGTCCGGTGCTCCCAGGTGTGCGAGTGCCAGGGTCCGGCGCAGACGACGAACATGGCCGTCGGGATCGGTGGGGTCTCGGCGAAGGTCCAGGTGCCTCCCTCGTGCGCCACCTCGCGGCCGTTGGCGAGCACGGTCCAGCCCTCGGGAGCGGTGACCCGGAGGGTGAGCGGGGCCTTGAGGTCGTTCTGGTCGAAGCAGGGGAAGACCCGCTGGGCGATGTCCATGCCGACGTACGCCGACACGTAGGTCTCACCGTCGGCCGGGTCGGTGAACGTGTGCATCCCGTCCCCGTCGGTGATGTAGGCCTTGCGTGCCTCCACCCGCACCTCGTTGCTGGCCTCGAGGCCGGAGAGGTGGATCCGCCGTCCGTCGTAGGACCACTCGACGGCCCCGGACACCGTCAGGCCCACGGCGTCGGACAGCTCGAGGAAGGTGTCGCCGGCCTCGGTGCAGTCGAACCGGATCGTGGTGGCGACGCCGAAGGTCTCCCGGTCGGTCAGGTCGAGGGAGATGTCGTAGGCCACGTCGGACAGCAGGGCGGCCCGGGCCCGGGCCTCGGCAAGGGTGAGGGACACGGGGACACGCTAGATCAGGGGGTCGGCCCGCTGGATTTCGCGTCGTACGCCGCTCGCGGATAGTCTGTCCCGGTTGCCTCGGCGAGGGAGCCCGAACCATCGGCTCCGTGATCGACAGGGCAGGCTCACCGCGCCGCGCCCGACGATCCGGAGCGCGGCGTTCGTCGTTCCGG
>NZ_DASSXS010000236.1:0-7558 GCF_035703625.1 Nocardioides sp. | reverse complement strand
CGAAGACGCGAAACGCGAGGGACCGGACGTCCTCGTCGAGGCGGGAGCTCCTCAACAGGCCCCGGATGTCGCGCCAGGAGCGGTGCTGTCCCGACTCGCGCGCCCTGACGTGGCAGCGGGTGGCCGCGAAGCCGTTGCGGGTGACCTGCTCGACCCGGAGGTTCACCGGCTCGGGGGAGATTGCGTCGACGGCGTCCTGGAGGACGTCGACGCGGACGCCCACGCCCACCAGGGCGCCGAGCAGCATGTCGCCGCTGGCGCCGGAGGAGGCGTCGACCCAGATCGTCACGGCGCCTCATGGCGGTGCCGGGCGGTCCGCCGCGCCACCCTTGCCGCGAACACGCCGGCGCCGTAGCCGTTGTCGATGTTGACCACGGTCACGCCTGGGGCACACGAGTTGAGCATCGCCAGCAGCGCGGCCAGCCCGCCGAACGAGGCGCCGTACCCCACGCTGGTGGGCACCGCGACCATGGGGACGCCGGTCAGCCCGCCGACCACCGAGGGCAGCGCACCCTCCATGCCCGCCACCACGACCAGACAGTCCGCCTGCTCGAGCTCGTCGCGGACCGCCAGCAGGCGGTGCAGCCCCGCCACCCCGACGTCGCGGACCTCTCGGACACCCGCGCCGTGGACGCGGGCGGTGAGAGCGGCCTCGGCGGCGACCGGGCCGTCGGAGGTCCCGGCACTGATCACCGCCACGGTGCCGGTGGGCTGCGGGAGCGGACCGAGCGAGGCCGCCCGGGCGATCAGGTCGACGTCTGCGTCGAGCTCCCGGACCGCATGCAGTGCCTCGTCGCTGAGCCGGGTGGCGAGGACCGCACGGTCGGGGTGCTTCGCGTGCAGCGTGCGCAGGATGGCGACGACCTGCTCGGGGGACTTCCCGGCGCCGTAGACGACCTCGGCGTCGCCGGTGCGGGCGGCGCGGTCGAGGTCGACCCGCGCGAATCCCAGGTCCTCGGTGCGGGGCTCCTCGGTCACCCCGCGAATCTATCGCCCGCCGGGCTACGTGCTGCTACTGCTGACGGAACGCGTCGGCGGGGTAGACCCCGAGCACCTTGACGTCGGTGGTGAAGAACGCGAGCTCCTCGAGCGCCCGCGCCACCCCGGCGTCATGGGGGTGGCCGTCGACCTCGGCGAGGAACTGCGTCGCGGTGAAGTGGCCCCCGACCATGTAGCTCTCGAGCTTGGTCATGTTGACGCCGTTGGTGGCGAAGCCGCCGAGGGCCTTGTAGAGCGCGGCGGGGAGGTTGCGGACGTTGAAGACGAAGGTGGTCACGACCGGGCCACCGCCGGCCGGCGCCTCGACGTACTCCTGGGCGAGCACCACGAACCGCGTCGTGTTGTGGTCCTCGTCCTCGACGTCGTCGCGCAGGATGTCGAGGCCGTAGATATCTGCGGCCAGCGGCGGCGCGATCGCGGCCTGCGCGGGGTCCTGGGCCTCCGCGATCTCACGGGCGGCCCCGGCCGTGTCACCGGACACCAGCGGGGTCAGGCCCAGCTCGCGGATCACCTTGCGGCACTGGCCCAGGGCGTGGACGTGGCTGTGCACCGTCTTGATCGTGTCCAGGGACGCCCCCGGCGCAGCCATCAGCGTGAACTGGATGCGCAGGAAGTGCTCGGCGACGATGTGCAGGTCCGAGGTCGGCAGGAAGTGGTGGATGTCGGCCACCCGACCCGCGATCGAGTTGTCGATCGGGATCATGGCGAGGTGGGCGTCGCCGGACTCGACGGCCGCGAAGACGTCCTCGAACGACGCGCACGCGACGGCCTCGTGGTCCGGGTACTTCTGGCGGCACACGAGGTGCGAGTTGGCGCCGGGTTCCCCCTGGTAGGCGATGCGCGGGACGGTCACCGAGGCATCTTCCCACGATCAAGTCCCACGGCACGCTCGCGGCAACCGCGTTCGCCCGGCCTGCGGTCATAGGGTTTGCACCGTGCTGATCCTCGCCATCCTCGCCCTCGTCCTGGCGCTCGTCGCGGGGGTGTTCTCGGTGGTCGCGCTGCGACGCACCGGAGACTCCCGCCGCTCCGGCGCCGAGGCCCTGCCCACCGACGTCCACGGCCTGCGCCAGGAGGTCGCCGCGCTGCGCAAGGAGGCGGTCGACGCGCTGCGTCACCTCGCGGTGGTGCGCTACGACGCCTTCGGCGACATGGGCGGGCATCTGTCCTGGTCGCTGGCGCTGCTCGACGACGGCGGGCACGGGGTCGTCCTCACCTCGATCCACGGCCGCAGCGAGGCCCGCACCTACGCCAAGAGCGTCACCGCCTGGACCTGCGAACAGCAGCTGTCGCCCGAGGAGGAGGAGGCGGTCACGCACGCCCGGCCGGCCTGAGGCGCCCTACGCTCTGGACATGAACCCGATCCGATGGCTCGCGATCAGGCTCGGCCGCCAGCCCTGGTTGCCCAGGTTCGCGGCGCAGATCGTCGGGCTCGACCTGCTGATCCAGCGGCTGACCCGGGGCCGGCTGACGCTGCTGTCGCTGGCGGGCCTGCCGGAGCTCCTGCTCACCGTGCCCGGGCGCAAGAGCGGCATCCCGCGCTCCACGCCACTGCTCTGCGTCCCGCACGAGGACGGCTGGCTGGTGGCCGGATCCAACTGGGGCGCCCCGAAGCCGCCGGCGTGGGTGGGCAACCTCGACGTGGCCGACCGCGCCACGGTCACGTTCCGCGGCCGGCCGACGGCGGTGACGCCCCGGCGCGTCCACGGCACCGAGCGGGCGACGTACTGGGCGGTGATGGTCGAGACGTGGCCCAACTACACGAAGTACGCCGAGCGGACCGACCGCGAGATCCCCGTGTTCCTGCTCGAGCCGCCGCGGGGTGAGCCTGCGAACCCCGCGATCAGCGGCGAAGATTGAGGAGCGTCGGCGCAGGCCTGAGCGCAGCGAAGGGTAGCCGCGACGCGTCTCGAAATCCGGTGACGTGCAGGCGACGCGGCCCTAGCGCGGAACCCGGACCAGCAGCCTGCCGTGGATGCACTCCATCCGCAGCTCGCGGCCGAGGCCGATCGAGTCACCGTCGAGCTGGCGCGGGGTGTCCGCTCCGGCCCGGACGACCACCGTGCGACCGGTCATCCGGTTGATCGTGTCGTCGGTCCGGGGCCGCTTGGTCAGCACCCGGAACGCGAGCGGCACCCAGGACAGGAAGCGTTTCGGGTGCAGGATCACCACGTCCAGCAGACCGTCGTCGATGCGGGCGTCCGGCAGCAGCGGCATGCCGGCCTGGAGGCTCCCGACGTTGCCGACCACGACCGTGCGGGCGCGGTGCTTGGTGAACTCCCCGCCGTCGATGCTGACCTCGATCCGCTGGGCCGGGAACATCAGCGACTTCAGGGCCGAGATGACGTAGGCGAACCAGCCGATCCGCTTCTTGATGTCCTCGTTGACACCCTCCATGATCGCGGCGTCGAACCCCATGCCGGCCATGACCATGAAGTGGGTGTCGTCGATGCCGTCCCCGGAGACGGAGGCGAGGTCGATCGCCTGGTCCTGACCGTTGAGCCCGACGTCGATCGCGGCCCGCAGGTAGAGCGGGATGCCGAGGTTGCGCGCCAGCAGGTTGCCGGTGCCGGCCGGGACGATGCCGACCGGTACGCCGGTGCCGGCGAGCTCGGCGCACACCTCGCGCACGGTGCCGTCCCCGCCGCAGACGAGGACCAGGTCGGCCCCCTCGACCGCGGCGGCCTCGGCCATGCCGGTGCCCGGGTCCTCGACCGTCGTGTAGTGCCAGGTGGGCTCGGACCAGCCGGCCTCGGCCGCCATCGTGCTCACGATCGACCGGAACTGGCCCGGGTCCTCGACCTTGGAAGGGTTGAGCACCACGGCCAGCTGCCTGGTCGTCGGCACGGCCTCGGCGAGCGGCTCGGCCGTCTCCGCGTGGCTCCGCGGCAAGGGGCTGTAGACCGCGACGCCCAGCAGGACGACGAAAGCGCCCAGCAGCACCCCGGCCAGGACGTCGCTCGGGTAGTGGCGCCCGAGCAGGACGCGGTCCGCGCAGACGAGTACGACGACGAGTCCGGCGACCACGTAGGCCACTCGCCGCACGTTGGAGCGGCGGACCAGCATCGCCACGAACACCACGACCAGTCCCGCGAACGCGGCGATCGAGGAGGCGTGACCGGACGGGAAGGCGTTGTTGTGCAGCAGCGCGGTCGGGTCCTGCCACACCGGGCGGGCCCGGCCGAAGGCGTTCTTGAGGAGCGTGGTGGCGACCGACGTCGCGACCATCACGCCGACGGTGAGGTAGGCCGCCCGCCGGTGGTTCCGCGCGAAGAGGGCGGCCGCCAGGAGGACGGTGAGGATCGTCATCGCGATCGTGTTGAAACCGACCTCGATCACGCGCAACCCGGGATGGAGCGCCGGCCTGCCGGCGGCCCACTCCTCGACCGGTCGTCCCTGCCGGTCGAGCGACGCCAGCGGCGCCCACTCGGTGGCCACCATGACGGTGATGACGACGAGCAGGCCGAGGCACAGCACGGCCCAGCCCAACGGGGCCACGCGGGATCGCTCGAGCAACTCGCATCTCGTTGAAGTCGGGAATGTCCGCGTCAGGGTACCCAGTCGGGGTCACCCGCTATCCGTGTGACCGTGCTCGGTGCCTGCGGCTAGCCTTTCGGTGTGAACCACCCCACGACGAGCCCTGCTTCGAGGCGGTCGCTGGTCGACCATCCCGGGACAGGCGCTGCGACGCTCACCTCTCCGCGGGGACCCCGGACATGATCGACCCCCGCCTCCTGCGTGACGATCCCGACCGGGTCCGCGCCGCCCAGGTCAAGCGCGGGCTGCCGACCGACGGTGTCGACCGGGCGCTGGCCGCCGACGCGGCCCGGCGCGAGGCCATCGCCAGCTTCGAGTCCCGGCGCTCCGAGCAGAAGCAGCTCGGCAAGCAGATCCCCCGCGCCGAGGGCGAGGAGAAGCAGGACCTGCTGGCGCGGACCAAGGTCCTCGCCGGCGAGGTCAAGGCGGCCGAGGCCGCGCAGTCGGCCGCCGAGGCCGAGTGGCAGGCCGCCCTCATGTCGATCCCCAATGTCGCGGCCGACGAGGCCCCGGCCGGTGGCGAGGACGACTTCGAGGTGCTCGAGGTCGTGGGTGAGCCGCGGGACTTCGCGGCGGAGGGGTTCGAGCCCCGTGACCACGTGGAGCTGGGCAGGATCCTCGGCGCGATCGACCTCGAGCGCGGCGCGAAGGTGTCGGGCTCGCGGTTCTACTTCCTCACCGGCGTCGGCGCCGAGCTGGAGTTCGCGCTGATCAACCTCGCGCTGGAGCAGGCGCGAGAGTCCGGTTTCACCCAGGTCGTGGCGCCCTCGCTGGTCAAGCCGCGCGCGATGGAGGGCACCGGTTTCCTGGGGCAGGCGGCCGACGACGTCTACCGGATCGAGGGCGAGGACCTCTACCTGGTCGGCACGTCCGAGGTGCCGATGGCGGCCTACCACTCCGACGAGATCCTCGACGGGTCCGCGCTGCCGCTGCGCTACGCCGCGTTCAGCCCCTGCTTCCGCAAGGAGGCCGGTTCGCACGGCAAGGACACCCGCGGCATCATCCGCGTCCACTGGTTCGACAAGGTGGAGATGTTCGTCTACACCACCGTCGAGGAGTCCTTCGCCGAGCACCAGCGGCTGCTCGAGTGGGAGAAGCAGTTCCTCGACAAGCTCGAGCTGGCCTACCGGGTGATCGACGTGGCCGCGGGCGATCTGGGGCTGTCCGCGCAGCGGAAGTTCGACTGCGAGGCCTGGATCCCCACCCAGGGCCGGTACCGCGAGCTGACCTCGACCTCCAACTGCACCGACTTCCAGACGCGGCGGCTCGACACCCGGGCTCGCTTCGAGACCGCCGAGGGCGGGAGCGAGGTGCGTCCGGTGGCCACGCTCAACGGGACTCTCTGCTCGATCACCCGCCCGATCGTGGCGATCCTGGAGACCCACCAGCAGGCCGACGGATCGGTCCGGGTGCCCAAGGCACTCCAGCCCTGGCTCGGTGGACGCGAGGTACTGGAGCCGGTTCAGCGGTGAGCGACCCCACGTCGGCCGGGTCGGGACCGGTCGGGAACCCCAACCACGGCTGGACGCCCAAGCTGGTCGCCCTCGACATCGACGGGACGCTGTTGAAGTGGGTCGAGGGCGCCGGCACGACCCATGAGGAGATCTCGCCTGCCGTCCACGACGCCGTACGACGCGTGCTGGACCGCGGAGCGCATGTCGTGCTCTCGAGCGGACGATCGCCCCACGGCATGGTGCGGATCGCCGACCTGCTCGGCCTGCCGGCCGCGGACGGTGACCGGCTCTGGGTGGTGGCGTCCAACGGCGCCGTGGTCTTCCGCTACCCCCCGCTCGAGGTCGTCCACGAAGAGACCTTCGACGCGGCGCCCGCCGTGGCGGCGGTGCTCGAGCACCACCCCGAGGCGCTGGTGGCGGTCGAGGAGCGTGGGGTCGGCTACCGGGTCAACCGCCACTTCCCGCTGGGAGAGCTCTCCGGCGACATGATCATCACCGAGGTGGACGATCTCGTGGCCGGCCCGGTCAGCCGGGTGATCATCCGCGACCCCGAGGCCACCGCCGAGGACTTCGTCGAGCTGGCCGCCAGGCTCGGGCTGCACGGCACCGACTACGTCGTCGGCTGGACCGCGTGGCTGGACCTGAGCCCGGTCGGCGTCTCCAAGGCCTCGGGCCTGGCTCTCGTCGCGGAGCGGCTCGGAGTCGGACAGGGCGACGTCCTCGCCATCGGCGACGGCCGCAACGACCTGGAGATGCTGCGCTGGGCCGGGCGTGGCGTGGCGATGGGGCAGGCGGTCGAGGAGGTCCGGGCCGCCGCCGACGGCGTCACCGAGACGGTCTACGACGACGGCGTCGCCACCGAGCTCGGACGCTGGTTCCCATGACCCTGCCGGCCGAGATCGCCTCGACCCGGCTCCGGCTCACGCTGGTGACACCGGCGGAGGCGGCCGCGATGCGCGACGGACGTCGCGATCCGTCGTGGCACCCTGCCTATCCGCGTCCCGACGACGTCGACGCCGCCTCGATGGCGCGCGAGGGCGACCCGTGGGGACCGCGGCACATCGTGTGCGACGGGCTGGCGGTCGGGACCATCGGAACGCTCGGCCGGCCGGAGGACGGCGAGGTCGAGGTGGGCTACGGCCTCGTCGAGGCGGCACGCGGGCGCGGGATCGCGACCGAGGCGCTGCGTGCGCTGCTCGCCGAGACCGACGCGGCCGGTGTCCGGGTCCGGGCCGGGGTCCGCCCTGACAACGGCGCCAGCCTCAAGGTGCTCGCCGGGTGCGGCTTCACCGAGCTGCGCGGCAGCGACGAGGAGGGTGCGCTGGTGCTCGCGCGTCCGTTGCCCGAGCCACGGGCCTGATCGCCGTGGCGCGGCTGGTCGCCACCGACCTCGACGGCACCCTGGTGCGCACCGACGGCACGGTGTCGCCGTACGCCCACGACGTCATCGCTGCCCTCGACGACGCGGGAGTTCCGGTGGTGTTCGTCACCGGTCGCCCGCTGCGCTGGGCCGAGGAGGTCTTCGAGTACGTCGGAGCGCACGGGCTGGCGGTCGTCTCGAACGGCGC